>CAYQZG010000039.1:0-28885 GCA_964421785.1 uncultured Anaerolineales bacterium
CCGGTCGAGGCGCAGGCCACAGCTCGGATGGGCTTGCCGTCGGCCAGCATCTGCTTCACCACCGAGACGAGCACCGTCATCCCCAGGTCCTTGAAGGAACCGGTGTGGCTGTTGCCACACTGTTTCACCCACAGGTCCGGCACGCCGATCTCCTCGCCCAACCGCTCCGCCCAGAAGCAGTTGGTGTGGCCTTCGTACATCGAGACGACGTTCTCGTTCGCCACTTGCGGGAGCACCCACTCCTTCTTGCCCCATACACCACTGCCGTAGGGCCACTCATTGGTGCGCGTGCGCTCGTCGAAGAGCGACTTCCATTCATCGGCGCTGCGATCCTTCAGGGCCTCCATGTCGTGCTCCACGTCCAGAAGTCCACCGCACGCCTCGCAATGGTAGATCACGTCGTAGACCGAATGGCGTTCTCCGCAGCCACGGGTGCACTCAAGCCAGCTATGGTAGGTCATACGATCCCTTCCTCTCTTTTCAATCTTTCGGTCTACCCATCGCCCACCACGTGCGTCTCGACCCGGTGGATCGACTGAAACCCCTCATCGGCTAGCCGCTTCGTCGGGATCGAGGCTTCGTCCGGTTTGTCTGAAAGGCCGAAGAGCAGCGCCCCTTGCCTCTTCCACCGCAGCGCTGCCTCTCGTACTTCCTGAGTGATCACGATCTCGCCTGCCAAGAGCTCCTCGACCGGGGCATCTTCTCCCAGGCAGCCCATCCGCTCCACGGTGGCGTCGTACTCATTGTAGCGGAAGGCCTTGAAGGGCGTGGGGTCGCCTGCCCGTACGCGTCGGTAGATGCGCTGGTGAATCTCGCGTAGGGAGGCGGGTAGGTCGTCGCCCTGCTCGTCCACCTCGGCGATGAACTGTCCGAAGGATGTCACGCGGTCCTCGCGCACCCGTTCCATCAAGGACCTGAGGTGGTACAACCCGCTACCCAGGATGAGACAGATGTACGCCAGATAGTCTTGATTGTCGGCGGTGAAGGGGTGGAACTCAGACTGGTTCAGCGCGTCATAGGCGGCCTCGAACGCGTCTGGATCGAAGGCATCACCCAGCAGGTCCCCCACGGTGCGCCGCACGGCCTCCACGCGGGCTTGATTGATGACGTGATCGTTTCGCCCGCGCGCGCCCAGCGCTGTCTTGTCGAGATCGACGATCACAGCCGTCCGATCGTCGATGACAAACCCCCGCTCGCGGCAGAACTGCTCGAACGAAGGACGCGCAGCAGGGTTGCTGATGGCCGCCCATCGGCCCGCCAGATAGACCATCCTTGGTAAACCCGGCCCGTCTGCCTGCCCTGGGCTGCCCTTCATCCCCATGATCTCCGGGGGCGTTGGGTTGTCCTTCTCGGATGCGATGAAGGCCATCCCAGGCCACCCTCCGGCTCGGGCGATGTTGGCGAAGGCGGTGCCGTCGTTCATGCGCGTGTCGCCGACGTAGACCAGCCGTTCGAGAGCAACGCCTGGGCTGTCGATCGCCCGCGCTGCCTGGAGCAGCTCCACGATGACGCGGGCGTAGGCCGGCTGGCTCTTGCGTGGCGTGGTGCCTTCGGCTACCTCCGCCCGTTCTCTCACGTCATCAAGCCGTGGTAGACGCTCATCGAGCGGAATCAAGTTGCGGTACACGATGAAGTCGCCCAGGAACTCGTGAACGGACGCACGACCGTGGATGTCCATTTGATCACTCCGTTGGAAGATTCACACAATGCATGGCGCAAAGCGCAGTCAACGTCTTACGTTTCCTGGCTCGGCTTGGTAAACCAGTAGTACTCGCCGTGTACCTTCGCCTGGGCCCGCAGGTCGGGGCTCAGCAGACGTTCTCTGTCGGCGAGAACCAGGGCGCCGGTGTTGAGGCGGTTCTCTCGTGCTATCGTCGCCCGGGCCGTTCTGACGACGGATCGTTGTTCGGCGTGGGGCAGGCTCGCCAGTCCCTCGATCCACAACCCGCGGTAGGTCAGCGTGTCCACCGCTAAGAGCGAGACCCCGTCGGGGCAGGGAGCCGGGTTCTCGGCGAGTTTGGGGGGCCATAACAGGAGACGCTGAACGTGGCTGTCGCTGGTGAACCCCGCTCTTCGGAACGCCTTCTGGCTTGGAAGATTGTTGACGCGGATGAGTGCCCGTGCCTCGACCGCGTTCCGTCCCTCGGCATCCTGCCACACCCGTCTGATCAACCGCTGTCCCAGGCCTTTGCCCTGATGGGCTGGTCTGACGGCTACCAGATCCACCTCCCAGCGGCGGCGACCGGCTTTGTCCACCGTCAGGAACGCGGAGATGAATCCCAAGACATCGTCCTTTGCTTTTGCGACCCAAAGGGCGCCTGCGTCATCCTCGATCTGGGCCTTGCATACGCCGGGGAGGATCTCTTGCTTCCAGACGTCCTGGACGACCGCTCCTATCCCCTCTATGTCGGTGATGATAGCTCGACTGAGCCGGCTCACGCTGTCTCCTCGGGAACGCCCCTCGGACGAACGATCCACTACAGATGGATCCGCCCTCGGATGCGTCTCTCGTACCACTTGACCATCTCCTCCACACCTTCCCTCAGCGTGGTGGTGGGATTGTAGTCCAACAATCTGCGTGCTTTCTCGATGTTGGCGTGGGTCTTCAGTTGATCTCCTGCCCGCCGCGGTGCCCTCTCCATGATGGCTGTCTTGCCGATCACGTCTTCCACGGTCTCGATCGCTTCTCCCGTGGTGTGGGTCACGTCTGTACCGACGTTGAAGATCTCCCCGCGGCACGTGTCGAAGGTGTGAAGAGCGGCCACCAACCCGTCCACCGCGTCGCTGATGTAGGTGTAGCTTCGCCGGTGGTGCTCGCTGCCCTCATACAGCGGGAATGGCTCGTCTTCCATGATGCAGCGGATCAGTTTCGAGTACAGCTTGTCGGGTCGCTCGCGGGGACCGTACACCGAGAACAACCGCAGCGAGCAGGTCGGCAGCCCCCGATCGCGCGTGTACGCCAGCGCGAGCTGCTCGGCCGCCAGCTTGGTCACGCCGTAGTAGGAGGTCGGCTTCGGCTCGGTGGTCTCGTCGCCGGAGGCATCCGCGCCGTAGACGGACGAGGTGGAGATGTTGATCAGCCCTCGGAACGAGGATACTGCCTGGACCGCCTCCAATAACCGGTACGTGGCCGTCAGGTTGTTTCTCACGTAGGTCTGGAACGAGGTCGTGGCGGAGATCCCCGGCTGCGCAGCCGAGTGATAGACGAAATCAACGTCCCTGACAGCTGTGCTCAGATCATCTTCCGCCAGATCGAGGCGCAGAAACTCGACGCCTCTTGACGCGATCTGGCTGGCGTTGAGTTCCTTGAGCGCCACCGAGTAGTACGCTGTGAGGCAATCGAGACCGCGCACCGAATGGCCCAAGTCGGCCAACCGCTCCGCAAGATGGGATCCGATGAAGCCAGCTGCTCCTGTCACGAGAATATTCATAGAGGCTCCTCTTCTGTCCTATATCACGAATGCTGAAGACGAAAGGGCATGGGCACCGATACCTTCCCTTCACCCGATATAGCCCTGCGCCTTCAATAGCTCGGCGCTCAGGATAGCGCCGCCGGCCGCCCCTCGCACCGTATTGTGGGATAGCGCGACAAAGCGGATGTCCATCACCGGGCACTCGCGCAGCCGTCCGACCGTGATCGCCATGCCGCTGCCGGCATCCCGATCCTTGCGCGGTTGCGGTCGGTCCGGCTCATCCCGATAGAGGAGGGGGGGCCGAGGGGCCGACGGGAGGTCCATCTCCTGAGGCGCGCCCTCGAACGCGTGCCAGATGGTGACGATCTCGTCCAGCGAGGGGCGATCCGCCCCGAACGTGAGACTGACGCAGGCCGTGTGACCGTCGATCACGGGCACGCGGTTGCAGTGCGCCGAGATGGTCAGTGAGTCCTCGTAGACGAACCGCCCCTCTTCGATAGCCCCCAGGATCTTCAGCGGCTCGAGCTCGGTCTTTTCCTCCTCGCCCCCGATAAAGGGCACGACGTTGTCGACCATATCGAGCGACGACACGCCGGGATAGCCGGCTCCGGAGAAGGCCTGTAGGGTGGAGACGATCACACTCTCGACCGGGTAACCGGCCTCCATCAGCGCGTACACCGGCGGCAGAAAACTCTGCAGGCTGCAGTTCGGTTTGACCGCGATGAAACCCTCGTCCCAGCCCCGCTTCTCTCGCTGGATAGGGATCATGGCGGTGTGGTGAGGGTTGACCTCCGGGATCAGCATGGGCACATCCACCGTGTGACGATGCGCCGAGTTGTTGGAGACCACCGGCAGGCCGCTGCCCGCGTATCGTTCCTCCAGCTCCCGCACCGCCTGCTTGTCCATACCCAGGGCGGAGAAGACAAAGGTGCACCTTGCCCTGGCTGTCTCTACATCTCTTCCATCGGCGACGGTCAGCCCGGCTACCTCCTGGGGGATCGGCTCATCCATCACCCACCGCCCGGCTACAGCATCCGCGTAGGCCTTGCCGGCGGAGCGCGGGGAGGCGGATACGTGTGTCACCCGGAACCACGGATGTCCTTTCAGCAGCCGCAGGTAGTTCTGCCCGACCATGCCGGTGGCGCCCACCACACCTACGTTGATCTTGCCCATCTCTCCTCTCTTTCCCAAGGTGCCGTCGGGACGACGGCGCTCCGCATCCCGGCTAGGTGGCGTGGGGTTCAGCCCACGGCGGACTCGGTGCTCGCGTTCAAGATCACGTGGTTGTGGATCTGACGCACCGCCATCCCCGCGTCGTCTGCGTCGACGGCGAGGGAGATGCTGCACTCGGAGGAGCCCTGTGCCACGGCAATGACGTTGATCTCGGCCCGGGCCAACGCCCCGAAGATTCGGGCGCCGACGCCGGGCGTGGTCCGCAGCCCTGATCCAACGGCGGTCACGATTACTACGTTGTCGATCGACCAGACCCGATCAATGTCCTTGCGCGCCAGTTCCAACGCCATCTCCTCTTCGATGGCGTTGATGACCGGATCCACCGTCTCGGTGGGGATTAGGAAAGAGATCGACTGCTCCGACGAAGCCTGGGTGATCATCAATACACTGGCGCCCTGGCTGGCCACGGCAGCGAAGGTACGGGCCGCGATGCCGGGCACGCCCATCATCCCCCGCCCTTCGACGTTCACCAGGCTCAACCCCTCGATCGCTGTGACCGCCTTGACCGTGCTGGGCGCGGCCTCCGCCTTCCGATTGATGCGGGTGCCGGGATGTGTGGGGTTGAACGTGTTCTTCACCCGCAGCGGAATATCGCGCTCGACAACCGGGCGAATGGTGCGTGGATGGACCACCTTGGCCCCGAAGTAGGCTAGCTCGCTCACCTCGTTGTAGGAAAGCACCGGGAGGACCTGTGCGTCCGGCACGATGCGCGGGTCTGTGGTCATGACGCCATCGACGTCGGTCCAGATCCAGACCTCGTCAGCGTCCAGACAGTCGCCCAGGATGGCGGCGCTGTAGTCGCTCCCTCCACGGCCCAGCGTCGTGGTCACGCCATCCTCGGTGGCGCCGATGAAGCCGGTCACGATCGGGATTGTCCCCTCTTCCAAGAGAGGTGAGAGTCGGCCGGTGACCCGTTCTCGCGTCAGATCCATTAAGGGCACCGCGTTCTGGTACTTGTCATCGGTGATAATCATGTCCGTCGCGTCGATGGCCTCGCTGCTGGCGCCACGCTGGCGGAGCACCGCTGCCAGGATGCGGGCATTGATGCGCTCTCCCAGCGAGGTGATGGCGTCCATCGCGCGGGGTGTCACCTCGCCCAGGACGTGGACGCTGTGACAAAACGTCGCGAACTCATCGAGGTACTCGTCGACCGTGGTGAGGAGGCGTGCACGTTCGCCATTGGGGTCCAGCAGCTCATCGACGGCGCGGTAGTGCCACACGCGCAGATCGGCGACAATCGCTCGGTACGTCTGATCATCACCGGAAGCCGCTGTCCGTGCCCCTTCTGTCAGCGCATCGGTCGCTCCGCTCATCGCGGAGACGACCGCGACCAGATGATCCCAAGTCTTCGCCTGCTCCAGCACAATGTCCGCGGCCCGACTGTGGGCTTCGGCGTTCCCCACCGAGGTGCCGCCGAATTTCATCGTCAGTGTCGCCATCTCTCCACTCCTCAGATATACAAAAACCCCACGCCCTGGGGCGCGGGGATCTGCCACGCGGTTCCACCCAAGTTCAGCGGCAAACGCCGTTTGCCGCGCACTCGTTGCGGCGATAACGGGCCGTACCGAGGTCCCATACTCCCGCCAAGCGGTTTGGGAGACCCACTCCCGGGTGGTCTTCTCGCCGGTCCGGTCGGGGAGGCTCTCAGCCGGTGACCTCCCTTCTCTTTGACCTTCGCGCAGCGGTACTCGTCCCGGTCGACGCTTTCAGTCTCAGATGTTGCGCCGCATTATATCATCTTGGCCGGAATGTGCAAGCGCCCGCTTGAGTTTACCATGTCAACGTACGTTCGCCATCTCGATGACGTCCTCTTCGGAGACGGGATAGCGACGGTCGCAGCCGGTGCAGCGGAAGGCCTCTGCCTCTCGCTCCAGTGGGCTGTCGCAGGCGGGACAGCGCAGGATCTCCTCCAACGGCTGAATGCCGCCGCCCTGCGGCTCCCCTCGCTTGACGGCCCAGATGAGATTATAATCGACCTGCCAGCTTCTGGTCCTGATCTGCTCAAGGTATCGCTCCTCCAGCATCTTCTCGAACCTATCCGGATCGAACGCCCGACCGGGCAAAAATCTCGCGTCAGGGCCGACCCGGTTGGTGATCAGCAGCACACCGCCCGGACGCAGGACGCGGATCAGTTCGTCCAACACGCGAGGAGGATCCGGCATAAACTCCAGGGCCTCAATGCAGGTCACAGCGTCGAAGGTGTTCTCCCTGAAGGGGAGCTGGCTGGCGTCTTGCCACATAAACGTCAGTCGGTTTGCAAACTGCGCCGTGCGGCGCACTGCCTCTCGGACCATGCCCTTTGACAGATCCAGTCCGATGACTCGACCCTGGAAGGGGGGTTGGCGTAGCAGGGCCCGTGGGAGACGTCCGGTCCCCGTCGCCACGTCCAGCACCAGGGGCGCGGGTATCATCTCCAGCGAGCGGGCCAGAGGGAGACCCAGAAACCACTGTTCATCGCCAGGGCTGTACTTCTTGATGCGCTCGTAGGCCCCCGCTGACCAATCGTACATCAGCACGACGATGCGTCTTCCCAGGTAGGCCCCCTCGGCTATGATCAGTTGCCAGTAAAGGATTAGCCCCAGCAGTAGGAGACCAAGGATGACGATAGCGATGGTGAGCCAGGGCATGGCCTACAGGACCAACGCGGCGACCGCCATGGCCACCATCAGCCAGGGGCGGGTGTAACGCACGAACCGGTTCGTGGGAAGATCGAGTCGTATCCAGGGGAGCAGTGCCATCTGAGGTAACAGAAGCAGAAATAGCGCACCGGCCGCCAGGGGCCGATGAAGGACGACGAGGCAGGCTGCAGATGCCAGTTGACTGGCGACCACCACCGTGCGCGCCCGGCCGGACGTGGTGCCCCAGCCGCTTCCCCAGGCCAGCGCAAAGAGCGTAGCAAGGCCCGCCGAAGGGAGCGTGATGACCCCAAAGGTTGCGTGACCGGCCAGCCAGGGCAGGGCAACAGCGATCAGCGCATCCCATCCCGGCGGAACGCCGCCGCGCCCGCTCTCCCAGATAACGCCGAGCTGCATCAGCGCCAGGGCGGCCCCGCTTAGCAAGAGCAACTCGGGCCCCAGTAGCGTCCCCAGCACTGCTGTGACGGGCAGGGCAACGAGGATAGCGCCGATGGCAGAGCCGCAGGTGGGCCAGAGAGCCTCTTGCCACCAGGCCCACAGTCTCCCCAGCCAACGCCCGATGCGGTCACCGGGCGTGCCCGACAAGGTGTAGGGCAGTATGTTCATCGCTCTGTTCTTATGCCAATTGCGCCAGCGATGAATTGGCAGTGCCCAATGGGTGCTTACCATAGCGGTCCACAGGGTTCCCCAGCCAGCGTCCACGAGGAGGGGCAGCAGTGCCAGGTGCAGCCAATCTCCGCTCTGCCAGCGGAAAGCGTTGGAGGCCGCGACGCCACAGAGCGTGGCCCACGTCGGCCCGAGCCAACTGCCGAGATCTGCAGCGCGCGCTTCTAACCGTATCAGGCCGCCCGAGGGCGGTGGAGCGGTATCAGCTTGGATGTCGTCTCGCATAAGCGACAGGCATTATACCATGCTTCCGAGACTCTAACAGAGATGGGTTTCGATCACCTTCAGGACGGTCTCGGCGCAGGCTTGCCACGAGAAACGCCCTGCGTTGGCGAATCCCCGCTCGATCAACTCGACGCGCAGGTTCCGGTCATCGACGAGACGTTCCATCGCATTGGCGATGGCGGTGCTATCCCGCGGGTCGACCAAGAGTGCTGCGTCGCCGGCGACCTCTGGTAGGCTTGAGGTGATGCTGGTGATCACGGGAGAGCCGCACGCTTGAGCTTCCAACACCGGCAGCCCGAAACCTTCGTACAGAGAGGGGAAGACAAAGGCGGTTGCCCCGCTCAAGAGGGCAGCCTTGTCCTCCTGAGCGATATAACCTGGAAAGCAGACCTGCTGCTCGAGCCCTTGCTGTTCAATCTGCTCGAACAGCTCGGTGCAGAGCCATCCTCGCTTGCCGGCCAGGACCAGCTGAACGGGAGGGGACGAATGGCGAGTGAAGAATTGGGCAAAGGCCTCTACCAGGCGATCCAGGTTCTTTCGGGGCTGTAGCGTGCCGAGGTAGAGGAAGTAGTCGTCTGCGATGCCATAGCGCGCCTTCGTGGATCCGATGGTGGCGGTATCGTGCACCGGCTGCAGCGATTCGTCAGCTCCCGGATAGGCAACGGTGATCTTGTCTGGATCGATGCCGTAGTACGTGCTCAGATCGGCTTTCGTGGCTTTGGAGTCGGTCAAGACGTGGGTTGCAGTGTGTGCGTTCCAGCGCGTGGAGACGTCAAGGTAGAGCCGCTGTTGCCAGGGGTGTGCTCTTGGGAAAGTGAGATAGCCGAGGTCGTGGATTGTAACCAGGCTTCGACGCGGGTGAATGAGCGGCAGGACGTGAGCCGGCACAAAAAGCAGATCCGGGGGACGGCGCGCCATCTCCCAGCTGAGACGCACGTGGGTCCATAGGCGTGGGAAAGGGATGGCCCGTAGTTCCGCTTCGGGGAAGATGTCAGATGATGGCAGGCTGCGGGCGTAGAGACGAAAGCGATGGGAGCATTCGTGACTCAAGAGAGCCTGTATCAGCCGCCGCGAGTAGGTCTCTGTGCCTGTCGGGCGATCGGCGATGGCGCGGCTGGCGTCGATCCCGACAAGCATCTAGCGCGTGCGTCGGCTCATCAGCCCGCGCATTAGGGCCATAAGACCGGCCAGGATCAAGACGATGGGCCAGAGCCTGGGTAGGATCTCTCGTGTGTTGGGCCCCAGCAACTGGAACGTGATCGCCAGGGCCACGCCGCCGACGCATAGCGTGACCAACCCCAGAAAAAGGGCGTCCCAATCTCTGAAGCCTGCCGCAGCCCATTGGGCCAGAAAGGCGACGCCGCCAATGAGCGCGAAGACGGGCCACCAGGACCCCAGGTCCTGGTAGGTCAGCGGCCCCATTGTGACGAACAGGAAGACGACGCCGACCAGCGTGGCTACCGTGCCGAAGAAGACCTGCTCTGGGTCGCTCCGTGAGTCGAGGACGTGCCTGGTGAGAAGAGCTAGCCCGCCGGCCAGTGGAAGCACCGGCCAGACGCGCTCCCAACCGGGAAGTCCAACACCTATCTCGCTCAGGAGTAAATAGCTGCCCAGGGCGATCAACAACAAGGCCAGGAGAATGTTTCCTTTGTCGCGCATCGCATAGCCCTCCGTAGTTCTCTCTGATCCGTGGTGTGAACCTGTCAGCAGGCGTCCTCTTCCTCCACGTCGGCGTAGACCTCTTCCTTGAGCACGCCGATGAAGGGCAGGTTCCGGTATTCTTCATCGAAGTCCAGTCCGTAGCCGATGACGAACTCGTCCGGCACCTCAAAGCCGACGAAATCGATCGGCACGTCCATCACCCGGCGTGAGGGTTTGTTCAACAGCGTGCATACACGCACGCTGGCCGGGTTGCGTGTCTCCAGGTTGCGGATGACGTAACTCAGCGTACGGCCAGAGTCGACGATGTCCTCCACGATCAGGACGTGGCGTCCCTCGATATTCCGTTCCAGGTCAAGCAAGATGCGCACCACACCACTGCTCTCCGTCCTTGCACCATAGGAAGAGATCTCCATGAAGTCAACTTCGTGCCTCATGGTCATGTGGCGTGTGAGATCAGCGAGGAACATAAAAGCACCTTTGAGTACGCAGACCAGAAGCGGTCGGTCTTCATCGGCATATATGTTGTTGATCGCTTGCCCTAGGTCTGCGACACGCTGCTGTAAAACGTCCTCGGGGATCAAAACCTTGCTAACATCGTCATGCAATGCCATACGACACTCTCCCCACTACGTTCTGTACACTTCCTCTTTCAAGGCCCCGATGTAGGGCAATGTGCGGTAGCGATCGGCGAAGTCCAGTCCATATCCCACTACCCAGACGTCTGGGATCTCGAACCCCAGGTAGTCGATGGTGACTGAGACTTGACGTCGCGCCGGCTTGCTGAGGAAAACGCATGATCGAAGCGAGGCCGGGTTCCGGGCGTGGAAGGTGCGCTGCAAATAGTCGAGCGTGTGACCCGTGTCGACGATATCCTCCACGATCAGTACGTGGCGGTCGGCGACGTTGATCCGTGAGTCCATAATCAGCCGGACCTCGCCCGACGTCGCACCGCGATTGTAGCTCGATAGCGCGATGAAGTCCACGTGATGTGGCACTGTCAACCGGCGGGCCAGATCGGCCAGGAACACGAACGCTCCTTTGAGGACACCCACCAGCACCAAGCCGTCTTCTCCATATTGGACGCCTGCATACTCCGCGCTGATCTGCGCTGCCAGCTTGCGCACGCGGTTGCCGATGGCCGCTTCGTCCAGTAGCACGCGTTCGATCGCATCTGAGATCGTGGTCTCTTCATTCATAGATTAATCTTCTCTTCCGTTTCGGAAGGAGCTCCTACCTCGTGACAACCCCGGCATCGCGCTTCGTACACTTCGCTCGCACCCACGAGAATCACGGCGTCGTCGTAGGCTGCCGGTTCCCCGTCGATCAGTCGCTGTGTGCGGCTGGCGGGGCCGCCACACTTCACACAGATGGCTTGTAGCTTGTCCACTTGTTCAGCCCGCGCCATCAGATCAGGCACGGGGCCGAACGGCTCCCCCCTGAAGTCCATGTCGAGCCCGGCTACGATGACCCGAAGACCGTGATCAGCAAGTGTGGTGCACAGCCGAACAATATCGTCATCGAAGAACTGGGCCTCATCGATCGCCACGACGGTTGTGTCGGATGCGATCAGTGCGCGTAGTTGAATTGCATTCTCGGCCGGGATGGCCTCGATCTGCAGCCCGTTATGAGACGTTACTTCGCGGTCCGCGTAGCGTGTGTCGATCGCCGGTTTGAAGACTTGCACTTTCTGCTTGGCAATCTGCGCTCGGCGAAGGCGTCGGATGAGCTCCTCGGTCTTGCCGGAGAACATACTGCCACAGATGACCTCGATCCAGCCGCCAGTGGGTTTATTGTACATTGTGAGGGATATGCAAACAAAAAACAGGGGCAGATGGCGCCATCTGCCCCTTAAATCGGTCTCATTGTCTCTAACTATGCAGCCGTTTTGGCTTAGATACCTTCTTCTGCCTCGGCAGTCTCTTCCTCAGCTGGTTCGTCTCCCGGAAGGGCAAAGCCGCGCGCGCGTAGTTGTTTCTTGAGCGTTGCCAGTGACTTCATGCCAAACCCGCGGATATTCATCAAGGCTTCGCCACCGCCCTCCTCGAGCATATCCAGGACGTCACCAACCGTCTCGACCTCGGCGTCCATCAGGACATTCTTTGCCTGGGTGCGGATGTCCAGCTCCTCAATCGAGAGATCGGGCGAGGTCTTCTTGGCTCGACGCCGCTCGATCTCGGCCATCTTCTTCTTACGACGCTCAAGCTTCTTGAGGAAGCGCTCGACCTGGCCGCCAGAGTCCAAGATTCTCTGTTCGCCTGTGAAGAAAGGATGACACTCAGAGCAGACGTCAGTCCTGATCTCGGGCTGTGTAGAACCTACGGTCCAAGAGTTGCCGCAAGCACAGACGACCTTGGCTTCGGGATAGAACTCCGGATGGATATCTTCCCTCATGCTACCTCCTGAGCCGGGTAGACACTCACCCGCTTCCCCCCGCCGCGCGTGTGCTCAAAGGTGACGTATCCATCGGCGGTGGCGAATAACGTATGATCTCGCCCAAGGCCAACATTCCTGCCGGGCTTGATGCGTGTGCCTCGCTGCCGTACGATGATGTGACCGGCACGTACCTGCTCACCGCCATACTTCTTGACGCCTAGATACTTGGCGTTACTCTCTCGACCGTTACGTGAGACTCCACTACTCTTCTTATGTGCCATCTCAGTTCCTCCTACACCACAATCTCGTCCACCCGCAGCCGAGTATACTGTTGACGGTGTCCGGCATGTCGCTGATATCTTTTGCGTGGTCGATACTTGAAGACCGTGATCTTGGGACCCTTCTCCTGGGCCACGACTGTCGCCAGCACTTTGGCTCCCGCGACGTTGGGTCGACCGATCTCGACCTTGTCATCATCGACAATCATCAGCACTTCGTCCAGCTCGATCTGCTCACCGGGGTCGGCGGACAGCTTCTCGACGCGAATGATATCCCCAATGCCAGCGCGATATTGACGCGCGCCTGATTTCATAACTGCGTACACGGTACATCCTCCCTGCCTATGCATAAGTAGTGGCCAAGCCAAACGGCTCGGCCGCTCGAGCAAGTATTATATCGAATCCCTTGGGTTTGTCAACCAGCATCTGTTCAAGTGTCAGGGTAATCGCATTTGACCAGCATTCCGAAGTTTCGGCCGAGCATTCGTCCCGAGCGTTGCGCGCATTATGGGCGGGATGCCTTTAGAAGCAGGCTATCCTGCAAACTTCGGAATTCTAAGCGTTCTCTCCCTTCCATATGCGATTGCCCTGGTTCAAGTGTCAGGGCTATCATATGTGCACATCGTGCGTTCCTAGACCCAGTCTCGTAGGCGGCCTCCGCCCGTCGTCCTTCGGCGTGAATGCCGCTTCAGCCGCTGCGCTTCCTTCGCTTACACAGCTCTGCTCTCTCAGTTGCGACGCCCTCGAGGACGACGGCTGTGAGTGTAAATGCGATTGCTCTGGTTCAAGTGTCGTTTTCGCGCTCAAGGTGATCGGTACTCTGACTGACGTCCCGGAAGGTGACGATCGACGTCTCTGACCCGCATCTGGCAACTTGAACTGCGCTCCACAAGTGCCTTACATCTTCGTCATTCGAGAATCACAAAACTCTGGATGACCTGCTCCTCTGGCTCCGTCGTCAGGATCAGCCGCTCGCGATAGTAGCGGGCGAAAGCAGTTCCCATGCCCAGCACATCCAGAACCGCCTCCGGTCGTCCGGTCGCTCCGGGACGCGCCGACAGCTGCATGCGCAGCGTCACGCTCTCTTCTGCCATCTCTGCCACGTGTAGAGCCTCGATCAGAGGGCGAAGATTGTAGCGCTTGCCTCGTCGCTTGTGGACGAGGTCGTCCGCTGATAGCAGCTGCTCAACGTGGCTTTCTACCTCTTCCCTTGGCTCGTCCCACTCGACGGTCACGCGGTAGACGGTTCCTACCACCTGTGTCTGCATCGCCGGAGCCTTCGGGTTGACCTGGTGTACTTGCTTGATGACCAGCCCCTCTGGTAGCACAGGCACCACCATCTTCGTGACGTCCTCTAGAGACATCGATTTCTCGAGCCATATGTCTAGGATCTCCTCCTCGCCGACGTGGCCCAGTGGCAAGGCCCTCGCCAACTGGAGCTTGGGGCGGGGATTGTAGCCCTCGGAGTAGGCTATTGGTAGACCAGCGCGTCGCAGCGCCCGTTCCCACGTCCGCATCAGATCCAGGTGCGAGGAGTAGACGAGCCAGCCTTTCTTGGAGAAGACGATGCGCAATCGCATATGCCTAGAAATCTATGGCGAACTCACCGTCCTCGTAGAGCAGTTCATCGTCGACCCAGATCTGTCCGCCATCACGTAAGTCGCAGATCATGTCCCAGTGAATGGCCGATTCATTCTTGCTTCCAGTCTCGGGATAGCCCGCCCCCAAAGCCATGTGGAAACTGCCGTTGATCTTCTCATCGAACAGAATCTGGCTTGTGAACTGCGTGATCCCCTTGTTGGTACCGATAGCGAACTCGCCGAGATAGCGAGACCCCTCGTCGGTGTCGAGAGTCTGGATCAGGAACGCTTCGTTCTTCTCGGCGCTGGCCTCGACAACTCTGCCCTCCTCAAACCGCAGACGTACGCCGGTCACCTCGCGCCCTTGGTGGATGGCTGGATAGGAGAAAGTCACGTATCCTGAAGCACTCTCCTCTACCGGGCCGGTGAATACTTCACCGCTGGGCATGTTGTGCTTGCCGTCGCTGTTGATGAATGTTCGGCCGGCGATGCTGAGATCCAGATCTGTGCCGGGGCCAACGACGTGTACTCGCTTCTTACCCTCAAGCCAGTCGACAATTTTCTGCTGCCAGGCAGAGAATCCCTCCCAGTATCCTACTGGATCGTCGAGGTCCGGCATACAGGCACCATAGACGAAGTCCTCGTACTCGCTTAGACTCATCTGGGCATCCTGGGCGTAAGCGTTGGTTGGGAAGAGGGTGCTCACCCAGCGCAGTGCGCCTAACGCCGAACGTTGCATGAAGGTCTTCATGAGCTCGGTCTGAGCCCTGTTACGGAGCACCATCTTTGATGGATCGACGTTGCTGAGAGCCTTGGTGTTGGCCGCCGCTCGAATGCTGATGCGCACGTCGTAGGTCTTCAGGATCAGCTTCGCCGGTTCCGGGACGTGTCGAAGCTGTTCGTCGGAGCCAAGTTGATAGAGCAGCTTCTCCGTGCCTGGCAAAGAGGGCAGCAACATAGGATGTCCGCCTGCTTCCAGCACCTTGGCGTAGACGGTCTTGAGCAAGGGCTCCGCCAGGGTGCCTCCACTGATCGCTACTTTGTCGCCTGGTTGTACTGCAGTGGAGTAGTCAACCAGCACGTCGGCCAGCTTCTCAATACGTGGATCGGTCATATGTCTCCTGATTCTGACTAACTGTCAAGTCTCGGTGGTGGGCTAGATTTTCATCTCGTCAAGCCCATCCTGTGGTCTTGTATCACAATTTGCCCGGTGTGTTCTGTCTGGATCAAGGGCAGGTCCATGTCTCGTTTCGTTCGTCGCCGAGTGCAGCGAGCACACCGCAGCCGTGGCACACTTCCCGGCAGTCGGACAGCGTCTCTCGTCGCTGGCTCCGCTCGTAGTCACTCCACAAGAACTGCTTCCTCACACCGGTGTCCACGACTTCCCAAGGAAGCCGTTCGTCCGGCGAACGCTCCCGATAGGCATAGAAGTCGGGATCGAGTCCGGCTTTGGCGAAGGCCCGCATCCAGGCTCCGAAGTCCCGTTGGTCATCCCAGGCGTCGAAGCGCGCGCCCAGGTCCCAAGCCTGCTGCACTACGTCGTTCAGTCGTCGGTCACCGCGTGCCAGCACGGCCTCGAGCAGAGAGGCCTCGGGGTCGTTGTAGTCCAGCTTGATGCCGCGCCCGCGAAGCTCGCGCCGCAGCAGCGCTTGCTTCTCGCGAATGGATCGGCTCGATGCCAGGGGCACCCATTGGAACGGTGTGTGCGGCTTTGGGATGAAAGTGTTCACACTGACGTTGACTTGGCCCCGACGCCCGTGAACACGTCGTCCGATGATGTGCACGGTCTGAGCCATCTCGGCAATCGCTTCCACATCCTCCATCTCCTCGCCCGGCAGCCCGATCATGAAATACAGCTTGATTGTCTGCCAGCCTCGCTCAAAAATCTCTCGTGCTGTGTCGAACACTTGTCGGGATGGGATAGTCTTATTGATCGTGGCCCGCATGCGGTCCGAGCCTGCCTCCGGTGCAAAGGTGAAGCCTGTGTAGCGACCCTTTGCGATAGCCTCAGCCAAGGTGATCGAGAAGCTGTCCGCGCGTAGGGCGGGCAGCGATATAGAGAGGTTTTCCTCGCTGAAGCGTGTCATCAATGTCTCTACCAGCACGTCAATACTCGAATAGTCACTGGGCGAAAGGGATAGCAGCCCAATCTCCTCGAATCCGGTCTGTCGTAGGATCTTCTCGGTTGCTTGCACGATCTCCTCGACCGGGCGCTCGCGCACCGGCCGCATCACCATCCCCGCGTGGCAGAACCGGCACCCACGGGTGCAGCCGCGATTGATCTCGATGGCTGCCCGGTTGTGGCTCACATCCACGGTGGGGACGACGAGTCGGGTTGGCACGGGGGGCATCTTGGATGCGATTCGCTTCAGGACCGGCATGCTCGCCTCTGGCACGTTGGCCTCGATGGCGGCGATGGTGCCCTGCCGATCGGAGGCCGATACCGTGGCGTGATACTGCACCTCGTAGAAGCGCGGCACGTACACGCCCCGTAGCTGGGCCAATGCTCTCAGTTGAGCCTCTCTCGGGGCGTGACGCGTTTCCTCATACGCAGTCACCGCCTCCACGATGGCCTCCTCGCCGTCCCCGATGACAAACGCGTCCACGAACGCGGCGACCGGCTCCGGGTTGAAGGTGGCGTGCCCGCCGGCCAGGATCAGGGGGTGCTCCTTATCCCGGTCCTCTGAGCGGAGCGGGATCTCAGCGAGATCGAGCAGCTCCAACAGGTTCGTGTAGATCTGTTCGTAGGGCAGCGTGACGCCAATGATGTCGAAGTCGGCCAACGGGCGCTTACTCTCCAGGCTGTAGAGAGGGATCTCCGCCTCGCGCATCGCCGCGATCATATCCACCCAGGGGAGGAAAGCGCGCTCGGCCAGCACGTGGGGCAGCTGGTTCAGGGTATCGTAGAGGATCATCAGTCCCAGATTGGACATCCCCAGGTCATAGATATCGGGGAAGGCCAGGCAGACGTGCGTTGGGGTCGCCTTCCAGTCCCTGACGACGCTGTTGTACTCGCCGCCGACGTAGCGACCGGGCGTTCGCACCGTCGGGAGGATGCGCTCCAGCTTGTTTAGATCGATCTGCATAAACGATGTCTCGTCTCTAGGTCTATGGATACCGTTGCCGTCTGCTGCTGTCTGTCTTCCTTTAGCCGTTCAGAGCCTTGACGTGCACTTTGCGCGTGCGCGGACCGTCGAACTCGCATAGGTAGATCCCCTGCCACCGTCCTAGGATGAGTTCTCCTTGCTCAATTGGTATCATCTGCGATGCGCTCATCAGGGAGGACTTGAGGTGGGCCGGTGAGTTCCCCTCCCCATGGCGATACTCGGGCCGGGGTGGGGATATCTTATCGAGCCCCACGCCCATATCGTGCTGGACGCTGGCGTCCCAGTTCTCGTTGAGCGTCACCCCTGCCGTGGTGTGCGGACAGAAGACCAGGCAGATGCCATCCCTCACGCCGCTGCTGTTGATGACGTCCTGCACCTGGCTCGTGATGTCGTGAAACGCTTGTTTTCCTTGGGTCGAAACTTGAATCGTTTCCATGCGCTCTTCTATCTCCGAAAAGGCTGGCTGAATCTGGATCAAGTTACCATTCAGCCAACAGACAACAAGGGCGTGACCTTACTTATGGCCCGCCCTCGAATGACTGAGACGACTCACTAGTATAACACGTGTTGGGTGAATTGGCAACGTGCGTCAGTAGGCTCCGTTTCCGAAGATCACCTCCGGGATAGTGCGCAGCAGGATCCGGAAGTCGAGCCAGAGGGACCAGTTCTCGATGTAGTAGATGTCCAGCAAGCACTGTTCATCGAAGCTCAGCAGGCTGCGCCCGCTTACCTGCCACAGCCCGGTGACGCCAGGTCGCACCTCCATTCGCTTCTTGTGCCATTCCATGTACTCGCTCACCTCGGAGGGGATAGGTGGTCGCGGGCCGACCAGGCTCATATCGCCGCGCAGCACGTTCCAGAGTTGAGGAAGCTCATCGAGGCTGGTGCGGCGCAGGATCCGCCCCACCCACGTGACCCGAGGATCGTCCTTCATCTTGAAGATCGGACCGTCGACCTCGCTCAGGTCACGGAGTTCTTCCAGCTTCTCCTCGGCACCTTGATACATGGAGCGAAATTTGTACATCTCGAACGTCTCTCCGTTCACCCCTACACGGGTCTGACGGAAGATGATTGGACCTGGAGAGTCGAGCCGAATGGCTACCGCTATGAGTCCCAGAAGGGGTGCCCCTGCTGTCAGACCCAGCGCGGCTCCCACAATATCGACCAGCCGCTTGATCGTGCGGACCTTCTGCCCGAAGCCGACCTCGCGCACGCCAACCAGGGGCACGCCGCCCAGGTCATCCACGTCGACCCGGCTGAGGCTCATCTGGAAGAGATCAGGCACGATATGGGCGCTGACGTTTCTCCGTTCGCACGCACGGACGACTCCCATGATCTTGCGATGGTACATCCACGGCAGCGTAATGATAACCTCATCCACGTTTTCCTTCTCGATCAAATCGGGCAGCTTGTTGACCGCTCCTAGGCCCTGAAATCGCCCGATGTTGTGGTCTCCTTTCTCCGGATTGTCGTCAACAAAGCCGACGATCTGGTAGCCGAGCCCGGGACGTGCCACGACGGTCCGCATCACTGTACGGCCCACCTCGCCGGCGCCCACGATGATCGTTCGGTGTACCCCAATACCCTTCGCGTAAAGCCGACCGATGATGGTGTTCTGAATTGCTCGCGATGTGCCCAGCAGCACGATGGCGATCATTCCTGCCTCGACGAGTAGCAGACGTGAGTACTCGAGTGGCTGGAGGACGAAGGTGACGGCCAGCATCACCACGGTTGACTTCGCTGTGGCGTTGATGATCCGGTAAACTTGATCGAGCCACTGCCGTCCGGGCCACTTCTGATAGACTTGGTCCATCCGAGAGGTCAGCAGCATCAACCCGGTGAAGAGGAGCGCGAAAGGGAAATAGGCCGACAGTGTGTGATAGTAGCTTATATCCCGGAACCACTCAAGCTCGTACCGCATCCAGTAGGCAATCACCATACTGGTGTTGACGAGTACAATGTCAGATGCGATAACCCACCAGGGGGTTGCTCGGTGGCCTCTCATATCGCCTCCTCTGACGTCATGCCGCAGCTTGGCGGTAGACCTGGATCGTTTCTCCCGCGGTGCGCGCCCATTTGAATGTCCGCGCGTGTATCAAGCCTTGCTCTCTGAGTTGCTCTCGGAGTGTGTCGTCATCCAGCACTCGCTTCAGCGCGGCGGCAATAGCCTCGATATCTTGCGGATCGACGAAGACGGCTGCTTCACCGGCGGCCTCCGGTAGTGATGAGGTGTTCGAGGTTAGAACCGGTGTTCCACACGCCTGGGCCTCCGTTACGGGCATCCCAAAGCCTTCATACCGCGAGGGATAGGCGAAGGCCGAAGCGGCGTTGTACCAGAACGGCAGATTCTCGGTCGGCACGTATCCAGGAAAGAGCACTGCATCATCCAGGCCCAGATCCTTGACCTTGGCAAACAGATCCTCGTAGAGCCATCCCTTCCCTCCGACAAGCACGAGCTTGCTCCGTCCTTCATAGATGTGAGCGAATGCTTCGATCAGATGCGCTAGGTTCTTGCGCGGTTCCAGCGTGCCCACGAAGAGTATGAAGCGCTCCGGCAGGCCTCGACGCTCGCG
Source organism: uncultured Anaerolineales bacterium (assembly GCA_964421785.1). Classification (GTDB taxonomy): domain Bacteria; phylum Chloroflexota; class Anaerolineae; order B4-G1; family B4-G1; genus SKLM01. The sequence goes on from CAYQZG010000039.1 coordinate 19,747, forward strand.
GAAAGCCGCCACCTCTGCTGCCGGTAGCGGCCGAAAAGCCGCATCCACGCCGTGATAGACGACGGAGATCTTCTCCCGAGGCACGCCCAGTAGGTCAACGGATTCGCTGGCAGCGTGTTCGGATACGGCGATAAGGCGCCGGGCGCGGCGGGCCGAGAGACGCGTCATAATCGTCAGGTAGAGACGGTTGGCCGGGCGGAACAGGTGTGGAAAGCGGATAAAGCTCAGGTCGTGGATAGTCGTGACCACCGGGCACGGTGCCACCAGCGGGCCGACGAAGACCGGCCCGTGGACCAGATCGGCCTCGATTCGGCGCAGAACGTTTGGCTGCGTCAACTGCTCCCACCAGACCCGCGTCGAGGGTGTGCTGGTATCCCGACTCGATCGCAGCAAGTCGAGGTCGGTGTCCGGTTCAAGGGCCCCCGCTCCCAAAAGGGCCGTGATGCGCACGCTGCCCTCGACGCTGCCCAGGTGACGGAGGAGATGGAGAATGTATTGATGTACCCCCGCGCTTCGGTAGGACGCTTGCCCGGAAAGGAGATGCGCGTTGAGGGCAACGTGAAAGCCTTTCTTTGCAGATACCTGCATAGCGAGGTGATTATATCACACTGCGTTCTGCCGACCAACTGGCGGCCCCGGTGCTGGCTTGCACGCCCAGCCGGCGATGCCCAACGCGATTGCCTCGACGACCAGTAACCCTACAAGCGTTGCCGCTATGTCTATCCAGAAGCGAATGGGAAAGAGGCGAATTAGGGTATCCGAGTTAGGGAAGATCCAAGTGTTGCCTTTGAAGAAAAGACGGTGGAATGTGGTGAAGAACTTCCCCCAACTCGCGACCATGAAGCCCCCCACGACTGTCAACAACCCAATGGTGACTAGACTACCCCTCAGAAGGGCAGCGGGAATGCATCCCCTTGCCCGTCGAGAGGCGATCAACGCTGTTCCAACGCCGATCCAGATCACTCCGCCGACGATACCCGCGATGCTTAATGCCTGGTAGACGGCCTGAACGTCCGACATGTGGCGCAACTCCCGCTGATTGAAGGCTGGCTCGCCGTCGGCGAGCTGCAGGTCGGCCAGCAGAGAGATGTCGGCATTGGAGGCCAGGAAATCCTGGCATATCTCAGCCAGACGGATGCGCTCCTCGGTGGATAGACCGAATGGATCGCTGGGAAATCCATCTCTCCTATACTCCCAGCGCACGAACCAGTGGCCGGTCACGAGGCGTAGGTTGAGGGCCAGCAGTAGAATCGGCACTGTCAAAGCGAGAAGCCATTGGCTCCAGCGCGACCATCGAGGCTCAGTCATGCGTACCCCCTTCCTGCTCGTAGTGCGGCTCGCAGCGTAGCGAAGTGCCGCAAGCTATCGGTCTCCTCCAAGGATGTAGTCGAAAAGAAGTGCGTTCGTCATCAACTCGATGGATGCACGATCATCGGTGAAGATGACCTTGCTTGGCTCTAAGGGGTGCAAGTTGTCGATCGCCCTGAGAGCCGTGCGATGAAGGAACGCATCGCCCCTCAAGATAGGGAGATTGGCTGCCAGGTTGCCGGCTTCAGTGGGCTGGACCGTGGCGACGACGATGGCATTGAAGCTGGACGGTACGTCGATGACGTGTGCAGAAGGCAGGACCTCCAGCAGCGTCGCTTTCATCGCCCTTACCAGTCTATAGTCGTCGGCTGTACGACCGACGTTGATCACCAGCACGCCGTCGGGGGTTAGATGATTGCACGCTTCCTGGAAGAACTCGACTGTGGTCAAATGCGGTGGAATGTAGGGTAGTCGGTAGGCGTCCACCCCGATCACCGTGTAGCGCTGGTCGGTGTGAGTCAGGTAAGCGCGTCCATCGGCTACAATGGCATTGAGGTTGGGTTGATTCATCCTGAAGTAAGCTTGTCCCACGCGCACGATCTCAGGATCGATCTCCACGCCGTCGATAGGGAGAGACCCGTACACCTCGGTATACTGCCGGGCGATCGTGCCGGCGGCCAGCCCGATGAGGGCCACGCGTTCGACCTGCTCTGGAGCGTAGGGCGGCGGGTTGAAATACGGCGCGACGAGGAAGTAGTCCCAAGGTCCAGGCGTCTGCAGGCGATCCGGGCAGGTAAGCGAGTGGATCCCTCCCCCTTCGTTCAGCAGCAAGTGCCGGCAGCCGTCGCTCGTCTTCACCACCTGTATGTAGTTGTACGCCGACTCGGTCTCGTAGATCACCTCACCATACGTTGCGGCTTTGACAGGTCGCCTGCACATGGTGAGGGCCAGGAGAATGATTACGAGAGGCATCGACAGATAGTAGATCAGATGGCTCCGGTTGGGCTTTGACGACCTGGTTAGGAGTCCGACGCACGCTATGCCGAGAAGGAGTAGCGAGAGCAGGACGAACGTGTTTCGCGTACCGATCGTGGGCACCAAGAGCAGGTCGGGTAGGAAGGCTCCCAGAAAGCTGCCCAGAGTCGAGACAGCGTAGACTAGCCCCGCGACCTGTCCCGAATTTCTCACGTCTTTCACAGCTAGTCGGATGACAAAAGGTGAGATGCAGCCCAGCAAGGTGACCGGAACACTGAAAAGAAGCAGAACCGCAACGAAGGAGCCGCCAAGCAGGGCAACGCTGAAGTTTCTGAATCCTGGCGCTGCCAGGGAGAGCACTGGGTGCGCCACGAAGGGCACGAGCCCGACCGCGAAGCCGGCCCAAGCTGCGATCTGATAGAGAGTGGTGTGCCGGGGTGAGCTATCGGCCCACCGTCCCCCGACAAAGTAACCGGCGGTCAGGTAGAGCAGAATCAACCCGATGATGGTGGCCCAGACCAGGTTGGCGGTGCCGAAGTGAGGCCGCAGCAAGCTAGCGGCGGCTAGCTCGACGCTCAGCGATACCAGCCCACCGGCAAACGCGGTCACGTAAAGGAAAGTATCTGACTTCCGCATCGAGGTGATTATACCGACTTTGGCTGGTGCGGCAAACCAACGATGCAGAGAAGCCTGCTCCGGTAGTCGGACTTATGGAGAAATCGAAAGACAGGTGCAGATGGTGCGAGGTTCGATCTGCTAGCCGCCTCAGTGGTCAGCTCTCACATCCTAGACGACGTAGTCGTGCTTCGTTATGTGGTGCAGACAACCTCGGGCGCCCGTCACGCCTCCGGATTCTCGTCCCAGGGATAGACCTCCGTGCCTTGAGCTGCGGCGCGGATGGCGGGATCTTCTGAGTAATGTCCACGTTTCTCCGGGGGGATCAACTGAGCGATGCGTTCCATGATCTCGTGCCCGATCGCCTCCAACTTCGGGCGTCGTGCCCGCCCCCGTCCTGCGGCGCGGAACGGGCCGAACGGCTTGCCGATGCGTATGGTTATATCGGCCCGTCTGCCTTTCCGCAGGCTGGGGAACACCTCATTCAGGTGGGCAAAACCTATGGGCAGGATTGGTGCGCCCGTTCGCACCGCCAAGAAGGCCGCCCCGGGCCGTGCCGGACGCAGCACCGTGGCCCAGTTGCCCGCTTCGGGAAAGATGCCCAGCACGCCCTTCTGTGCCAATACCGCCTCGGCTGCCCGTAGGGCATCTGTCGAGAAGCTCCCGCGGTGGACCGGGTAGTAGCCCCACACCTTGGGCAGCCACTTCACCGCAATCGGCGCGTTTGGCATCTGAAAGCCGCCCACGAACTCGATGGGCCACGGCACAGCTCGTATCATCGCCACTGGGTCGATGAAGCTGAAGTGGTTGGCGACCACCAGAAGGGGCCCGCTCTCGGGAAGATTCTCCCGGCCAACGATGTGCAGATTAGTCAATGTGGCCAGGGCCGCGTGAGCCAACTGCTGGCTCACGGCGCGGATCAGTCTTCGGCGCGGATAAGGATACGTCTGATGGGATTCACTCATACCTTCGTCTTTCTCACGCTTCAGATATCGAATGCGTTCTGCGGATTGGCTACGGCGCGACCTTCCTTCTCATTGACCAAGAGCAAGAGGATCAGTCCGACCAACAGAAAGGCGACGATGGAGAAGAGGGCAAGCCGGTGACCGGCCTCCTCCGCAGCCAAGGGAGCCAGTCCCTGGGCCTTCTGATACCACTCTGTCGCCTCGGCGGCCAGCACGCCAAAGATGGTTGGTCCGATGAAGGACGAGGTGCGCCCGGTCACGGCGAAGAAGCTGTAGAATTCGGCGCTTCTCCCGGGGGGCGTGAACATCCCCACCACCGTGCGGCTCACGGACTGGACCCCGGTCAGCGCGAAACCGGCCAGCCCGCCAATGAAGTAGAACTCCAGACGCGAGTAACTGAAGTAGAGCCAGACCACCGGGACGATCATCAGCAGAAGTGAGATAATCAAGGATCGTTTGCCGCCGAAGTCGTCAGCCAGCAGCCCGAAGAGATACGCACCGACGACGCTCGTCACCTGGACGATGATCATGAAGATGATCAGCTCCTGGTGCTCCATCCCGTGGAGCACAGCGCCCAGGATGGCCGCGAAGTTCAGGACCATCAGAATCCCATCATTGTAGACCAAGAAAGCGATGATGAATTTGACAAACTCCCTAAACTTCTTGATCGTCCGAAACGTGCGACCCAACCGCTTGAACGCGAGGGACAGATAGCCGTCCCCCTCGGGCAGCTTCTGGGGCTCCGCGCGCTCTCTCAGCCAGAAGAGAAGGGGTAGGGAGGAGGCAGCGAAGTAGAGCGCTGTGAACACCAACGAGAGCCGCACGACCAGGGGATTGCTATCGGTCAATACGATGGGCACCAGCACGATGAGGAGGCAGACGATGCCGCCGAACGATCCGATCGCCCAGCCGTTGCCCGAGACCCGCCCCATCTCGTCAGGTGCGGCAATCTCTGGCAGCAACGCGTTGTAGAAGACCTGCGCACTCCGGTAGCCGATCTCGGCGAGGATGAAGAAGACCATGCCCATGAGCCAGTCGCCCTCTTGGACGAAGAAGAGTAGCGCGCAGAAGGTAACGGTCATCGCGGTATATCCCAGAAGGAAGCGCTTCTTGGCGCCGGAGAAATCCGCCAGGGTGCCCAGAATGGGTGAGGTGACTGCCACGACGAGCATAGCAATCCCCACCGCGATGCCCCACAGGCGTGAGCCCTCCGCGCCGCCGACTACGGATCCTTTGAAGTAAGCCGAGTAGACGGCGAGGAGAACGACGGCGGCGTACGCCGAGTTGCCGAAGTCGTACAGATACCAGGACCAGCGCTCCCGACGCGTGCTATTGGTCCTCAATGAGGATGAACTCATGGGTTGATCTCCTTTTCGAAGGGGCGAGCGACGCTAGACCGTCGTGGCCTCCCCGCATTCATGATGCGTCTTCCTACCTGCGAGTGCTCTGCATTGCAACACGGACTCACGCACAGGGATGGTACCAGATGCAGTGGCAGATTGCCGCGGTACGGGGTCCGTTCCGTACGCAAGGTATAACACCGATCGCCGCGAATCGTTGCATCCTATCCAGATCGCTAGGCCGTGGCCGCCTACCTCGCTGATGCGGACGATGGTTTGTGCTGTCGCTGTAGCCAGCCACCGAGTGCCGTCACGATGGCGGCGAGGGCCGTTGCGCTCCACGCTGTCGTCGAGACGATCGCCGTGTCTGCGTGCTTGATGGCGATGCCCGCGAAGGCCCACACGATGACCAGCCCATAGGCGATGTCCCCTCGCGTGAAGGTCACCGCGGCGGTGATCCCGGTAGCCGCGACGAGCATGATCACTGTCCAGATCTCGGGGCTGATGCCCCAGCCGCCCCAGTTCAAGTAGTCCAGCAGCGACGTGACGTTGGCGATGGTCGCCACGGTCACCCAGCCCAGGTAGATACTGAATGGTAGGCGCACGAGCCAACGCTCGGCGGGGGGCACTCTGGTGCCGCCAATGCCCAGCCGCAGATAGATGGCGATCAACAGAAGCAGTAGTGCGACCATTGCTATGATCGTCAGGGAGAAGACCTCATAGTGCCAGAGGAAGAGCCAGGCCACGTTCGCCACACAGCTTAGGGCGAAGAGATACCCGACCCGACGCAAGCGCGGGTTATCTCGCTGGCCTGGAAGCGCTTGGTAGATGACGAAAGCGGCCAGCGCCAGGTAGATCAGTCCCCAGATGGAGAACACGTACCCCGCGGGCACGAAGAAGACCTCAAAACGGTCCGAGATCTCGCCTGTGGTCAGGTCGTTGAGCGGCAGAGCGTTCGCCAGCCCATTCGCGACGATCGTCGCGAGCAGGGCCGCCACGTTGACAACTTGTCTAAATGTATCTTTCTTCATGTCTATATCTCCTATGTCAGTGAGGTTGCATCGATCAGCGCTGCTAGGGCTTCCAGCCGCTCCACGTCGGCGCGCACGGGTACCCGGTCGGCCACGCCGAGGATCATGCGCGGGTCGCCAGCTGCATCATCAACAGCCTGGGCGACGGCTGTTTCGAATCGCTCCCACTCGTGAGCTTCCAGAAGAACGTCCTGTGGAATACCACCCCATAACGTGATCTCGGGACCAACGGCCTTACGTGCTTCAGACAGCAACACATCACTCTGTGGCGGGCCACAGATACCCTGAATGCCATCCACGCCCGTCGCTGACAGAGGCTTCAGCAGCCGCTTTATCGGTCCTCCGACGTGGACCATGAGCCGTTTATCATGGCTGTGAAGGATCTCGGACGTGCGGTGGTAGCTGCTGGTTAGGTGCCTCTCGAAGGCTCCCGGCGAGACGAACTGGCCGTCCAAGTTGTCAGGCGAGAGCACGATCTGTCCTGGGAGTTCGGCTAATGACTCGACCAAGTCCTGCAGCTTGGACTCCAGGAGCGTCAGCATCTTCTCGATCTCTGGCTCGCCTAACAGCAGGAGTCCGGTGCTCCAGCCGAGGAAATCGTGCAAAAGCTCGGAATAGGGGCGCTTGGGCAATTCCAAAGCGACGATGCCGTCGCTACCCACTTCGGTTCTTAGACCCGAGAGATCTGATGCGTCGAGGGTGTACGTCCTTGAGTCGACCAATTCGACAGCGGCCTCGAGGTGCTCATCAGATTTGACCGGATAGTCAGTCTGCCACCAGTCGCCATCGGGTCCGAGTGTCCAACCAGCTGCCAGTGTCCCGGCGGATGTCTCGTAGGTGATCCTCCGTTCATCGGCTTTATCGACGGTTTTCACCTTGATGCCGGGTGTCTCGATCTTCCACGGTTGAGCTGGCAGCCATACAGGCACGCCCAGGAAGCGAGCGGTTTGAGGCAGGGAGCGATCCTGCCAGGCCTCTGGGAGCGTGCCTCGGGTCGAATGCCACTCGTACCACAGGGTGAGATCCGGCACGTACAGCAGGTGGTCTGTCGTCTCCCCAGAGAAACGGCTGAGTAGGTTCTCCTTCAGGTTCATACCAATGCCTTCCCCTCTTCCATCTTTTTCTTCTCGAGTCGACGCGTTTCCCTCGCCTACCATGGCAAAGCCATGCTTGGGCTCCCGCAGCCCTGGTTCGTCGGCACGCCTTGCTCGCCTGTGCTCAAGGTCACGTCTGTTGCGCGCAACACAGGCTGTCGACAGTGGCAAGTTTACCACAGGTCAGCTTGAGGGCAAGCACATGTGTCAATATACTCGTATGACAATGTGTGCTTGACCACCCATCCGGGCACAAGTATAATGAAGGATGAAGACAGTGTCTCTCTTTCACACCACAACTTAGAACAGGAGGAGCCATACCTACACGATGAACGTGATTCGGGCTGCGGTCGTGACGATTAGCGACAAAGGGTACACAGGCCAGCGAGAGGATGTGAGTGGGCCCATGCTGGCGGACTTGGTACGTGAGATGGATGCTGAGGTCGTGCGCCGGAAGATCGTGCCGGACGAACGAGAGCAGATCGTGCGGCTCTTGGTGAACTTGGCTGATGAGCTGGGCGTGGATCTGGTGCTGACGACCGGTGGTACCGGCGTGACGCCACGGGACGTGACGCCGGAGGCGACGAAGGCCGTCATTGAGCGTGAGATGCCTGGACTGGCTGAAATACTGCGCTTTGAGGGCTACCGACAGACCCCGTTGGCCGTGATCTCTCGCGGCGTCGCCGGCATTCGCGGGCGGACGTTGATCGTCAATCTCCCTGGCAGCCCCAACGCGGTGCGCGAAGGGATGGAGACGCTGTCCCCTATCCTCCCTCATGCCATTCAGATGATCCGCGGTGAGGATACCGAGCATGACTATGCTGATCACTGAGGGCCTTTTGGCCAACGGGGCGTCTCTGGGGAGGGTCTATGTCTAGGGAAGAGCGTCCTGTCTTGAGCGTCGAGGAGGCGCAGGCGCATATTCTGTCGACCGTGCGCCCGCTGAACCCGGAGAGGGTCTCCATCCTTGAGGCCGCCGGACGCGTCTTGGCCGAGGTCGTTGCCGCAGACCGCGACATCCCGCCGCTGACGAATGCCGCGATGGACGGGTTTGCCGTGCGGGGAGAGGATATGGTCGCCGATACCCTTAGGCTGCTCATCGTGGGCGAGGTAGCCGCCGGTCACCAGGCGGCCGCAGCTGTGGGTCCGGGTGAAGCGGTGCGGATCATGACCGGCGCACCGGTGCCTGAGGGCGCCGACACTGTTGTGCGCTTCGAGCGGACTCGTCTTGAGGGAAACGAGGTGGTAATTCTGGACACCCCGTCCCCCGGCAAGAACGTTCGCCAAGCGGGTGAGGATGTGCAACAGGGTCAGGTAGTGCTGGAGCCTGGCAAAGTGCTACGTCCCCAGGAGATCGGGATGCTGGCGGCCTTGGGGCACCTTGAGGTGCTGGTGATCCGTCGGCCCCGTGTGGCCATCTTGGGTACCGGGGATGAGGTGGTGCCGCCAGATCGGACGCCCGGTCCCGCTCAGATCCGCGATGCCAACTCCTACACCGTCGCGGCACAAGTGCAACGCTACGGCGGCGTGCCGCTCCTGTTGGGGGTTGTCCAAGATCGGGAGGAGCTCGTGCGCCGGGACATGCGGCAGGCACTGGAACAGAGGGCCGACTTCATCATCAGCTCCGGTGGCGTCTCGGTGGGGGATTTCGATCTGGTGAAACAAGTGATGGATGCCGAGGGGCAGATGCACTTCTGGTCGCTGAATATGAAGCCAGGGCGACCCATGGCGTTCGGCGACATTGACGGCATACCTCTGCTGGGATTGCCCGGCAACCCGGTGGCGGCCATGATCAGCACGAGGCTCTACGC
>CAYQZG010000040.1:0-16840 GCA_964421785.1 uncultured Anaerolineales bacterium
GGGGCGTTCTGGCCCTGGCTGGACAAAAGCAGGTGTGTGAGGTTATCATGTGTAGCGTGCAAGATGGTCTTGATATCCATAAGCCTGTGCCATGCCGGGCTTACCATGCCGCTGAGCCAATTATACAGCATCTGCAGGAGTAACGCATCTATGGATCCATTGTACACCTTCTTCCATCCTCAGGGAGTGGCCGTCATCGGCGCCAGCTCCAAGCCGAACAAGCTGAGCTACGGTGTGCTGCACAATCTCGCCACGCACGGCTATGACGGCCCTGTCTATCCCGTCAACCCCAAGGGGGGCGAGATCCTCGGTCTGAGCGTCTATCCCTCCATAACGGACGTGCCCGACCCGGTCGATCTGGCCGTGATCATCCTCCCTCCTGAGCTGTCAATACGTACGCTGGAGGCGTGCGGCGAGCGGGGCATCGAGGCGGCCGTCGTCGTCGCCAGCGGCTTTGGCGAGCTGGGCGCCGGGGGCGAGGAGCGAGAGGCCAAGCTGCGGGATGTGGCCGAGCGATACGGCATGCGCCTCATCGGCCCCAACTGCATCGGCGTGCTGGACACCACCAGCCGGGTCGATACGACGTTTCTGACCGCCATGCCGAGGCGCGGGGGCATCGGTTTTGCCTCCCACTCCGGCGCGATCTGCGGGGGCACCGTTGATTGGGCCAACACCGTCGACTTTGGCTTCTCGCGCATCATCAGCCTCGGCAATCAGGTCGACGTGACCATGGCCGACGCGCTCGCCTCCCTGGCGGTCGATCCACAGACGAAGGTCGCGATGGCCTACATCGAGGGGCTTCCGCACGGGCGTCAGTTCGTGGAGGTAGCGCGCGATCTGACGGCGGAGAAGCCGTTGGTGGTGGTCAAGGCGGGACGCACGCCGAGTGGGACGCGCGCGGTGGCCTCCCACACGGGGGCGCTGGCCGGCGAGGACCGCGCCTTCGAGGCCGCGTCTCGGCGCGCCGGCGCGATCCAGGTGGAGGATTTGGAGGCGTTGCTCGACGCGAGTCTGGCGCTGACCTGCCGGCGGCCATTGTCCGGCCCTGGCGTCGCCTTGCTCACCAACGCCGGGGGGCCGGCGGCGGTGGGGGCGGACGCGCTAGACCGGCAAGGGCTCCATCTGGTCGATCTCGGCGACCGGACGCAGGCCCGCTTGAGGGACGTCTGTCCACCCGGCACCATGACGGGCAACCCGATCGACATGCTCGGTGGCGCGGAGCCGGCGCACTATGGGGCGGCGCTGGACGTGCTCCTTGCTGCACCGGAGGTCGATAGCCTGATGGTCACCTTTGTCCCTCAGGCGCTGACCGGCCCACCGGAGATCGCCGAGGCCGTCGGCGAGGCTGCTGCAGGGGCTCAGAAACCCGTCGTCTGCTGCATCTACGGTGGCGACCGGATCCACCAGGCAGCGGGCATCCTCCACGAGCGGTCCGTGCCGCACTATCTGACGCCGGCGCGGGCGGCCTTCGGCCTCGGCGTGCTGTGGCGCTATCGTCAAATTGAGATGAAGGACAGAAGCGAGCCGTTAACACCTTCGGGCATTGATCGCGAGCGAGCAGAAGCTCTCCTCAGGCGGCCTCCCGGTGGTCGGGTCTTGGATGCCCAGGCGGGCGCCGAGCTGGCGGCTGCCTATGGGTTGTCGGTGCCTCCCTCGGATCTGGTGGGGGCGGCGGACGAAGCCGTGGCCGCGGCCGGCCGGATGGGATATCCGGTGGCACTCAAGCGTGTGGCGCCGGGCGTGGTGCACAAGAGCGACGTGGGGGGCATTGCCTTGGCTTTGCAGGACGCCGGGGCGGTGCGGGATGCCTTCCACCGGATCGTCAAGGATGATGAAAGGGCCCTCGTCCAGCGGATGGCGCCGAAGGGGTTGGAGATCATCGTCGGCGCGCAGCGCGATCGCCAGTTTGGCCCGTTGGTCATGGTTGGACTGGGTGGGGTCTACGTCGAGGTGCTGGAGGACGTGGCCTTCCGTCTCGCGCCGTTGAGCGAGGGTGACGCACGGGAGATGGTTATGGAGACGGCAGCGGGAAAGCTCCTGGAAGGTGTCCGCGGGCAGCCCCCGGGGGACGTGGAGGCAGTAGTAGACGCCATCCGCCGCGTCGGGCAGCTGATGGCGGACAGTCCGGAGGTTTCTGAGATAGATCTGAACCCTCTGATCGTCGGGGAGGCGGGTGAGGGAGCCTGGGCGGTGGACGTACGGATCGTGCTGGATGGCGGAGAGTAGCTGCCATGGCTGGCCAAGGGGTGATTCGACGCTGCGATGATCGCGATTTCGAGGCCATGTGGACGATCATCAATCGGGCCGCCCAAGCCTATCGGGGCGTCATCCCATCCGATCGCTGGCATGAGCCCTACATGCCCCAGGATGAGCTCCGAGATGAGATCGACTCGGGCGTCGTGTTCTGGGGCTACGAGGAAAGGGGCGAGCTGACCGGGGTGATGGGCATCCAACACGTCGGGGACGTAACCCTCATCCGACATGCCTACGTTCGCCCGGCCAGGCAGGGAGAGGGCATCGGCGGGAGGCTGCTTTCCTATCTCCGCAGGAAGACGGACCGCCCGATCCTGATTGGCACCTGGGCGGACGCCGTATGGGCCATACGATTCTATGAGAAACACGGCTTTCGGCTGGTCTCCCCGGCCGAGAAGGAGCGGCTCCTGAGAACGTACTGGTCGATCCCCGAACGGCAGGTCGAGACCTCCGTGGTCCTGGCGGATGCCGCTTCGGCGGTTCCGCCCTAAGCTCCGCGGCAAGCTCCGCGGCGCGTCCCCGGGCTGCTTACGGATGGTTCAATCCGGTACGGCCTGAATGCCAATTAGTACTATAACGTGAGTCTCGCTGGCCAAAGACTTCCGAAGTCTAGCAGATGGCCTTTGAGACCGGATTGGGCTTGCTGACGGCGGCAATCTGTGCCTTGAAACGCCACCACGAAGACTTCGGAACTCTGACGGGACGGAAGTCACGTTGTCGTGTTAAGATGCTTTGCAGGAAAGGTGGTGACATGAGCGAGCAGAAGATGACGCTCCCTTGGGGGAATGAAGAGGTCACACTGGATCTACCGGAGGGTTGGCGCCTCAATGGCGTCCTCGAACCATCGTCAAGACCCGGCGTCGATGACCCTATAGAGGCGGTGCGGGGCAGCCTGGAGTCGCCCATCGGCTCGCCGCGCTTGTGTGACATGATCGAGGAGGGGATGAAGGTCGCGGTGGTGATAGACGACTTGAGCCGGCCCACGCCCGTCGACCTGATCCTGCCGACGGTGCTGGAGGAGCTGCGGCGCGGCGGTGTACAGCCGGGGGATGTGGGCTCGCCGGAGGCGGAGCCAAGGTGGACCACCCGCTCACCACAGGTTACGCTGATCACCGCGCTGGGGGTGCATCGGCCCATGAGGGAGGAGGAGGTCGCTGCCCGCGTCGGCGGCGGCCTTCTGGAGGGCCTCCATTGGGAGAACCACGATTGCGATGACCCGGAGCGATTGGAGGCCCTCGGGGTCACCCGACGGGGCACGCGCGTCTTGGTCAACAGGAGCGTGACCCAGGCGGATGTCGTCGTCTCCATCGGCTGCATTGAGCCCCACATCATCGCAAGTTTCGGCGGAGGGTACAAGAACCTCATTCCGGGCGTCGCCGGTCGGGAGACGATCGCTCACAACCACACACTCAACTGCAGCGCGGAGACCTTCAATATGGTCGGCCAGCCCATCGAGCGCAACCCCATGCGGCTCGATCTGGAGGAGGCAGGGCGCATGCTGAGACCCAAGGTCTTCATCGTCAATGCCATCCTGAACAGCCAACAGGAGGTTGTCCAGGTGGTGGCTGGAGATCCCATCGAAGCTCATCGCGCCGGCGTGCGCGACAGCGCCAGTCTCTATGGCGCCGACATCCCGGCCCTGGGGGACGTGGTGATCACGGATTCCCATCCGATGGACCAGGATCTGCGCCAGGGGGTGAAAGCGCTGGCCAACACCATCCGCGCTGTGCGGCGAGGCGGCGTGCACATCACGCTGGTGAGAGCCACCGAGGGGGTGGGCGTCTTCGGCCTGGCGGATAGCGACATTCCCTTGGGAAGGCGCGCCCTGAGGTTGCTCTCCCCGCTGCTGTTGCGCCTGGTGCCGAGGTTGAAGATCAAGGGGTTGGGTGAGGAGGACCGCTTCTTCCTCTACTTCGCCCTGCAGGCTATGCGACACGCGGATCTGTTGCTCTACGCTCCGACGATCCCCACGGACGTCCGAGCCAATCTTCCGTTCGTGACGTTCGTTGACAGCCTGGACGAGGCACTTGCCACAGCCCGTCGGCGTTTTCCCAATCACGCCCAAGTGTTGGCCTTTCCATATGGTGGGATCACGTACCCCGTTTTGCCCAGGGCCGCCTAGCCCCAGGCCGTTATCGAGGCCACGAGATGAGGGCTGACGTCACCTGGAGGATGTCTACTCAAGTCTGGCCCGGCTGTCATTCTTTGACGCTTAACCCGGTCTATGCGATAATGTGCTTTGAAGCGCGTACATGGCGCCTTACGTTTTACGCTTCACGTTTTACGCTTCACGTTTTACGCCTTACGCTTCAGTTGGAGAGGCCGATAGCATCCGCGGTTTGACATGGTCTTGAGAGACGAGATGGACGAAGACAGCCTGATCGCCGCCGCTCAGCGAGGGAACCTGGATGCCTTCAATGAGCTCGTGTTGGCCTACCAGGATCAGGTCTACAACCTGGCCTACCGCATCATGGGTGACCCGGCCTCGGCATCGGATGCTACTCAGGAGGCCTTTATCTCCGCCTTTCAGCACATCGAGGGGTTTCGCGGTAAGTATCCCAGCTCCTTCAAGTCGTGGCTGATGCGCATTGTGTCCAACGCCTGCTATGACGAGCTGCGCCGTCGCAAGCGTCATCCCACGACGTCGATTGAGGATTTCGAGATCGATGAGGAGGCCAATCCGGCCCTGGTCAGCGAGACGGAGGGGCCGGAGGCGTTCACCGAGCGGGCGGAGATGTCCCGCGTGCTTCAGTCCGGTATTCAGACCCTGCCTCCGAACCAGCGCATCACCCTGGTGTTAGCGGATGTGCAGGGTTTCAGCTATCAGGAGATCGCCGAGGCCACCGATGCCCCTCTGGGCACTGTCAAGTCTCGCCTGGCACGGGCCAGGGGCAAGCTCCGGGACTATCTCCGCGATCAAGGGGAACTTTTGCCCGCCCAATATCGTCTTAAGTGACAGAGGCAGGACGGCTTGGACGGATGTGGAGGCCAGGGTGACGGGGCTGCCGAGAGCGCCTGGAAAGCATAGGTCGATTGAGAAGAATGCCGCGGAGCTAAGAATGCCGCGGAGCTAAAAGTGCCGCAGAGCTAGAAATGTTGCGATTGTTTAGACGACACAGAGACGAAGACAGGCAGGCCGCTGCGCGGGCGAGGCAGGATGAGTTGCTCTCAGCATACCTCGATGGCGAGCTGAGCGAGGTAGAGCGAGAGCGCCTGGAGGTTCGCCTGTCGCAGGATCCAGCCCTGCGGGCCGAGCTGCGGGCGATGCAAAGCACGATGTCGCTGATGCGTGAGCTTCCTCAAGTTGCAGCTCCCCGTAACTTCATTCTATCGGAGTCGATGATTGAACGTCAGAGGCCGGCACGGGAGATGCGCCGCTCTCGTCCGGAGCCTCGGCGAGGAGCGAGCGCGTGGGCGGCACCGTTGTTGACGGCAGCGACCGCTGTAGTGAGCCTGCTCTTCATCGTCGTGCTGGCCGGTGACCTTCTGCTGGTCGGCGGCGACCTAGCTTCGGCCCCGGCACCGGGCGAGGGGCTGCCCGGGCAGGAACGTGAGGCGGCCCCAAAGATCGCGCTTGAGGAGGCACCCGCGGAGGAAGGGCCACCTGGAGACGTTGAGGCGGAGGAGTACGACTCGGAGGCCGACCGTGCGGCCGATGTTGCATCGCCGACGCCGGCTTCTGAGGAGCCTGCCGCCAAGCCCGTCCCCGGGCCGCTTACGGACGAGGAGTCGCGTGAGGAGCCCGAGATGGAGATGGCGGTCGAGGAAGAGGGAGCCGTCGGCGAGGCGACGGAGGTTGCCCAGGCCCCGGCTGGAGCGGAGGGCACATCCCCTCCGGCGGCGGAGGGCGATCCTGCGGAGGAGACCCCTGCTCCTGCCATCCCAACGGTCGCCCCGACGGTGACCTCGGTGACCGCTCTCACGCCGACGATCCCGGCCGAGGCCCCGGTGGTATCCGAGGATGAGCTGGGATTGGTGGAACCTACGCCGCAGGAGCTTGAGGTCACCCCTCGCCTGGTTCAAGAAGAGAGGGAAACGGATGGACGGAGGCTTCCCTCTCTGTTTAGGCCGCTAGGCCCGTGGCCTCTCGCCCGCGTGCTTGAGGTGGCGCTGGGCCTCGCTGTCCTGGTGCTGATCGTCGCCACGATCCTGGCGTGGCGAGTGCGCCAAAGCTAGGGCGATCCTATGGGACGGCGTCGATCTCCACACGACCGGTCACGTCGTATCCGCTCCACGGCTTGGACACGGACGCCTCGGCGGTTCCGCCCCCCGTCCCCGGGCCGCTACGGAGCATCTCGGACCTTATCTTGGGAGCAAAGGCTTGGCACGGCCCCTCGACTTGAACTACTGCCCTAGCTGCGGTCATGCGCTTGAGGACAAACAAGCCTTCGGGCGTGCGCGCCGCTTCTGTCCCGCTTGCGACAGGATCGTCTTCCGAGAGCACAAAGTTGCTGCTGGTGTCGTTGTGGAGCGTGATGGTCAAGTGCTTCTCGTCCGCCGATCTCTGAACCCACGCCGAGGACTGTGGTCCTTCCCCGCCGGGTTCGTCGACTTCGACGAGACCCCGGCCGAGGCGGCGGTGCGCGAATGCCGAGAGGAGACGGGATTAGGGGTCGAGATCATCGATCTGCTCGACGTTGTTGCCGGAAGGGGGCACGGAGACGCCGACATCGTCGTCATCTATCGCGCCCGACAGGTGGATGGCAAACGGGTGGGGAACCACCTACGGGCCGCGGATGACGTGGACCGCGTCGCCTTCTTCGCGCCGGAGGACTTGCCGCCCCTGGCTTTTCGCGCCACGCGAGAGGCTATCGACAAGTGGCGTGCTGCCCGGGGGTGCCGCCTCGGCGGTTCCGCCCCCCGTCCCCGGGCCGCTTAGTCCCACTCCGCTCTGTTGCGTGCGGCACTACGAGCGGCTTGAGGTGCCTTGCACGTTCCGTGCGCGCGACGCACCTATCGAGCGAGGACGGTGCTGCAAATGCCGCTGCGGGTGCCGCTGCGCTTAAGCACCATCCAAGGTGCTCGTTCACGCAACAGATCTTGGCTTTTCCCCGCTCCCCGCCCTCGTCCACGAGGGCGTTCTGGGCGCCAGACAAGATTTGATTAGGCGGTCGATAGGCACCATTCGCCACCTGCCGCAGGGCCTGCCTGGGATGAGGCAGACCGGTGTGGCAGCGGCCTACCAGCGTAGGATCTCGCGCAGCGCCCGAGCCCTGCGTCGACTCAGGTCCACCTCCGCCCCTGTCGTGAGCCGCAGCCTATGACTTCCCTTGAACCAAGGGATGATCTCTTGGACGCGATCCAGGTTGACAATAGCCGAGCGATGGGCGCGGAAGAAACGGGTCGGATCGAGTCGGGCCTCCAACTCGGACAGCGTGCGGTGGATGGTATAGCTCTCCTCTCCTACGTGCACAATCACCTTCTCGTCCTCGATCCCGATCCAATCCAGCCGTTCGGTGTCCAGCACGCGGATACGGTTACCGTCGTTCACTGCTAGGCGACTTGCGTACTGCCCCTGCTCGGCCAGGTCTTCCAGCAGGGAGGCGAGTCGCTCAGAAAAGACGTGCCCCTCGGTCAGTTCCTGCTGGGCACGGTGGATGGACCTTTCCAATCGCTGCTGGCTGAAGGGCTTGAGCAAGTAGTCCAGCGCGTTGACCTCGAAGGCGCGGATGGCGTACTCGTCGTAGGCCGTGACGAAGATGACGGGCGGCGGATCCTGCAGCGTCTCAATGACGGCGAAGCCGTCCAAGCCCGGCATCTGGATGTCAAGCAAGACCAGGTCCGGTCTTTGCTCCTCGATCATCTCTATGGCCTGCGCGCCGCCCTCGGCCTCACCGACAATCTCGACGTCCTCGATGTCGGCGAGCAGCCGCTTGAGCCTCTCTCGCGCCAGGCGTTCGTCGTCGACGATCAGTGTGTTCATTGGCATGGGTTATTCCCTCGCATCAGAGTATGGGGTGTGGGCGTGTGGGGCGTAAGCAGCATCAGGCTCGCGCAATTGAGATGGGCCGCACCACCCCACACTCCTAAGCCGGAATCCGTACCCTGACCACCGTTCCCCGCGGCTCATTATCCCCGATTTCCAACCCGTACCCCTCCCCGTACGTCTTGCGCAGCCGCTGATCCACGTTGCGCAGGCCAAAGCCGGGCCCCCGCCCGATGGGATGGTCGGAGGGCATCCCCGGACCATGGTCGGCGATAGCGATGGTCACCTGGTTCTCCTGGGCCTGGACGCGGATGATCACGTCGACCTGACCGTCTTGCCGCTGACCGTGGCGAATGGCGTTCTCCACCAGAGGTTGGAGGGCCAGGCTCGGCACTGGCACGTCCAGGGCCTGGGGCGCGATCTGACGGTTGACACGCAGCCGCTGTCCGAAGCGGGCCTGCTCGATCTCCAGGTAGCTGTCCACGAAGGCCAGCTCGTGCGCGAGCGGAACCATACCTCGCTCACTGCCGGTTAGTACGTAGCGGAACATCTCGGCCAGCCGCTCGACGGTCGCCTCGGCCTGCACGGGGTCGGCATGGATCAGCTGGGCGATGGTGTTCAGGGTATTGAACAGGAAATGGGGGTTGATCTGGGCTTTGAGCGCCTTCAGCTCCGCCTGCGTCGCCAGCGTCCGCAGCTGTTCCTCCTGTCGCTCTTTGTCCTGCAGCCGGCGATAGTAGCGCAGGGCGGTCTCCGTGCCGTGGATGATGGGAAAGACGACCACGATGCCAGCCACGCCCAACCAGGCGACGGAGGGAACCACCTGAAAGCCGAAGAGGCGACTGGAGACGAGGAGTGCCAGCGAGGCTCCCAGCACGTGTTCCAGCAGCATCAACGTCATCTCCAGGCCCACCTTCAGCCAGTCGCGCGGCACGGCCTCCAGCCGGGGCCGTAGAAAGGCTTGGTCCAACTGATAGAGGATATAGATGGTTCCGCTAATGGCAAAGCCGGTGACGAGCGAGGCTGCGTAGTCCTGGGTGGCGAAACCCACATTCAGGGCGAAGAAGATGGCAGGCAGAATAATCTCTATGAACATACGCCCGATGGCGTGCCTCTCGCCGCTTCCCTTACGCTCTGCCATGTCTCACCTCGGTAACCGACCTAACGGCCCTCTGCACAAAGCGCATCATAGGCCAAAGGGCCGGAGCTGGCAAGTCGAGCCTGGCCCACCGCTCGGCGGGGCTATCATCAGCGCGTTCTTCATCTCTAGACTCCTTCCCTGGGTTTGGACAGGATGCTCACGCTCAGGATATGCACAAGATGATGAGTATCGCCGCGGCCCCTAGTCCTATCAGCAGCTTGATCATGCCCTTGATGCGCCAGACGTTAGACTTCGGGAGGCCGGCCAGGAAGTCATCCTGCTCAAGATCGAAGTCGTACAATCGTGGGAGCCAGGGGAACGTCGGCGTGGAGGTCGCCGCCTCCAGCGCACCCAGCCCGAAGAAGAACAATGCGCCAATGCCGAAGGGGAAGCGGGGAAAGCTGTAGGGGAAACCCAGTCCTATACCCGCTGTGAGGCATCCCAGGCAGGCAGCCAACAGCACGGTCCATTGGCGAGAGAAGCGGGCGGCCTTGACGCCTAAGGGGACTTCCATGAAGGCCGGCAGGGAGAGCATCAGCGCCGTCAACACCAGCCCGATGAGGCTGAGGACACCGGCGAGGCCAAAACTGCTGTCCCCTCGCAGGAAGCTCCATCCGATTAGGCCGGCGCCGATCAGGCAACTGATTGACCAGACGATCAGTATGGCCACCCAGATGCGGTGCTCGTAGTATTCCTGTCGGATCAGCGAGCCGAATCCCAGGATCACCCAGCCGATGGCGCAGACCGCCAGCGGAACTGCGACGGCCCAGGGTGGCAGCGGAATCCCGCTGGTGCCCGGACTGCATGCTGTGTGGAAATCGGCGAGCGCCCAACGGAAGGTGAGCCAGCCCAGACCCAGCATGATGGGCAAGAGCAGCCAATCCAGCCAAAAGCTGGTGATAGTGATTCTATCTGGTTTCTTCATACTTCTACTTCTCTCTTCGTGCACGAGGGCCGCCCGCCGTGTGTCTCAACACATGCGCTAAAGCCATCGCAGTGCCCACGGGGTAGAGGCGGGTTTGACGGTCGACCGTCTCTCCTCCGGCCACGACGCGGGTGCCCTCACCTATTAAGTCGCTCAGCGTGGGCCTTCGCTCCGGCCCACGAACGACCTGCTCCAGGGTCAAGGCGATGACGCCCTGAACCTCATCCGGCGGCAGGTCCTTGGGTACACCACACAGTCGGGCCTTGTAGATCACAATGCGGTACAGCTCTCCTGCGCGCGGAGTGCCTGACGGATGGATCATCCGCCTTAAACACCTCTACTCCCCCTTCCTGCCGCGCAGGATGAGCCGCACGATGCCGGCCACGAAATTCACCCGCGGTACCCTCTCTATGTAGTCTTTGTACGCGTCGCCGAACTTCTCGATGCAGTACTGATCGAGTTTGAAGGTGTCTGCATAGGCCAAGGCCATCGAAGCCAGGCCCAGGATCACGCTGGTCCAATGCTGCGCAATCAACATCACCCCCAGGCTGATCAGCAGCCAGGCAGTGCCGCCTTGTGGGTGGCGGACGATGGCGTAGATGCCGGCATCCACCAGGACCGTGGTCTTCATGTAGCTTTCTCCCTTCGGCACGCTACCCTTACGGCGGAACGTGATGACTGGCAGCATACCGAAGATGCCGGCGGTCCATAGGGAGATCCACCCCGCCCATGCGAGGGCCTCGGAGCCGGGCCGGTGGAGTAGGAAGGCCAGGACGATCTGGGCGACCGTCAGCGTGCCCGCGATGGATGAAAGAAGGAAGGGGTTCAGGCCGTAGAAGGCCTTTTGCCACCTTGCAACCCACCTGGCGATCCGTCCATCATAAGCATTCTTGCGACTATCCATCTAATCCCTCCCTCTAGCCAGGAAGATCTGGCCGATCTCCCGCTCTGTTGCTGCAGCGCCGCGCAGCATAGCCGCGATGTCCTTTGCCTCAGACTGACCAGCCACGCCGTCCTCCAGCGCGGCCAACGCGTCTGTGTAGCATTCCGCGGCCTGGTCGAACAGGTCGGCGGCGCGCTCGACATCCCTTTCGCCGCTGAACGCCGCGCGCAGGTAGGCTGCATTGCGGTGGCGGGTGTAGGATGCGGCCTCGATCCCGCAGCGCAGGCCGCCGAAGTCGGTGTTCGCGAGGTCCAGCTCTGCCCAGTGCTCCTCAATCTGCGCGGCCAGCGCCTCGATGGCGTCCGCGCCCTGGAGGGGGCCGAAGCGCGAGCCTCCGGCGAGCAGCTCGCCGTTGCGCGCCCAGATGGGCTGCAGGTCCCGCTCGACCGGCCCCGCTTCGAAGACGGTCATAGCGTAGCGCCAGGGCGTCGAGAACGCCCCACTCCAGTTTGCTACCGCGTCGAGCAGGGTGCGCTCCGAGACCCAGATGCCCTCCTCGCCGGGCGGGAGATGCTGGGTCTCGAACACCGTCTCGTAGTAGAAGAAACCAGCAACATCGTAGCCCACCAGGATCTCGCTGTGGGCGTCGGCGCAGGGCTCCATCTCCGGCAGCATGCAGCCGTTTAGCGCCACGCGGACGGCGTAGCCCTGGGAAAGATACCAGCGCACTGCATCCAGGTACAGCGACGGATCGTCAGTGACGTAGGTGCGGCGCACGAGGCCCAGGTAAGGGGCGGCGACGCCGAAGCCGGCCTCCGGGTCCGCGTAGGGCAGGAACGGCCACCGGTCCGGCTGGCGGGACCCCCCGTAGGTGAAGCCGGTCAGGAAGCAGGCATGCTCGGTCGGTGCGTCGATACCGTGCTGCGCTGCGATCATGGCCAGGCTGTTGCTCTGGCAGTACCACTCCCGGGTGGCGATCCAGGGGACATCGTCCAGGTGGTGTTCGATCGGAAAAGACCCAATGGCATCCGCCGCAAGCCTTATCGGCTGGCGCGTCTGCCGCATGTACATTCTGGCGAAGAAGCCCGGCGCCCCCAGCCACAGGGCCACGCAGGCCAAAGCCAACACCGTCAAGGCGATGCCGACCGCCAGCCAAACCCGTCTACGTCTGTTGTGCACCATAGTCTGTCTCCTACCTTACTAGCGGCGGCACCCACAGGCAAGCCCAGATGCCACTCAACAAGATGAGCAGAAGGAGCGCCATCACCGCCTGGGCGAGTTTGCTGCTATGCACCAGGTCCCATCTTTCCTGCACGTCCACACCTCCGAAGGGTCTATGTCTTCCTGCTCTATGGTCCTATGATAGCAGGAAGCAAGGGGGGAAGTCAACGGTTTTGGGCTGAACGGTCGAGATCGGGGGGTGAACGGTCTAGGTACGAAGAGGAGCATCCCGGCTTCCGGCCTGACGGCAGGTGCCGGGCAGTCGCCAGCCCTGGCGATCCGGGCTCAAGTCGCCTTGACGTTGGAGCTACGTCGCGCGCGAGCGGAAGACGACCAACTGAGGCTGTATCTATTGTGACTTTCTGGCCGTGTCGAAGGCCCGCTCCTGAGCGGGCCGCCGTCGTTGCCGTGCTGTGTGTATTGTGGGCAGGTGTGCCGCATGCAGCTGTCCACAATACCCACGGCCTGTCGCTGCACCTATTATTCCGCTCTCGACCAGTTCCCCTCGATGTACCTGAGAGGCGGTACCTGGTTCAGAGAAGAATGGCACCGTTCACGATTGTAGTACTGCGTTCTCTCGTCCAACACCGACCTCAAATCCTCCAGCGTCCGCGCCTCCGAGAACAGCGACTCTCCCTCTGTCTTGAACCGTCCGCGTCTTCGGCTCAGTAGGCAGCTCCCAGGACATCCACATCCCCGTCGCCGTCCACATCGGTGGCGTACACGGAGGTCGCACCGCCGGGATCATCGTCAGATGATGGGAGTTGTAAAGGGAGCACAATGGATTGGAGACGCAAGTATTGTATCATAGACTGCTGCAAGAATCAATATATCTTTCTTAAAGCTCGAGGAGCCTTAAGGTTTGGTCAGCTGTGTCGCTAACGCCCTTGTTGAGAGCTTGAGTTGTGTCAAAGTCGTTGAACGCATGCCAATTCTCAGCAAATTCGCCATTCCTGCTCGACCTGTCAAGCACTTCGGAGTATTCTGTCGGGGTAATCGCGCTTGAGGTTTACCGGTTTGGAAGAGCCGTTGTTAAGCTGGCTGCGCCCTGTTGCAGGTCATCCCAGCACTGTCTGTTCGAAGCGGTGCCGGACGCGCGTCTCATCCGCGCTTGACAGGCCGAGCTCTTCACGGTATCCTGTGAGGTGCCCCAGTGGCGCCAGATACGCGTCTGGGGCGTTTATGACTATGGATGAGAAATCGAGGGCATCTGGTACGACGTGGAGGGCCACCGGGTGGAGGACCACCTTGGCGCTCAGTGTATTGTTGATGGTCGGGTTTATGGGGGCGATCCTCGTTACGCCGACCTATGGTCGCTGGGATATCCCGGATAGGGTCAAGTCGACCGAGACGCCGGACCGTTCATCCGCGGAACAGACGAGCCAAGCGACGCCAACCCCAACGCCGCGCCCGACATCTACACCGGTGCCTCTGCCTGACCAGGCCGACGTGCCTATCCTGATGTATCATTACGTCTCCGAGCTACCAGCCCATGCCGACCAGTATCGCCGGGATCTGACCGTCTCCCCGGAGGCGTTCGAGGCTCAACTCCAGTACCTGGATGAAGCGGGCTATCATCCCATCACCCTCACCGACCTCTATCTCTACCTGACGGAGGGGTATCCACTGCCCGAGAAGCCTGTTGTCCTCACCTTCGACGATGGCTATCTTGATGCCTACCAGGTGGTGTTTCCCAGGCTGCTTGACCGCGGCTTCCCGGGTACTTTCTTCGTGCTGGCCACCCCCGCCCACTATGAGAGCGAGGCGTACCTGACCTGGTCGCAGATGGAGGAGATGTCGAAGGCGGGGATGGACATCCAGGCCCATGGTCGAGATCACGTGGATCTGCGAGGGCGTTCCTACGATTACCTGGTCTATCAGATTCTGGGCATCAAGGAGGCCATTGAGCATCACACCGGCCGTGTCCCTCGTTTCTTCTGCTATCCATCTGGGCGTTGGGACGCCAACGTGATTGAGGTGCTTGAGTCAGCGGGCTATTGGGGGGCCGTCACGACGGAATGGGGAAGAACGCATACGCGTGATAACCTCTTCGAGATGCCCCGCATGCGAATCCATGGAGGGGAGAGCCTGGAGAGCTTCATCGCGAAGCTTGAAGGTTAGTGAATAGCACCTCAATCCCCGGTTGGTATCCTAGTTCATCGGCTAGGTACGCCACCCCGGCCGTCGGCCGCTTGTCTAGTTAGCGCTCACAGATGACGATAGCCCGCCCGCTCCGATCCGTGTGTAGCTCGTACGCCTTCTCATCGACCTCTAGCACGATCCGGTATCCCGGAGTGATGACCTGGGCGTAGGCTTTCCCGGGTTCCGGACAGCCCAGACTGGCGTCTGACCATTCGACCGGCTCGACAGCGGTGGTCTCGATGTCATCTAGCGCGATTCCTAGCTCCTCGGCCAAGTGTGCTTTGGCAGCCGCCACGACCTGATCCGTCGCATCGGAAGGTGGTTCGATCGGGCTGGATGCCGGCTTAGGAAGCGGGCTCGTGAGCTCCGGTGGGGCGGGTGTCGGTGTGGTGGGTGGCGATAGAGGGCTCTCGTCGACAGCCGGTTCCGGCGATGGGATGCTGGCCTCAGTGTCGGCAGCCGTTGGCTGGGGGACCACCTCGGCGGTCTCGCCACAGGCTGCCAACGCCAGAACAAGCAGAGACATCATCACGATCAGTCTTATGGTCATCGTTTCTCCTTCGGCAATGTTTCAGTCTTGTGAGCAAGCTCGGAGCCCCCGTCCCCGGGGGCGGGGGCTGAGAGCAGTCGCTCACAAAACTGAACTGATACCTCCTTCGTTCACGCCGCGGAGCTTACTGCGGATGCCGCTGCGCTTACTTTTCCTGCCGCTGCGCTTGTCGCGGAGCTTACTGCGGATGTAGCGTATCGTACTACGGACGAAGCGTCCAGGCAAGGCGTCCAGAGATGCCTTCCTCCCGTCGGGACGACGGCGCTCCCGCAAACTACGGACTGTGCTCGTGGTGGTTATGCGTGCCATTCCGCGCACAGAGCTCGAAGTTACCCTTGAACGCTGCTTTGACGTACACGATATATAGACGAGAGAGAAGCACCAATTGTTCCAAAAGGGGATGCCGCTGGAGGTGCAACGCACTAACGGCAAGTGCGTCGCACCGGATCACCTGGCAGCGGAGGGGATGCGAAGGCCGAGGGATATCCCTCGGCCTTCGGGTCTTTGAGCGAGAGCGGCTATGAGTCGACGGTCGGGGTCGCCTGGGCACCCGCGTCTTGGTCGTCCTCGCTCGCCAGGTCCTTTTCACCCTCCTCGACCGCTGGTTCAGTCGGCTGCTCTGAGGGCGGTGGAGAGGTGGGAGCGACCGATGCCTCGACCGGGCTCGGCACGGGCTTCCGAGGCTGACGGGGATAGACGGCATCCCCAGGGACGTAGGGCGTCGTGCCGAAACGAGTCAACACCACGGCCCCGATCCCGAAGCAGCCGATCACGAATGTCAGCAGCCATCCCAAGGGGGACAAGCAAAAGGCGGTGCTGAGTCCCACGGTGATCAGGGTGATGATCAACGTGCCCAGGCCAGCGCTCCACAGCGGGGCGGCCGGATCGTGGTCTAACTGCGCACGCTTGTCCCCCGTGGCTTTGAGCGCTTGCAAAAGCCGTTCTCCAACCCGGGCGCCAATGGCGATCCATCCAAACAGCCCGGCAGCACTGAGAGCGAGCGCCACCAGTGCTGCAGCAGGCGAGAGACAGATCGTGATCGCCAAAGCAAGGATCAGCGCCAAAGCAGCGATGATCGTTAAGAACCCAACTCCCAGGCTGGCCCCCGGCGATTCGAAGGCGACATCTCCGACCTGGGCAGTTTCCCGTGGCCAGATCAGCGCCACGACGCCACCTATGGCAGCGATGACCAGGACCGTCACTACACGCCGCACGACGCGGAAGATCCATCTCAGTAGTTGCTCGGGGCCGGACAGCCAAAACGGTTCCGGGTCGAAGGACGGCGCCTCTATCTGTAGGCCAGGCTCGCCCAGCTGACCAAAGGGGATGCCCCGCAGGGATGGGCCTTCGATGAGCTCCCCGTCGACGCGGGCGCCTTCGTCCTGCTCGATGTCGCAGTTCCAGGTGCACACGACATCGCCCTGGACGTGGGCATTCTCATCCAGCCGGACGTCGCCGTTTGATGCTACCAGGTTGCCCTCGACGATACCGTCTACGTCGGCGTTGCCGTTCCAGACAACCACATCCCCCCTAACCCGACTTCCGGGTTCCAAGGTTGCGTCGCCGTTGAAGACGACCAAGTCGCCGTCCAGTTCTTCATCCTCGGCAAGAATGTAGTCCTCGCTCCAGATGACGACGCCGTCATCTGGTTGTTCACTGGCTGCTGTCACTGTTGTGACTGGGAGCAGAAGTGCCCCGAGGACAATCACCGTTAACCAAACCAGCATTCTTCTTTGCATCTCTCTGTACCTCCGTTAAATCTTAAGGACTGAAGTCCTTACCACTGTTTAAGCCGAAAC
>CAYQZG010000040.1:16940-19905 GCA_964421785.1 uncultured Anaerolineales bacterium
TTAAGCCGAAACAAGCCTCGCGTCCTTTTCCGCCCACCGGTTAAGTCGAACAAGCGGATAGTGGTGCATCTCTGGTCACTCATCGACGTGCAAGGCGCAGTCTGCGCATCGTGACAATCCATAACCCATTCAGTGCCAGGGCTAACGTGAAGCTTCCCAAGGCAAAAGCAACCAGCGGCTTGGCAAGCTGACCCAGCAAGATAAGAAGCATGCGACTCACAGCGTCGACGAGCGTCAGCAGCTGGGTGATGGTCTCCACACCACCGATGAGCAAAGTAGGCGCAATGCCCAGGTTCTCCAACAACCCCAGAGCGATGGGGGTGAGCGTCAGCAGCGCTACTGCTGTTGCGCCCAATGCCAGTATCAAGCCGCCGACGACAGCGCGACGGGCCTGCTCCCTTCGATTGATGCGGGCCATGACGCGAGTGTGCAGATGAGGCGGGGCCGACCTCATGGGCGCCGACCTGAACATCCCATCCAGGGCATGCATCTTCTGCCACTCGACTCGACATCTGCTGCATGCGGCCAGGTGTTCCTCCAACTCTGTGATCGCCGCGTGATTGAGGCGACCATCTAGTCGATCTGCCATTAGATTGCTAGCTCGTTTGCAACGCATACGCTTCTCCTTCCATCTGCTCTGCCAGAGCACGTCGAGCACGATAGAGCCGTGACTTAACCGCGCTCACCGTCAGATCCAGCACCTCCGCGATCTCTTTGTATGGATAGTCATACCAGTAGTGCAGGGTTATGGCCGCTCGGTCTACGGCAGATAAAGTGCCCATAAGCTCTTGAATCCAGGCTTCCCGATCCCGCTTGGTCACCACGGCCTCCGGGTTGGGACTGGCACTCGCCAATCGTACCGGCTTCGCGATTTCCTCCTTCAGCGGTAACCAGTCGATCCTCCGGCGCCTCAGCTGATCGATGCAGTAGTGAGAGGCGATGGAAAACAGCCACGTGCTGAAGGGCCGCTGAGGATCATAGCTATCGAGATACTTGTAGGCTCTTATGAATGCTTCCTGAGCCGCGTCCTCGGCCTCGGGTGCGTTACCCATCATACGGTACGCTAGATTGTAAATAGGATCTTGGTAGGCCTCCACCAGACGCCCGAAAGCTGCTTTGTCTCCCTCTCGAGCTGCTTCGATCCATTGCCCTTCGTCAGTCACTTACACACTCCATGGGACCTCTCTGTCTCCAGAATGACGATACGGCTTAGCTTTGCGCGCTTGGCACTATACACTACGCATTATAATCGATAAAGTTGCGTTTCAAAGCGCAAACCGCCGGTTGCCTAACGTTAGAATAGAGAGTATACTTAGTGGCTGTGCTCGTTATGCCGTGAGACGCTGGATGGGGGGGGCGGCTTAGGGCGTGTATTCATGGACTAGGTGCAGGCGGCTCAGGTCGCTATGCTTCCGAGCTTTGCACCAGGCATTTGCTCGCTTTGATTCGAGTCCAGGAGACAAGCTATGTGGCAAGTGTATTATACCCCTACCAGCATTGACGATGCCCTGCGGCTCCTTGCCGAGCACGGCCCCGAGGCCCGTGTTATCGCCGGTGGCACCGATCTAGTCGTCGAGCTGAAACGAGGCACTCGAGAGATTGATGTCTTGATCGATATCACCCGCATTGGCGGGTTGAATCGCATAGCGCTGGACGACGGGCCTGATGACCCTTGCATTCACGTGGGGCCGGCGGTGACACATAACAGCGCTGTGGCCTCGGATCTGTTGATCGAGCAGGGGTATCCGCTGGCATCGGCTTGCTGGCAGGTCGGTACACCGCAGCTGCGCAATCGCGGCACAATTGCCGGCAATTTGATCACCGCTTCTCCCGCCAACGACACGATCACTGCACTCTGGGCTCTGGATGCCAGGCTTACGCTGAGCAGCACAGGTGGCCAGCGGACGTTGTCGTTCGCGGATTTCTATCAAGGGGTGCGACGGACAGCCTTGACACCCTATGAGATGGTGACGGATATCTCCTTC
Organism: uncultured Anaerolineales bacterium; assembly: GCA_964421785.1. GTDB lineage: Bacteria > Chloroflexota > Anaerolineae > B4-G1 > B4-G1 > SKLM01. The sequence continues at coordinate 18,926 of CAYQZG010000040.1, forward strand.
CCGGCTTTGCGGTCTAATCAGCGCGGTACCTTCACGAAGCTGGCTCTACGACGCGTCCACGCGATTTCCGTGGTCAATGCAGCCGTCGTTCTCTCTTTCGACGAGGAGATCGTCGCCGGGGCCCGCATCGCCATGGGGAGTGTGGCCCCCACAGTCATTCGCGCGCGCGAGGCCGAAAGCGCACTCGTGGGGAGGAGGCTGAGCAAGGAAAGCATCGAAAAAGCTGCGGAGCTGGCCGGGAGAGCCACATCGTGTATCGACGACATCCGCTCGGGAGCTCGTTATCGTCAGGAGGCCGTCACGGTGTTGGTGCGGCGTGCGCTCGCGTCGCTCCGCGTCGGGGATGAACGAGAGGCATTCCCCGACGAGCCCCCGATGCTGTGGGGTACGACGAACGGCACCTATCCGCGCCTGGCGGGCAAGACCGTGTCTCACCATTGCAAAGGCCTTGAACCGATTGAATGTGTGGTCAACGGTGAAAACGTCGTCGTGCAGGGAGCCAATGACAAGACGTTGCTGGAGATGTTGCGCCAAGACCTGGGCCTCACGGGAACCAAGAACGGCTGTGGCGAGGGGGAATGCGGGGCCTGTACCGTCTGGATGGATGGCATCGCCGTGCTGGCCTGTCTAACGCCGGCCCCACGCGCCCACGGCACGCAGATCCTCACCATTGAGGGGCTTCCAGGTAGAAGGGCTGAAGACGTCGGCGGGCTCAGTCGGGCCGTCGTTGCTGCCGATGACCTTCATCCGGTCCAGCAAGCCTTCATCGACGAGGGCGCCGTCCAGTGCGGGTACTGTACACCGGGGTTCGTGATGGCTGGCGCGAGCTTATTGGAGGAGATTTCAGAGCCTACACGGGAACAGATCAAACTTGGTCTGAGTGGGAATCTGTGCCGCTGCACGGGCTACTATAAGATCGTGCGGGCGATGGAGAAGGCCGCTAGAGGTGCAACGCACTAAGGGCAAGTGCGTCGCACCGG
>CAYQZG010000040.1:20005-23478 GCA_964421785.1 uncultured Anaerolineales bacterium
GGCAAGTGCGTCGCACCGGATCCCTTGGGAGCGAAAGGGCTGGCAGGGGCTGCTGGGGAAAGGAGCGATTGAAGACTTTGACGAACTCGATCGAGCGGTTGTACCTACGAGGGTAGGGCTGCGCTATGGAGAGAACTGTCCCCACCACCGGCAGTGAGGAGATCTCGCTCTATATGCGCACCTACTACTCTCTACTCCGTACGACGGATGAGGTACAGGTACGCTCCTTCGTGGAATCGCATCTTGGTATGAACTCATCACTCCACGTGAAGGCTCGTAATCAGGCGCCGGACGCTGCGGCGCTCATCTACTGCTCACTGCGGCTTCCGCACGCGATTCGGCAAACCAGGTTGGTGGTGATGGGACAGTCGGAGCGCGTCTTTGCTCGACGCGGTTACACTAAAATCGAGCAGTGGGAACCCGTCGAGGCCCCCGGTCGTCGTCGTCGCACGTTCTTTGATGGTCACGAGACAATGGCCGCCTTCATCGCCAGTGTCTCCGATATCGACGACCTTATTCCAATGCTGACCGCCTTCCAGATCGAGTGGAACAAGGTGCATCGGCGTCTTCACGATCATCCTCTGTTGAATAAGCTGACCGCTGCAGCCGCCACCGCTTCCCAGTTTCCCTTTCCTGGGACAGAGGAGGCGGATTGCGAATCCGCCGGGAGCAGGGGTGAGGGGGCGCAGTCCTGGCAGCCGGGTGAGGAGCCATCTTGGCAGACCCTGCGTCAGGAAGTCTTGAATGTCTTGGATATCAGTCACGACGATATGAGTCGCCTGGAGTCGATTTGGGGAGGGCACGGGCCTGATGGTTGGCCCTACGGCCTTGTCACTCTGCTGTGCGACATGGGACGGGAGCCGAAGCGATTGGCCGTGCGCCTGTTGGCTGGCTCCCGAGTCGACTACCGAAAAGCCACCCGGCGCTGGTGGAGCTTCATCACCGACGCATCACCGGTCGACTTGAGTGAAAGGCCGGTCTATTTTGTCTCCAGCAACGTGCACAGCGTGGTGAATATGCTCTCGGGATTCGCTCTCCGCCGCGACGGGGAGTTGGTGCACGATCTTGAGGAGAGAGGTAACCAGGAGTTGCTGGAGGAGTACACTCGCATTCGCAAGGGCGAAACCTCATCTCGATTGGAGAACCTGCTTTATTTCACTCTGCGTGACTATATGGAAGCTCACCGCCATGACGACGTGTGGGACCAGCGCGAGGAGGAGGAGGCCCTCTGCGGCACAAAGCATATTGACAGCCACCACGTCTTTGACGTCGAGGCTCAGGTGATCGAGATGTGTCGTCTGCGCCCGGATTGGTTCGATCCTCGGTTGAGAGTGCCCGAGCTGGATAGATTGGCCCAAAGTGATGCCGTGATCGTCAACATCGACTACCCGCTGGGGATGGGAGCCTATCACATCCTGTCGCAGGTCGCTACCAGTGTCGATTCACTTCGGGGGGTGTACAGCCTGGGCAAGGCTGCCACCCTCAATGGCCGCGTTGGCGACGTGATGATTCCCTACGTCGTCCACGACGAGCACTCCCGCAACACGTATCTGTTCAACAATTGCTTTACTGCTGCCAATGTGGCGCCCTATCTTGTCCACGGTACGACACTTGACAATCAGAAGGCGATCAGTGTGCGAGGGACATTCCTTCAGAACGACCGCTATATGGATGTCTTTTACCGAGAGGGGTACACGGATATCGAGATGGAGGCCGGACCGTATCTATCGGCTGTCTACGAGGCTGTGCGCCCCACTCGTCATCCAACTAACGAAATCATCACGCTCTATGCCGACACGGTACCTTTCGACGTCGGGATCATACACTACGCATCGGATACGCCGCTGGGGAAGGGCAGGAATCTAGGCGCTCAGCGCCTCTCCTACTTCGGGGTGGATTCTACCTATGCCGCGACCGTGGCTATCTTGCGCCGGATTCTGACACTGGAGATACAGCTTGTCAGCTGAGCTGATGGCTCTTCGAGCTAGGGACGAGGGACGAGGGGGCTGGGGAAAGGATCCACTATGACTACTGTTGTTGGACAGTCTGTCACTCGCGTAGACGCGCGGGCTAAGGTCACCGGAGAGGCGAGGTACCCTGGCGATTTCGTCATGGACGATATGCTCCATGCTAAGATCCTCTTCGCCGGTCGGCCGCACGCTCGCGTGTTGAGCCTCAATACGTCCGAAGCAGAGGAGGTGCCAGGCACGGTAGCGATCTTCACTGCCAAGGACGTTCCGCTGAACGAGTACGGCCTCCAGACGCGAGATCAACCGGTGTTGTGTGGTCCTGGTTCCGAGACGAGCAGGGGAGGACGCTGGGCTAGTGTGGTTCGTTTTGTCGGTGATCAAGTGGCCCTCGTCGTGGCGGAGAGCGAGGAGGCTGCTGCCCACGCTCGAGATCTGATCCACGTCGAATATGAGGACTTGCCTCTGGTCACCGATCCTTTTCGAGCTCTAGAAGCCGACGCGCCACAGCTTCACCCGGGCCGACACCCGAGCGAGATCCACCCGGAGTTAAGCACGGTGGGCAATCTCATCTGCCATCACCAGATCCGCAAGGGCGACATGGATGCCGGGTGGGAGGCAGCGGACGTCGTTGTGGAAGGCGAGTATCGAACCCCGGCTCAAGAGCACGCCTATCTGCAGCCGGAGGCGGGTTTGTCCTACATCGACGACGAGGGTCGGGTCACAGTGGTGGTGGCCGGACAATGGACGTGGGAGGACCAACAACAGATCGCGCACGCATTGGATATACCCTCGGAGCAGGTTCGCGTCATCTACCCTGCCATCGGTGGCGCCTTTGGTGGGCGCGAGGATATGTCGGTGCAGATTGTCTTGGCATTGGCCGCCTTCCGTTTGCGACGTCCGGTTAAGATCGTCTGGAGCCGCGAGGAATCGATCCGAGGACATTGTAAGCGTCATCCAATGTGGTTCCACTGTAAATGGGGCGCCAGCCGGGAAGGGAAGCTGGTCGCCGCCGAGGTTCGTGTCGTCGCTGATGGTGGTGCCTACTGCTACACCACCAACAAGGTTCTGGGCAACACGGCGATCACTTGCACAGGTCCCTACGAGTTTCCAAATGTCACAGTTGACGTGGACGGCGTCTATACCAACAATCCGCCGGGCGGGGCCTTCCGAGGCTTCGGCGCACCCCAGGGCATCTTCGCTGCCGAGATGCAGATGAACAAGCTGGCTGAGGCGCTTCGTGTAGACCCAGTGGCCCTGCGGATCAAGAACCTGCTGCGTGATGGAACCCCGACGACGTTGCGCACGCCGCTGCCGGGTGGGGTCAGCCTGGTGGAGGTCACCGAGCGATGCGCCCGTGCCATCGGAGGGCCATGGGCCGCCGGGCAGCGAGGGGCTGAGGGTGAGAGGGGGAGACGGGGCGAGAGGGCGAAGGACCGGCCGGTAAGGGCTAGCGTCCTTACTATGCCAAGCGAGGCGGTGCGCAGCGGCATCCGGCATAGGAAA
>CAYQZG010000040.1:23578-28868 GCA_964421785.1 uncultured Anaerolineales bacterium
CAGCGGCATCCGGCATAGGAAAGGTAAGCGCAGCGGCATCCGGCATAGGAAAAGCAAGCGCAGCGGCATTGGCTTGGCCGTCGGCTTCAAGAACATCGGTTTTTCCTTTGGATACCAGGAGAACTGTTGGGCCAGGATTGAGTTGCAAGGCGAGGAGGAGATCGAGCGGGCTACCGTCAGCATCGGAAGCGCTGATGTGGGGCAGGGCGCTCATACCGTGATTCGGCAGATGGCGTCCGAGGCGCTCGGCATACCATTCACGCGAGTGCGTATGGATACCTCGGACACGGCTACCAGCCCCGGAAGCGCTGGCTCGACCTCCGCATCGCGGATGACGTTTATGGCAGGTAACGTCGTGCAAGAGGCAGCAGCAGAGGTGCTGAAGCGCTGGCAGGAGGGAGAGCGACCTGCCGTCACCGAAGCAACCTATCTGGCGCCACAGACGACGCAGTTTGATCCAGAGACCGGTGAGGGGCTGCCCAATTTCGCCTACGGCTATGTGGCCCAGGCAGTGGAGGTAGCGGTGGACATCGAAACCGGTGAACTGGAGATCAGGCGCGTCGTCTGTGTGGACGACGTGGGTAAGGCCGTCAATCCTCAGCAAGTTGAAGGGCAGATCGAGGGGGCGGTGGCCCAAGCGGTGGGCTGGGCTACGTGTGAGGATTTCATCACTGAGGAGGGGCGCGTGATGACGCCGCACTTGAGTACGTATCTGATCCCCACTATCGCCGATGTGCCGCAGCACGTCGAATCGATCATCGTGGAGAAGCCGGATCCCTGTGGACCGTGGGGCGTACGTGGGATGGGGGAGATGCCCTTCATTCCCTTGGCTCCGGCACTGGTCGCCGCCGTCCACGACGCGACCGGGGTTTGGATCGACGACTTACCTCTGACGCCGGAACGCGTGCTACGTTCCTTGAAGAAGGGCCAAGGTCTTCGGTGAGGACTTCGAGACGTCGGCGAGCTCATCGAGCAGGCGGGGATGCCGCCTCGGCGGTTCCGCCCCCCGTCCCCGGGCCGCTTACGCATGCCTGGGCGGCCTCCGCTGTAAGCGCAGCGGCGCGACCCGCGATCCCCTTTGAGCGGATAAACTGGCTTGCGCAGTGATTTCTAGATACTGCGATCTATGTCGAGGGCAATTCCGATGAAGCGAAGATACCTTCCTGGTTCCTATCTCGCAGCAAGTTTGACGGTGTTGGGGCTCCTGATCTGGCTGACGGTCGCCAGTGGCGTGCCCACCCCACCTGCGCTGAATGAACTCCTGCCCGGCATCCTGTTTGTCGTGCTGATTATCTTCACCGACGTCTTCGGTGTGCGTCTGGCGGGAGGCGTTGTGTCGCTGCTGCCGATGACGACTGTAGCGGCCTACTTGGTGATGGGACCGATACCCACGGGATGGGCGGCGCTCATAGGCGCGATTGTGCATGCCTGGCTCCGCCACCGCTGGGCCAAGCGGCTGGGACTTCCGCGGGTGGCGGGCGCCTCGCAGATCATCACTGTAGGGGCTGCAAATGTGGTGGCACACACGGCAAGCGTGTTGGTCGGTGGCATGGTTTTCCAAGCACTTCAGGGGGAGATCCCCTTGACTGGCGTTGATGCCCGGGGCATCTTGGCGCTGGTGTTGTTCGCTTTGACTTACCTGCTCGTTAATCACCTGGCCTTTTTCCCTGCCATTGCTGTACGAAGTCGGGATTCGCTGCGACACTACATCCACTCGCTTCCTAATATCATCTTCTATGAAGGGCTCCCATTGACCCTGGCGCCGTTGATGGCGCTGATCTACACGCGACTAGGGGTGGCGATGTTTATTCTCTTCGCCCTCAGCATGGTCGTCGCTTCCCTGATCACGCGCAGCTTGGCTCAGACCAGCGAGCGGCTCCAGCGCCGGGTGCAGGAACTGCGTGGGCTGCAAGCAGTTGGACGAGCCCTCAGCGCCAATCTGGATATTGAGGCCGTGGTATCGGCGATTTACGAACAGGTTTCGCGGCTTATGCCCGCCCGCAATTTCTACGTCTCCCTTTACGATCCACAGGTGGACGAGGTATCGTTCCCACTGGCCGTGGAGGAAGGGGCGCGTGTGCAATGGCGCTCGCGCCGAACAGGCTCGGGTCTCACCGAATATGTCCTGCGAAGCCGAGAACCTCTGTTGATAAGAGGCGATATTGGGGCTACGCTTGATGAGCTCGGCATTGCCTCCATTGGTCGACCGGCGGAGTGCTGGCTCGGCGTGCCGATTCTAGCAGCGGACGAGGTGCTCGGCATCATCGCAGTCCAATCGTACGAGACGGCGGAGGCCTACGATCTACCCCATCAAAAGGTGCTCACCACCATCGCGGCCCAGGCCGCTGTGGCGATCCAGAATGCCCGCCTCTACGCACGCACCGACGAAGCACTGGCCCGCCGTCTCCAGGAGTTGAATTCCATACTCAGGACTGCAAGGGAGGGTATCTTGCTGCTAGATACAGATTGGCGTGTCGTGGCGGCCAATCGCGCCCTTGCTAACCTCGTGGGGGTCGCTCAGCTGGAGCTGTCCGGACATGTTCTCGACGCCCCTCGAGGAGAGGGGAACCCACCCCTGATTGGGCTGCTTGGGTACAGTGTGGAGGATCTGAGGGCCGACTGCCGGAGCTTGGAGGTGACTCGCACGCACGGAACGTGCAAGGCACCTAGGGCCAGGGGTGATGATTCCCGCTCCGAGAAAGGCGAGCGCAACGACTCCCATCCTAAGAGGGAGAAGCGTAGTGGTTTGGCTCCACGTACTAGGATCAAGCAGGCGATCGTCACGCTGAGCACCTCGAATCGTCATATCGAGCGGACACTTACGCCGGTGCGAAGCCCAGAAGGGACCATCACCGGCTGGCTGCTCGTCCTCCGAGACGTCACCGAGGAGATCGAGTTGGGGCGATTGAAGGACGACATGACCTATATGCTGGTCCACGATCTGCGCTCGCCACTGACGGTGTTGGGCAACAGTTTCACCCTGATGGAGGATGCCTTTGCCGCGAGAGACTCAGAGCTATTCGGGACTTTTGTGGAGATGGCGCAGCGGAGTAGCGATCGCATGTTGGACCTAGTTAACGGTCTTCTCGACGTCAGCGAGCTCGAAAGCGATGAGCTCGAGTTGAACTGCGAGACCGTGGACGTGAGGGGGCTGCTGCAGGAGGTGGTCACGCAGCTCTCTCCACTGGCGGCCCCGGCGGAGATCACGCTCGAGGTCTCTGTCACTGAAGGCCTTCCGCCTCTTCACGTGGACGTAGGATTGATCAGACGTGTTCTGAACAACCTCGTGGACAACGCGATCAAGTTCACACCCGACGAAAGTCGCGTCCGGGTCTGGGCTCAGCTCGACCCGGAGGGCGGACAGCTGGAGGGGGAGCTGGGTCACACCTCGGTCCTAATCGGGGTCAGCGATGAGGGCCCCGGCATACCCGAGGATGAGCAGCATAAGCTCTTCGAGAAGTTCCATCACGTCTCCTCGGTGAAGGGGCGCCGTTCCGGTAGCGGGCTGGGGCTTCCCTTTTGCAAACTGGCCGTGGAGGCACACGGAGGGAAAATCTGGGTAGAGAGCCCTTCAAGTGAGATCTCCTCGGCCGAAGCGGGAAGCACGTTCTTGTTGACCCTTCCTGCTGAACCAGCCGACGCGTCATCCTGACTTAAGCTCAGGGGCATCAGTAGCGTAGCTCCACAGGATCGCCCGGCTGAAGGCCCAGTCTCCTGGCTCCGCTTCCCTCGCGCACGGCGATTTCCAAGTGTCCCTCGCTCCCCACCAGCGCCAGTGTGTCGCCGGGTTCAACGTCGGCATAGGTGCGACACACCCCTCGTATCTCCTGCCCGCCGGGTGGGGGGTCACCTATGACGACCAAGGCCTCATTGGCCTGAAAACGAACCTCCGGGTGGGGTGCCGAATCTGGCGATCCGCCATAAGCGGGGGCTGGGGGGTGCTGGATGCCGCTGCGCTTGGACGGCGGACGATGGACGATGGACGATGGACGAGGCAGACCTCCGGCTGGAGTGCCGGATGCCGCCAAGCCCGTCCCCGGGCCGCTTACGCGTGACTGCGTCGACCCGCGATCCGCCACGAGCGGGGGGTGAAACGCTGGCGTCAGTAAAAGCTCATTCCCTCTCCAGAGAAGACGCCCTATACTTGTGATCACGTTGCCGAAGTGGTCTGTGTGGAGTACTTCGCCGCCAATGGTGTGAGGGCCTATCTCCAGGCGTGGAGGCGACAGGGTGATCGGGTCAGGTACCGTTGGGCCAAGCTCTTCGATGGCGACACCGGCTGCTAGGTGCGCGGCAGCGGGGGCGAAGATGTCGCGGCCATGGAACGTCTGGCTCACCGAAGGGAGACGATAGTGCGAGTTGACAAGTTCGACGACCGCTTCCACGGATTCATCGACCATGACGTAGCTGAAGACACCGTTGTCGGGACCGACGAAGGTACCGTGAGACAGACGAACGGCGATTGGGCGACGGGCGCTGCCCACGCCCGGGTCCACCACGATCAGGTGGATGGCCTGCGGAGGAAAGAAGCGGTACGCAGTGTAGAGGACGTAGGCTGTTTGTCGGACATCCTGAGGGGCGATTTCGTGTGTGATATCCACCAGACAAGCCTGTGGAAGGATATTAAGCATAACCCCCTTCATCGTTCCTACATAGCCATCGCCCAAGCCAAAATCCGTGGTAAGCGTGATGATTCGCAATCTATGCATGGTCCGCATTCTACCTGCGGCTGGAGTCCTCGTCAAGCCGGCTTGACCGTCGGATAGGTATCGGTATAATTGACCTTGAATACCCACATTGTCCACACCGTAGACACAATGTCCTCGTACAATGCACTTGCCGCTGCGGGGATCTGGCGATCCCCTTGGAGCGAAAGGGCTGGTGGCGGATGTCTGAGACATACAGGAGGTCCAAATGGCGAACATACTGGAGAAAGCGTTACTTATGGGATTGGGTGTCTTCACTCTGACGCGTGAGAAGGTGAGTGAGACGGTCAACGAACTGGTGGAGGAGGAAGGGGTCGAGCCTGAGGAGGCCCAGAGGCTGACCGATGCCTTGGTGTCCAGGGGGGAGAAGGAGCGGGAAGCACTCCAGGATATGATCCACCGGGAGGTAAGCCGCGTGAGGCCGGTCACACGTGAAGAATTCGAGTCCCTGAAGCAAGAAGTGAACGATCTGATGGAAAGGGTCGATCAGGGCCAAAGCGCTTCATCGGATTCAGAATAGTGTGTGGAGCTAACACTACAACCGCACTTGCCAAAGGAGCAGACTCTGGTGGCTGGAGCGCCGT
>CAYQZG010000041.1:0-28450 GCA_964421785.1 uncultured Anaerolineales bacterium
CACTTACGCTTGTCTTGCCCTCTCCGGGGGGCAGGAGCTTTGCAAGTTTTTTTGTCACACCTGACACGTGGAGTCTATGATCTCAGTAGACAAAGTTTGCGCCAAGCTCAGAACGGAAGGGCGCCGCGTCACTCCTCAAAGGCGCGTCATTGTCCGAGCTTTGTTGGACGATGGCTCTCATCTGACAGCAGATCAGGTTTTGAAACGCGCCAGGCGTGAGCTTCCCGATATCTCACCGGCTACTGTTTATAACACGCTGCACGAGCTCACGGCTTTAGGGATTCTGCAGGAGTTGGACCTTGGGTTGGGGTTGGAAGAACGGCGCTACGATATCGCCACAGAAGAGCACGACCACCTGGTTTGCTTAAAGTGTGGGCGCGTCGAGGATGTGCCTCGTCGCGATTGTCTGAGCTCTTCTCTTGGGCGAGATCACGATTTCGATGTTGTAGATCGCCGGGTCATATATCTGGGCTACTGCCCGGACTGTGCTTCCAATCCGGAGGCTAAGTAGATTACGTCTGTATTCGTCTCCATTACTCATGATGGTGTGATGGCTAGGAATTAACAACAAGGAGGGCTTCAATGGAGCAGTGGGAGTGTCTGGTATGCGGCTATATCTACGATCCAGATGAGGGTGATCCGGATCAGGGGGTCGAGCCGGGGACTGCTTTTGAGGATCTGCCCGACGACTGGCTATGTCCAGACTGCGGTGTCGGTGAGGATATGTTCGAAAAGCTCCAATGAATAGATACGTGATCATTGGTGGGGGCGTGGCTGGGGTTACTGCGGCACAAGCGCTTGCAGATCAGGTGTCTGACCAAGACGAGATCCACGTTCTGAGCACGGAGCCGTACCCCTACTACCCACGCCCTCTCCTTTGGCGGTTCATCGCCGGCACGATGGAGCAGGAGCAACTCACCTTCCAGCCACTTTCGTGGTATGAGGAGAAGGGTATCCAATTCCATGTGGATGTTGAAGTCACGGCGTTGGATGGAGAGGCTCATCGCCTGGTGTTGGACGATGGAAGCTATATGACCTACGATAGGCTGCTGCTGGCGACCGGTGCACGCCCCTTTGTCCCCCCGTGCAAGGGGACGGACAAAGAGGGCGTTTTCACGTTACGCACCCTTGAGGACGCTCAGAAGATCAAAGCGTACGTGGAGCACGTGTCGCGGGCGGTGGTAGTCGGGGGCGGGTTGTTGGGGCTTGAGACGGCGCGGGCCCTCCACGAGGCGGGGCTGAACGTGCAGGTGGTCGAGATCGCCGATTATCTGCTTCCTCGCCAGCTGGACCAGGAGGGCGCTCAGGTTCTGCGCGGTCAGCTTGAGGGTCAAGGGCTGGCCATCACCACAGGCGCAGTGGTTGAGGCCGTTCTAGGTGATGGGCGCGCGGAGAGCGTCCGCACCGAGGAGGCGGACGTGATAGAGGGGGAGCTGGTCCTCTTCTCCACGGGTATCCGCTGCCGCGCCAAGTTGGCCCGCGATGCAGGGCTGAGGGTGAATCGCGGCGCCGTCGTTGATAAGCACATGAGAACCAGCTGGGAGGACACCTTCGCCGCCGGGGACATCGCCGAGTTTGAAGGGGAAATTCACGGCATCATCCCTCCGGCGATGGAGCAAGCTGAGGTTGCGGCAGCCAACATGATCGAGCCAGGGAGCGAAATCTACACTGGCACACTGCCCACGACCACATTGGAGGTGGCCGGCGCTCGAGTGACAAGCCTGGGCGAGTATAACGCGGAGGAGGATGGATCTTATCGGATCGTACGGTATACCGACACTGAGGCAGGACGCTACCGAAAGTTTGTGCTGCGGGATGGTCGCATTGTTGGTGCAATTCTGCTCAACGATCCCCAGCGGGCCGGCCTGGCCCGTGTGCTGATCGACCGCGATGTCGTTGTCTCGGAGCACGGGAGAGACGTCGCCGTCGATCATCTGGTGCGCGACGACTTCGATCTGAGGTCGTTGCTGTAGTTGCTTAGGAGGTCCATATGGGCAATGGAAGGCATCGCGGCGAAGAAGTGGATTCTTGTGTGCAACCGGCGGCGGGCCCGATCAGTATGGAGACGGCTCGCAATGAGGGAAAATCATCGTCTGTCAAGGAGGAACGACTGATGGAAACAGCGCGAGTAGGAAAGCAAGCTCCCGATTTTGAAGCCTCAGCTTACATCAGCGGGGAGGGCTTCAAGAATGTGATGCTATCGGATTATCAGGGGCAGTGGGTGGTTCTCTGCTTCTACCCCGGCGACTTCACCTTCGTCTGACCAACAGAGTTGGCGGCAGTTGCCGTCCGGTATGAAGAGCTGCAGTCGTTGGGAGTAGAGGTGCTGTCCGTGAGTGTAGACAGCCGCTTCACCCACAAGATCTGGAATGAAGTGGAGTTGTCCAAGATGGTGGAGGGGGGTATTCCCTACCCGATGCTCTCCGATCAAGGTGGACGTATTGGCAGCGCCTACGGCGTCTACGACGAGGCAGCAGGCGTGAATATCCGCGGTCGTTTCTTGATCGATCCCGATGGGGTGATTCAGGCGATGGAGGTGCTCACGCCACCGGTAGGTCGCAATCCTGAGGAGCTCATTCGGCAGGTCAAGGCATTCCAGCACGTGCGAGAGACGGGAGAGGCGACACCCTCCGGCTGGCAGCCGGGCGACGAAGCTCTCAAGCCCGGGCCCGATCTGGCGGGCAAGGTCTGGGAGGTCTGGCAGCCGTAGGTTCGTGACGGACAGCGCCGCGTTGGCCTCGGTCGCCGGGCGGAGGCCGCCTAGGCGAGATAGGGCGCCGATGGTCGCCGATGGCGGCCTGGCAGTCGCTTCGATATCGATGAAGCATCTCTGAGACAGGCAATGGGCGAGAAGACAGGGGAGAATCTCTATACAGCTTTTTTCGCTGAGGCCAAGGCCCATCATCGGCTGTTGGCCTTCGCCCGGAAGGCGGAGGATGAGGGGTACGATCAGGTGGCGAAGCTGTTTCGCGCCGTGGTCGCTGCGGAGGGCGTGCACGCCGAGCGGCATCTGCGATCCATGAAGAATCTTCGGTATTCCTTCGAACAGGAGACCACGGTCAACCGGGTCTACTACCCCAGGTTCATCCGCGAGGCGGAGGAGGAAGAGGCATCGGCAGCCGTCGTTACCTTCAAGCACGCTCGGGACGCGGAGGAGCGCCATGCTGCGCTCTACAAGCGGGCGCTCAGTACCATGCTACGCGACGAGACGCACGACTACCACGTCTGTCAGGTCTGCGGCTACGTCGCTGAGCGGGAGCCCCCGGATCAATGCCCGATCTGCAAGGCTACGCAGGAGCGCTTCCGGCCAGTGTGCTAGAGATCAGCGCGCTGATGGGGGCGGTCGCTCTTCTTACAGCGATCTCGCCCACGCGGCGGATGCCGGGCGGAGGCCGCTTCGCTACCGGAGGCCGCTTCGCTACCGGAGGCCGCCTAGGCGCTTACTTTTTCTATGGCGGTCGCTTTGCTTGCGGCCGCTCCGCTTAGAGCGAGTTCTGGTTGATCAGGTAGTGCGCGACGAGGCTTGGTTGACCAGGGTAGCAGGGGGCGGTCTCAACGAACAGGATGCGCGGACAACGGATTGACTTCGCAAGACGCTGGAGAGTGTCAATAGAGCAGGCATAAGGAGGTTCACAGATGAAGCTAGGCGAGAGGATTCAGTCGGCGGACTGGAAGAAGGAGAAGCATGCGCCGGTTATCGAGTGCCCCGATGAGGTGGAAGCGGGTGAGGTGTTTGAGGTGAAGGCCTCGCTGGGCAAGGAGATTGCCCATCCCAACACCACGGAGCATCACATTCGCTGGATCGCTCTCTATTTCCATCCAGAGGGAGGTAACTTCACGTATGACGTTGGTCATTTCGAGTTCAATGCCCACGGTGAGTCGATCAAGGGCGCCAACGAAGGGCCGGTCTACACCCATCACGCGATCACGGCTGCGCTCAAGCTCAGCGAGGGCGGCACACTGCACGCGATGTCTTACTGCAACATCCACGGTCTCTGGGAGAGCAGCAAGGAGATCAAGGTTACGTAGCAAGCTAACCCTGGGGGGTTCATGTCTGGAGGCGCTGTGACCGAAATCACACCTCCCCTGCCCCCGGACGCGATCGAGGACGTTGGCTAGCGCGGGCTTGTAAAGGAGGGCTGCCTTGTGGCTGAGTTGAGGTGCGATTTCTGTAGTGAGGCAATTGAGAGCGACCCGATCCGCCGCGGCAGCAGGGTGCATTGTTCAGAGGCATGCGCCTTCGAGGCGGCGCGGAGCACGGCTGAGCTACGCTCAGCTAGGGCAGGAAGAACAAACTCGGTGATGAGCAAGCGGGAGATCGGATCTGCAGAGGGATAAGGAGGTCACCTTGGAGCTAGAAGGCAAGCGTATTGCGATTCTTGCTGAGGACATGTACGAGGATCTGGAGCTGTGGTATCCGTTGATGCGGATGCAGGAGGCGGGCGCCCACGTCAACGTGGTTGGCATGCCCGGTGTCGAGGCGTATGAGAGCAAGCATGGCTATCCGGTACGCGTCGACGTTGCTGTGGATGAGATCTCACCGGACGACTTCGACGCAGTCGTCATACCCGGTGGCTACGCCCCGGACCGTATGCGCCGTCACGGGTCGCTGCTGAGCTTCGTTCGGGGAGTGTTCGACAAGGGCGGCATTGTCGCTTTCATCTGTCATGCTGGCTGGGTGCCGATATCGGCTGGCATCGTCGCTGGCAAGCGAGTGACCTCGTTCTTCGCGATCAAGGATGATCTGGTCAACGCCGGTGCGGAGTGGGTCGATGAAGAAGTGGTGAAGGACGGTAACTTGATCAGCTCGCGCACGCCGGCTGATCTGCCAGCGTTCTGCCGCACCATCATCGCCGCTTTGGAAGAGGGTACTCCACAGGCATAAGCCGTCTGCTGCCAGTTGGAGAGTTTGAATAGTTACACGTGATGGGGGAAACACGGCAAGAGCTTCTGCCGCTGTGCTCCTTTCGTTGATGTGCTTACATGAAGTGATAGAAAGAGGAGTGTATCATGAAGGTGAAAGTAGATCGTGATCTGTGCATTGGGTCGGCCATGTGTGTGGCCACAGCGCCTGGCGTGTTCGAGTTGGATGACGAGGGACTCTCCCGTGTCATCGAGCCCAATGTCGACGACGAGGACCTGCTCATAGAGGCTGCGGAAGGCTGTCCGGTGCAGGCCGTCATCTTGGAGGATGACGAGGGTAACCAAGTCTATCCGTGATGTGGATGTGTCCGGGGCCAACGCGTCACTCTGCTTTCCCTTGCGGCTTGATTCCGTTGGGCCTGATCGTGCCGCTGTGCTTACAGCAGGTTGTGACGGTTGGCCTGGGGCTTTCACATGGTATGTTCAACAAGTTGTCGTTCCATAAAGTAAGGAGGCATGAGTAGATGCCAGAGTTTAGCAATCCGTTTGGTAGTGTTGTGCCAGATCGTAAACTCACGCGCGAGGAGTTGATTCGGGCGATTCGTTTGAACCTCGCTGCCGAGCACGAGGCGATCTATCTCTACATGGCGCACGCCGAGGCCACCGATCACCCGCTGGCGAAGGAAGTGCTCATCGATGTGGCCAATGAGGAGCGAGAACACGCCGGTGAGTTCATGCGTCTGCTTGAGATCTTGACTGGCGATGAGGCCGAGTGGCTGGCCGAGGGGCGCGCGGAGGTCGACGAGGCGGCTGCGGAGCTCGGATATGGTGAGGCCGGAGCCGAGGAAGCATCCAATACTGAGGAGGAAAGTGATACAGAGACGACGATCGGATCGCTGCGCGACTAAGCGTTTCGACGATAGCGTATCTGGATCTGATGCGCGGGGATCCGCGCAGGCGAATGACAGTCTTGTCTCTTAAGGAGGGCATATATGGCAAACAAGTATTTGGCTCGTGAGGACGCCCCTTTTGGTTCGGACATCTGGGGGGCGCTGGATGAAGCAATGGTCGAGGCGGCCAAGGGGCTGCTGGTGGGGCGCCGCATCTTGGAGCTTGAGGGCCCTTATGGCCTGGGGATGAAGTCGGTACCGATGAAGGATGAAGCGACAGCGTCCGGCTTGGTCGCCAGTAAGATGCTCCCCCTGGCCATGATCCAGGAAGCGTTTGATCTCGGAGCGCGCGACCTGGCGAACTACGAGCAGGAGGGCATCACGCTCGACCGAAGCCCCGTCGCCGAAGCAGCTATCGCGGTGGCGACGCGGGAGGACGAGCTGATCTTCAAGGGAAGCGACGAGCTGGACGTGCCGGGCATGTTGACGGTCGATGGTGCCGGCACGGTGACCCTCTCCGATTGGGACGAGGTTGGCGCTGCCGTCGAAGATCTGATTGAGGCTATGACGGTCCTTGATGAGGCAGGTTTCCACGGTCCCTATACGTTGGCTCTGGCCCCGGCGCGATATAATCGCCTTTTCCGACGCTACGAGCGAGGGAACCAGACCGAGATGGAGCACGTGAAGACGATGGTGACTGACGGCGTGTATAAGGCGCCGGTTCTGGGGGACGGCGGCGTGCTGCTGGCCTCGGGACGCCAGTTTGCGTCGATCGTGATGGGGCAGGACATGACGATCGGATTCGTCGGCCCTGAAGGCGACCGGGTCGCCTTCACGATCTCCGAGACCTTGGTGCCGCGCATCCGTCGGCCCGAGGCGATCTGTGTTCTGGAAGGCTAGAGACCGGGGAAGTTAGCTCGGCTGTGGGGGTGCGTTGCACGCGGCTCAGGCCGCTACGCTTCCAAGCTTCGCACGCGGCTTAGCTTCGCACGCGGCTTAGCTTCGCACGCTTGGCACGTGCAACGCACCATGGTAGGAATAGGGGCGACCCGGTCGCCTAGGGAGCCCGGATGCGGTCAGGGCTGGTGAAGGTGTCGCTGCGTCTAGGGCCTTGATGATTCGATAACGACGTTGGAAGGAGGCGAAGATGGCTGTCTTCGAGGCTGCTCAAGCGTTGGAAGTGAAGGAGAAATAATGCCCCCTGTTGCGATCAGACCGGATATCTATTGGATTGGCGTCAACGACCGTACCAGCGATCTCTTCGAAGGGATGTGGCCCATCACCAGGGAGGGAATCTCGTACAATACCTACCTGATCGATGATGAGAAGAAAGCCATTGTTGACCTGACCAAGTCGCTAAAGACGGACGAGTTCCTGGATCAAGTCCATCAGATTGTCGGTCTTTCCGATCTGGACTACGTAATTATCAATCATATGGAGCCTGATCACTCCGGTGTGCTCCGCACGCTGCGGCGTGTGGCGCCTCAGGTGACGATCCTGGGCACGAAGAAGACGCGGGATATGCTCGAGGCCTTCTATGGCGTGACGGAGAATGTTCGTGTGGTCGAGGATGGTGAGACGCTCCCGTTGGGCAATCGGACCTTGCGGTTCTTCTCCACGCCCTTCGTCCATTGGCCGGAGACGATGATGACGTACATGGAGGAGGAGGAGATCCTCTTCTCGTGTGACGCGTTTGGTGGTTACGGAGCTCTGCGGGGCGGCATCTTCGACGATCAGTGCACCGACTTCGGCTTTTATGAGCAAGAGGCATTGCGCTATTATGTCAATATCGTAGCCGTTTTCAGCCGGCCGGTCCTTCGAGCCATATCCAAGCTGGAGGGCGTGCCCGTCTCGATCATTGCCCCCTCCCATGGGCTGATCTGGCGTGAGCATCCCGAGCGTATCGTGGAGCTTTATCAGGCTTGGGCGAGCTACGCCAGCGAGCCCGGCGACGTTGGGGTCACCCTTATCTACGGTACAATGTACGGCAACACCGAGGAGATGATGAACGCCGTAGCACAAGGCGTCTCCGACGAAGGCGTAGAGGTGGACATCTTCGATGCTCGACGCACGCACGTCAGTTACATCTTGCCCTCGCTCTGGACGAAGCGTGGAGTGATGGTGGGCGCACCGACGTACGAGGGCTCTCTTTTCCCGCCGGTTGCTCAGGTGCTGAACATGGCGGCCACGAAGCGCATTCGCCACAAGACGACGACCCATTTCGGCAGCTATGGCTGGAGCGGTGGGGCCCAGCGCGAGTTTGAGGGTTTCGTCAAGAAACTGAAGTGGGAGATGACGGAGCCCTTCGAGTTCAAGGGCGGGCCGACGGATGAGGACTTGCAGGCCGGTGAAGCCTTCGGCGCCGAGTTCGCTCGCACGGTCAAGGAGTCTGCCTGATCTGGCTCTGGGGAGCGGGTGTGTCTGGTCTCTGAATCGGGCACAACGGTGATGGCGATCCCATGGCCGACGAGGGTGTACTTGGTGGGGAGTTCCAAGAGCATGATGCGATGGTCGGGCAAGCGTTGTATGGATGGGTGACGGAGAGGACGAAGGAGGAGCAGCTTTGAGCGGAGAATTGCGTGGACGGGTTGTGTTGATCGGCGGTGCCACCGGTGGACTGGGGTCGGGCATCACGCGTGTGTTTGCTGAGACCGAGGCATATCTGGCCTTGACCAGCACGTCTCAGGAGGCGCTGGAGGAGCTGGTCGACGAACTCGGATTGCCCGATGAGCGTCTTTTTGTGTCGACTGTGGACGCCACTGACCCCGACAGCATCGACGTGCTCGTATCGAGCGTGGTCGAGCGCTTCGGCGGTCTGCACGTCTTGTTGAACACTATCGGTGGCTGGGGGGGTGGGAAGACGGTAGAGGATACGGCCATTGACCAATGGGAGTGGATGCAGTTGCTCAATTTGCACTCGGCGTTCCTCATCTCGCGGGCGGTCTTGCCTCACATGTTGGACGCTGGCTGGGGACGGATCATCCACACTGCTTCCAAGACCGCGGTTGCGCCGCGCCCCAAGCAGGTCGGCTACGCCGTGTCCAAGGCGGGCGTTATCACACTGACAGAGGTCATCGCCGCCGAGGTCAAGGGCACCGGTGTCACTGCCAATGTTGTCCTTCCCAGTATCATCGACACACCGGCTAACCGGCGGATGATGTCCGGCGCTGACAAGAGCAAATGGGTGTCGCCGGAGCACATTGCGGAAACCATGCGCTTTCTCTGTAGCGATGCTGCGGCCTCAATCAACGGCGATCGCATTCCCATCTACGGTGCGGTTTAGCCAGATCGTGTTGAGCGGCTTGGTGCGGCACACCTGCCGTCGGGACGACGACGCTCAACATATGCGACTGACCAGGGGAGGGGGCTTAGCGCTTTCTGTTGATGATTATTTAATGAGATATATATTGACTTTATGATGAAAATGGTGTATAATTTAAGTAGAACTGATCATGCCTAATTTGTGCCACTTGGTGATCGCAGCCGAGGTAACGATACTAACTAAAGGAGCAAGCTGTGTTTGAGGACGTTATCTACCTGGACAATGCTGCGGCGACCCGTATGGACGAGCGCGTTTTGGAGGTGATGAAGCCGTACTTCTTCGATCTCTACGCTGTCGCGACATCTCAGTTCGGCTACTCGCTGGGAATTGACGCCAGGGATGCCCTGGAGGATGCCCGAACTCAGATCGCTGCCAGGATTGGGGCTCAGCCCAACGAGTTGGTCTTCACCTCAGGCAGCACAGAAGCGAGTAACCTGGCCCTGAAGGGGGTGGCTCAAGCCGTGGGGGCGGGGGGTGGGCAGATTATCATCAGCCCAATTGAGGATTTCCCCGTGTTGCACAGCGCGCGCACGCTGAGGAAGCAGGGCTATGAGGTGACGAAAGCTCGCATCGATGAGACCGGTCGGGTCGACCTCGATCACCTGCGGGAGATCGTCACCCCAGAGACGATGCTCGTTTCCATCCAGACGGGCAATCAGGAGATAGGCACGATGCAGGATCTGGAGGCGATCGGTGAGATCTGCCATAAGGAAGGAGTCTTATTCCACACGGATGCCACGCACAGCTTTGCTCGTGTCCCGTTGGACGTCGGCGCGGTGCCTGTCGATCTTGTCACCGTCGCTGCCCATACGATTCATGGGCCGAAAGGGATTGGAGGGCTCTTCATACGGGATGGGACGCCGCTTCAGAAGTGGATGGATGGTGGATTCCAGGAGTTCAACCTGCGACCGGGTGTGGAGAACATCCCCGGCGCGGTGGGCTTCGCCAAGGCTGTCGAACTGGTCACGCCGGAGGAGACCGCGCGGCTGCGAGAGCTGTGCGATCGCTTGGTCGACCGGCTGCTTGAGATTCCCCACACGCGCCTCAATGGGCATCCTGAACATCGTCTGCCGCATAATGCCAACATATCCTTCCGCTTCGTCGAGGGAGAGTCGCTGCTCCTCCACTTGGATATGCGCGGTTTCGCGGTCAGTACGGGATCTGCCTGTTTCAGCAGGTCGCTGGAGGCCAGCCACGTCATCCTGGGGATTGGCGGCGACCATGAGCGCGCCCACGGGTCTGTTCGCTTCACCTTCGGGCGCTACAATAGCGAGGAAGATGTGGAGGCAGCCGTTGAGGCGGTTGCCGAGGTGGTCAAGGACCTGCGACGGATAAGCCCGTTAGGCAAAGACAGATCGCAACAATAGCATATCTAGAATGGAAAGGAGAGCACTTCGATGTTGAGCAAGGCAATGCAGGACGCGATTAACGAGCAAATTAAGGACGAGCTTTACTCCGCTTACCTCTATCTCTCGATGGCGGCCTACTTCGAGGCGAGCAGCCTCCCTGGTTTTGCCGTGTGGATGCGCGCGCAGAGCCAGGAGGAGGTCGATCACGCGATGAAGCTGTTCGACTTCGTCAATGAGCGCGGTGGGCGTGTCGAACTGCAGGCGATCGACCAGCCTACCGTGACGTTCGAGTCACCTCTGGCGGTCTTCCAGGCGACGTACGAGCATGAGCAGAAGGTCACAGCGCTGATTCACAACCTCTACGAGGTGGCGCTGGAGGAGAACGACTATGCTGCCCAGGTGATGCTGCACTGGTTCATTGAGGAGCAGGTCGAGGAGGAGGACAGCGTCTCCCAGATCCTAGATACGCTGGAGCGCATCGGCGACAAGGATCAAGGGTTGATGATGCTGGACCGGGAGTTGGGGCGGCGAGGAGTCGAGTAGCCTAGGATGAGAGGCCCGGTCTCTTCCCTAGCTTGTGTGCGAAGCAGGGACGTGACCGGGTCCGGATAGTGGGTGAACGTTGTTCATAAGTGTTGGGCGAACGCTGTTCGCCTAGAGAGGGGACAGTATGCCACTTCCATACAATGAGATTGTGATGGAACACTTCCGTAACCCCCACAATGTGGGGCAGCTGGAGAATCCAGACGCCGAGGCCATTGAGGGCAGTCCTGCCTGCGGCGATATGGTGGCTGTCTACCTTCAGGTAGACGGGGAGACCAAGCGCATTCAGGATATCAAGTTCGAGTCCTACGGCTGTGCTTCCAATATTGCTACCGGGTCGATTATCACTGATTTGGCAAAGGGTAAGACGTTGGAGGAGGCGAAGCAGATCACGTGGCAGGAGGCCTCTGAGGCGTTGGGTGGCCTGCCGTCCATCAAGACCCACTGCTCGGTACTGGCGGTGGACGCGCTGCGCGCGGCGATTCAGAACTACGAAGAGCGCCATGGGTTGGTCAAGGATCGCGAGCCGACGACGGTTGAGGTGGTGCGCAAGCGGTTGAAGCGGGTGATGAACCCGATGGTGGGCTTGGATCTTGTCCGTACAGATCTGGTGAGAGAGATTGAGGTGTCCGACGGCGTCGTACGCGTGGTCATCGATCTCCCTGGGGATCATCAATTCGCCAACAACATTCGTCACGAGATTCTGGAGAAGCTGGAGCACCGTTGGGACGTGGATGAGGTCGTGATTGATTTCGGAGTGGTGCAGTCGACCTAGGAGAGGATGAGTGAGATGATGGCCGAAATCACGGTAGACACAAACGATGCGGAATGCCCGATAGGAGCTGATGTGCGGGTCGACTGCCGGGGTGAGACGTGCCCCGTTCCACTGGTTGAAGTGCGCAAGGCGCTCCGCAAGGCGGAGGCTGGGGACGTGCTAGAGGTCGTGGGAACGCATCCTGCCTCGAAGGAGGAGATCCCCATGGCGGTCAAGGCTTTGGGGCTAGAGCTCTTGAGCGTCGAGGGCACCGCGGACGACTGGAAGATCTGCATCAGGCGATGACATCGTTGCCAAAGGGCAAGCGAGGCATGAAAGGGTAGCTGTGGGGGATTACAGGGTGTCGTTGCACTCACGACGGTCAACCGACATAGGAGCACACGTGCCTCATCCTCGCAAGGTGGCTGTGGTTGGGGCCGGCAATGTTGGTGCCACGTTTGCCTACGCGCTGGTTCTTAACGGCCTGGTGGGGGAGATCGTGTTGATCGACATTGATCGCCAGCGAGCTGAGGGCGAAGCGATGGACATCAACCACGCAGTGCCGCTTTCCAACCCGGTGCGCGTGTGGGCCGGTGACTATGCGGATTGCGCTGGCGCCGACATCGTGGTTGTGACGGCAGGTACGGCTCAGCGGCCCGGTGAGACGCGGCTCGACCTGGTGAAGCGGAATGCCGAGATCTTCGCGGATGTCGTACCTCGTATCACTGAGTGCAACCAGCATGGGATCCTTCTCATTGCCACCAACCCGGTCGATGTGTTGAGCTACGCCGCGTGGAAGCTTTCCGGATTTCCGCCCGAGCGCGTGATCGGATCTGGCACGGTGCTGGATACGGCCCGTTTTCGTTATCTGTTGAGCGAGCATCTGGACCTCGATCCTCGCAACGTCCATGCCTACGTCGTGGGCGAGCACGGCGATAGCGAGGTTCCGGTGTGGAGCTTGGCGAACGTGGCCGGGATGCAGTTTGAGGAGTACTGCCGTCGCGTGCAGTGTGAGTTCGGCGGAGATGTTCGGGAGCGCATCTCTCATCAGGTGCGGGATGCTGCCTACGAGGTGATTGAGCGCAAAGGCGCCACGTACTACGCTGTCTCTGTGGCGCTTGTGCGCATTGTTGAGGCCATCCTACGCGATCAGCACACCGTCCTCTCCGTCTCCAGTCTGGTGACCGGCACCTATGGCATCACGGATGTCTATTTCAGCTTGCCGGCGGTGATTGGGCGGGCGGGTGTCGAGCGTGTATTGGAGCTAGCGCTGATCGACGAGGAAGTCGCAGCGCTGAGGGCGTGCGCTGAGGTGCTGCACGATGTCCTAGACGAGTTGGCGCTGCCTGTATGACGAAAGGAGCTCGCGAATGCCAGTGTAAAGGGTTAGGACGAAGAAGAGCCCCGAGGAGGTCGTCGAGCGCGCAAGGGACTACTTCGGAGAGGGTGGCCTGGGCCTTTCGGTCACACTGCTGCATCACGTTTGAAGGTGGTGGAGGGCACGTTTCGGTGACAGCTTCGCAGGAGGGGGACAAGACCGAGCTTGTGTTGGAGACGCGCGAGTGGGACTACCATGTGAAAACGTTCATGCGCCAGGTGTAGTGGATCGCTACACTAGGCTGGTAGATCAACAAGGAGGATGACGATGCTGTTTGAGCGCTTCGAGTCTGCGGGCTTGGCTCACTATTCGTATCTGATTGGGGATGGTCATGAGGCTGTCGTGATCGACCCACGGCGTGATGCTGGTGTGTACGTTGAGAGAGCACATCATGCGGGCATGCGGATCATGCACATCTTGGAGACACACCGCAACGAGGACTACGTCATCGGCTCTCTTGAGTTGGCTGACCTCACCGATGCGACAGTCCTACACTCGGGAGAGGACGATCTTGACTACGGCTACGGCGAGCCGATGCACGATGGAGACACGGTCACCGTGGGACGCCTCGTGGTGCAGGCGCTGCACACGCCGGGCCATACGCTCGGTCATATGAGCTATCTGCTCCACGATCCTGATGGTGAGCCGTGGATTGTCTTCACCGGTGATGCGCTCTTCGCCGGGGGCGTCGGTCGCACGGACTTCTACGGTCAAGAGCGACTCGAGGAGATCACGGGCTTGCTCTACGATACCCTCTTCCACAAGCTGCTTCCCCTGGGTGATGAAGTGATCGTCTGTCCCGCTCACGGGGCTGGCTCGGTCTGTGGAAGTGCGATCGCCGAGCGGACCTGGACCACCATCGGCCTGGAGAGGAAACACAATCCTCAGCTCCAATACGGGCGCCAGCGCCTTGACAAGGCAGCGTTTGTGGCGAACGTTGGGCACATGCTGGAGTATCCGCCCTATTTCCGCATGATAGAGGCCCTAAACCTGGAGGGCCCGCCAGTGCTGGGATCCATACCTGCGGTGCCTCCGCTTCCGCCGCGTGAGTTTGCGGCTCGAGCTGAGAATGCCCAGGTCGTCGACACGCGCGCGGAGGTTGGCTTCGGGGCCGCCCACGTACCGGGTGCGCTGTCGATCTGGGAAAGCGGCTTGTCGAGCTTTGCGGGCTGGTTTCTCACCTACAACCGCCCTATTCTTCTGGTGGCCGATAGCAACGATGTGAGCGAATCGGTGCGTTACCTGGCGCGTATGGGTTTCGACAACGTGGTGGGTTTCTTGTCGGGGGGGATGCTCGCTTGGCACAAAGCCGGTCTGGCCAGCGAAAGCATCGAGACCATTACGGTGCAGGATCTTTGTCACCGGCTCGACCACAGCACGCAGGACGAAGAGCCCTGGATCCTGGACGTTCGGAGCTCGGAGGAGGTGGCGGCGAACGAGATTCCAACCGGCCATCACGTCCATCTTACGCAGCTCCCCGAGCGGATGGACGAGGTGCTGCAGGGGCAGCAGATCTACGTGTTCTGCGGCAGTGGCCTCCGCGCGATGCTGGCCGCTAGCTTGCTGCAGCGCGCAGGCTACGACAGGTTGACGGTCGTGCTTGGTGGCCTGGCCGGCTGGTCGTCGGTGAGCTGCCCTTTGGAGTAGGCGACGCACAAGAAGGAGATCGCGATGAATGACAAGGCGTATCCCTGCGGATTTGGACGGATCAACTGGGTTTACACGGAGTGGCTTGAGGAGGACCGTGCGGCCGTGTGATGGTGTGGATGCGTTCCATCCGCAGTCGCTGGTTGAGAGTGGGGAGAGATCATGAGAGAAGGCGAGATGAATGTTGAGCGTGCGACCATCATCCTCCACAGTGGCGAGATGGACAAGCTTTACAGCGCGCTGATCATCGGCAATGGCGCGTTGGCTATGGGCATGGAAGCCTACATCTACTTCACTTTTTGGGGCTTGCAGCGTCTGAAGAGGGGAGCGCTAGAGAAGGGGCCGCTCTCCAAGATGCATATGCTGGGCCTTGGCAAGTGGATGATCAAGCGGCGGATGAAGAAGGCGAACGTAAGATCTCTAAGGAGGCTGCTTGAGGATTTCAAGGAGCTAGGTGGGCACGTTATGGCCTGCGATATGACGATGGAGATCATGGGCATTGAGCCGGAGGATCTTGAGCAAGCGTTCATCGACGATTATTGCGCTGTGGGTACCTACATCCAGGCAGCGCGGGACTCGACGGTCACTCTATTCATCTGACATCGGAGCGGCAGGAGCGCTACTGACCGACCATGGGACCGTATTCGGCTCATAGTCGCGTGCAACCGGGCGATGGCTTTCCGCTGGGTCTGAGTGAATCGCGTGGGCGAATCGCCCGGGATCGATGGTTGCGCGATAACCCGGTATTGGACAGGATTTTGGCATCCTGGGAAGACAGACGGGCAGCTGCCTAGGAGAGGACTGTACGACGTGGTAGAGCGGGATTGGGAAAGGAGATGACGTGGGATCGAAAAGGGTTCTGTTGGGGTTGGTTGTCTTGTTCATCATAGCGGCGAGTGTGGTATCCGCCTGTGGCGGCTCCACGTCGGAAGAGCCGCCGGCAGAGGAGCCGGTCTCCTTGGACGGTGAGGCGCTACTCCAGGAGCGATGCACGGACTGTCACGGCCTGGAGCGGACGACTTCGGCTCGGAAGACGCGCGCTGAATGGGACGAGACGGTTACCCGGATGGTGGACAAAGGAGCAGAGCTGAACGATGAGGAGAAGACAGTCCTCGTCGACTATCTGGCGGAGACCTATGGGCCCTAGGAGGCCCTTCGTACTGCGGTCAGGACCTGGTGGCGGGGAGCCAAATCGCCCGTGGTTTGATCAAAGACGACCTAACAGTCGATAACGGTAAGCTATAGAGACAACAGGCAAGGAGAATCAGTATATGGCGGAAGCACGCGGCAGTGTATCAGGCTCTCACAACGAGAGATCGGTGATGTTCTACGGTTTGTCCACATGTGTGTGGTGTAAGAGGACGCGAAAGCTCCTGGAGGACAATGATGTAGCGTTCGACTTCATCTACGTAGATCTGCTGAGAGGGAAGGAACAGCAGAAGGTGGTGGAGGCAGTCCGCGAGTGGAATCGGGCCGCATCATTCCCCACCGTGGTGGTGAACGATGAGGAGTGCGTGGTGGGTTACAAGCCGGATGAGATCAAGGAGGCTTTGGGGCTGTGAACGAGAACGAGGAGGAGATCACTGTCGCAGAGGAGGAGGTCGACGCGCTCTATGAGCGCCTCGATCGGGAGGCCGAGGCCGCTGGCTATCATCTCAATCCTGACGTCGACTTCACGAAGGACCTGGTGAAGGGACTGCTGGTCAACGAGAAGCGGTACGGCTACTGGGCCTGTCCATGTCGGCTGGCGGCGGGTGAGAAGGAGAAAGACCTCGATATCATCTGTCCGTGCGACTACCGGGATGCGGATCTGCTCGACTGGGGGGCCTGCTATTGTGCGCTTTACGTCTCCGAGGATGTGCTGGGGGGCGAGAGGGAATTGACGTCGATCCCGGAGCGCCGCCCGCCAGAGGGCGAGCGCCCGCAGGAGACCTCGGCGCTGTCGCCTCCGAAGCCAGGTGAGGAGGGTGCGCCGTCTGAGGAGGAGGCCATACCCGTCTGGCGTTGTCGCGTCTGCGGCTATCTGTGCGCCAGGGGACGCGCCCCCGGTCGCTGCCCCATCTGCAAGGCTACGCAAGAACGATTCGACCGCTTCTGGTAAGCTGGCTGCTAAAGGAATGAGGTTTTCATCGTGAATCAAGAGCAAGATCAATCATTGGGTCCTGGGGACGCCGCCAAGCCTGTCCCCAGGCCGCTTACGGAGGTTGCCACGCTGGGAGGTGGCTGTTTCTGGTGTGTGGAGGCGGTCTTCGAGCAGGTGCGAGGGGTGGAGAGGGTGGTTTCGGGCTACTCGGGGGGGAGTGTCGTCAATCCCTCCTACAAGCAAGTCTCCAGAGGAACCACGGGGCATGCCGAGGTTGTGCAGGTCACTTTCGATCCGCGCGTGATCACGTTCAGTCAGATCCTGGAGGTCTTTTTCGACATTCACGATCCGACAACGCTGAATCGACAGGGCGCGGACGTGGGGCCACAATATCGTTCGGTGATCCTCTATCACGACGCGCGTCAGAAGAAGCTCGCAGAAGATATGATCCAGGAACTCGACGAGCAAGGGCCGTGGGATCAACCGATCGTGACGGAGTTGGCGCCGTTCGAGGCGTTCTACGAGGCGGAGGACTACCATCAGTCTTACTATCGGGAGAACCCTCGACAGCCTTATTGTCGCGCCGTCATCGCGCCGAAGGTGGCCAAGTTTCGCAAGCAGCACGACTTCAGATTGAAAGACTAGAACCAGGTACAGGACTCAGCTGACCCTCGACAGACGCAGGAGGAGACGTGGCGACCGAAGCTAGTATCTACGAGAACGTAACCAGGCGCTTCAACAAGGCTGCCGACCTGGTGGGGCTTGAGCCGGATGTACGCAAGATCCTCAGGGAGACCATGAACGAGATCACGGTCAACTTCCCTGTCAAGATGGACGACGGCACCATTGAGATGTTTACGGGCTATCGGGTGCAACACAACAACGCGCTGGGTCCCTACAAGGGAGGCCTCCGCTATCACCCGGCCGTCGACATCGACGAAGTGCGAGCCCTGGCGGCCTGGATGACGTGGAAGACTGCGATAGCCAACATCCCCCTGGGCGGTGCCAAGGGTGGCATACAGTTTGATCCATCGAGCTACTCGGTCGCAGAGCTGGAGCGCATCACCCGCCGCTTCACCTTTGCCCTAGGGAGCAACATCGGTCCCGATTACGACATTCCCGCGCCAGACGTAAACACCAATCCCCAGATTATGGCCTGGATCCTGGACACATATCTCTCCACGCTTCGCCCCCAGGAGCGAAATCGGTCCCTGCACGTCGTGACCGGCAAGCCCGTCGAGCTGGGCGGTAGCGTTGGGCGAGACAAGGCCACCGGTCAAGGCATCGTTTTCCTCATCGAGCAGTGGGCTCAAGACGGCGGCTTTGATCTGAGCGATGCCACATACTCCGTTCAGGGATTCGGCAACGTTGGTGCATGGACGGCCCGGCTGATGAAGTCCCTGGGTGCCAGGTTGGTCGCGGTGGAGGACGTCAGTGGAGCGATGAGACAGGTGGATGGCATTGATCCCGATGATCTGGCAGCGTACGTGCTGGAGCATGGGGTCATCTCCGGTTATCCTGACGCCGAGCCTGTGGATCACAAAGCATTCATGCGCACGGCGGCCGATGTCTTCGTGCCGGCGGCCTTGGAGAATCAGATCACGGCGGAGACAGGGCCTCTGCTGGATGTGAGACTGGTGGCAGAGGGAGCCAATGGCCCGACGGATCTGGCTGGCGACCGGATCCTGCGTGAGAAAGGGATTGAGGTGCTGCCTGATATTCTCTGTAACGCGGGCGGGGTCATTGTTAGCTACTTCGAGTGGTTGCAGAACAAGCGGAGCGAATTCTGGGATCTTGAGCAGGTGGATACCAAGCTCCACAAGATCATGAGCGACGCTTATGAGCGGGTGCACCAGGCGGCGACGAGATTCGGCGTGGGCTGGCGCGAGGCAGCCTACGTGGTGGCGCTGACCCGCCTAGAGAAGGTCTATACAGGCCGCGGTATCTTCCCCTGAGTGCCTGGCTCAAGGAAACGGAACGTTCATTCGACGCAGAGCTATAGCAAGGAGGTTTCGACATGGCTGGCAAAGTCTACAAGAAGATCGACGTTGTGGGTACGTCCTCGATGAACCTGGAGGACGCTATTCAGAGGGCTGTGGCTAAATCCTCGGAGACAGTTCGCAATATGAGTTGGTTCGAGGTGGACGAGATCCGAGGCCGGATCGAGGGTGGCGACGTAACTCAGTGGCAGGTGACGGTTCGCATTGGATTCGCCGTCGGGGAGTGAACGCGCGGAAACGTCGTGTAGGCGAGGGGGCGCGCCGCTGCGCTTGCGGCACTCGGCTGAGCTACGCTCAGCTTGGCGAGCCGCACTACGAACTTCTCTCGCCGAGGCACCTTAGCTCAGGCACTATGGGGATCGAGTATGCGTCCGGAGCGGATTGAGCCGGGGCCGGGTGAGGAGTCAGTCTGGGATTACCCGCGGCCTCCTCGCGTTGAGAGGACGTCCCGGCACATCTGCGTGGTCTTCAACGGTGTGACCATTGCTGAGACACGCCGCGCGAAGCGGGTGTTGGAGACGAGCCATCCGCCGGTCTACTATCTACCGCCCGAGGATGTGGAGATGGTGCATCTGGTCGAGGCATCGGGCACCAGTTGGTGCGAGTGGAAAGGTCGCGCCAGCTACTACGACGTGGTCGTGGAGGGCGAGGAGGCGAAGCGCGCCGCCTGGACCTATCACCAGCCTAGTGAGGCCTTCGAGATCATCAAGGACCACGTCGCGTTCTATCCCGCCTTGATGGACGCCTGTTACGTGGATGGCGAACGGGTCAGGCCACAGCCTGGAGGGTTCTATGGCGGTTGGATCACGGATGACATTGTGGGCCCTTTCAAGGGTGGGCCGGGAACGCGAGGATGGTGAGGGTACGCCGCTCTGCTTACAGCACCTGGACGCAAGGTTAGTGACATGAGAGAGCTCGGTGGGCCTCTTCCGATGCGCTTCGAGGGGACCCGCGAGGATAGGATTAAGACAAGAGACAGGGTATATAGCAAGGAGGACGACATGGACTGGAATTCACCAAAGGGTATTCTGCGACGAGGTATGAGCATCGAACGGGATGGCTATCGCTTCTATATGACGGCTGCCGACCGGGCCTCCGATGAGCACGGCGCGGATATGTTCCGCGACCTAGCGCATCAGGAGGTGGACCATCTGCATCTGTTGCTGGTGGAGTACGCGTCCCTGGAGGCAGGGGAGGGCTGGATCCCGTACGAAGAGGCGATGGAGCGGGAGCTTGACCTTGACCCGGAGAGCCCTGATCTGCCGGGCGAGGAGCCGCCGATGGAGGATATGCCCGTCTTCAGCCCGAAGCGCGAATGCTCGCTGGAGGGGGACATCGAGGCGCTGGACTGTGGCCTGGAGACAGAGGTCATCGCGCGGGAGCTCTACGCCCAAGGGGCGGAGGAGACGGACGACGAGCACGCTCGCGAGGCCTACGAGTTCCTGGTCGAGCAAGAGGAGCATCACTACGAGGTCCTGCAGAACACGCGCGACTACCTATCTAACAATCAGACCTGGTGGGACAGCATGGAACGTCCGTTCTTCATCGGCTGATGGTGCAAGGGCCTTTTCTACACCAAGGCCATCCGCGAGGCCGATGACCCCGCCGGTAAGGCGATGTAAGTGACTGGTCGATTGGGAGGGGGTACAGCGAGCGATGCAGGGAAAGCGTATCAGTTCCGAACCGGTCGTTTCAAGCTGGATATGGGATTCGCCCCGTTCTGAAGGCGAGCGTCGCTGTGCTTGTCGCTTTGCTTAGGGCAGTCACCTGAGATAGTGACGAGGAGGTGGAGATGTACCAGCGGGTTTTGGTCCCTCTAGAGGGAAAGGGCGGCCCGGAGGCGCACCTGCGGCACGCTGCGCAGTTGGCGAAGGATGAGGATGCGGAGCTGACGTTACTGCGCATCGTCACGGTCGTGCCCTCCGACGAATACTTCTTCAAGCGCTTGCAGATGGAGGAGGGCTCCAGCGCTGCCAAGAGCAAGAGGGAGGCGGAAGCGTACGTCGACCGCTTGGCGCAGGAGTTGGAGGCAGAGGGCGTCAGCGTGAGGCCGATGGTGCTCATCAGCGATCGAGCGGAGGATGAGGCCATTGTCGCGCACGCCGATGAGATGGCGGGCGACTTGATCGTCCTGCCTCGTCAGCGCCGTTCGCTTTTCAGTCGTTGGCTGCAGGGGAATGTGACGGCCAAGGTGTTGCGGCGGGCGACTATCCCGGTCCTGACGGTTCGGGAGGACTAAGAGGAAGGATAAGCCATGGATCAGGAACAGGTTATCGAAGCCTTGAATGAGAACTTTCGAGCTGAGCTGAGCGCGGTGGAGATGTACAGTGCCCATGCCAAGGCTATCTCGGAGGACGCTATTGCCGCGGGCGTGCGCGCCATTATGGACGTGGAGCGGCGGCACGCGCGCGACTTGGCTGGGCGAATTGAGGAGCTGGGCGGCACGCCGGCGGAACCCGGGGGCGGGGAAGCGGTCGCTGGGCGATCTGCCGGTGCTGCGACGGCGCAGGCCTCGACGGCGGAGATGCTGCGGTTGGAGCTGGCCGAGGAGCAGCAGGCCATCAAGGACTACGCCGTCGAGATCGCCGAGATTATGGACGACGAGCAGACGCTCGATATGCTCCAGGAGCACCTGAACGATGAGATCCAACATTCTCGTTGGATGAAGGCCCAGCTTGCCGCGCTGGGAGGGTGAGCAAAGATCCTATGGCAGACCTGGGAGTTGGCGATAGGTTTCAGCAGCGTACGAAGTATGAGCGCGGTGAGATCCGCGGAGGGCGCCTGGATTGGGCCAGCAAGCCCCCTACCTACAAGCGATACCCCGAGGTGCCGACGATTGCCTTGGGCAAGCCGGTGACCGAGGGTGGTGCACCTCTCTGGGAGTTGTTGCAGCAGCGGCGCAGCGAGCGGCGCTTCAGAGACGCTCCCTTAAGCGCGTCGGAGCTCTCCCAGTTGCTCTGGGCTGCCCAGGGCATCACGCGGGAGGGACGCGGCGTTGGCTTTCGCACGGCGCCCTCGGCCGGCGCTCTCTATCCGGTGGAGACGTACCTGGTGATCCACGATGTCGAGGGGATCGACGCCGGTGTGTATCACTACGATGTTGAGTATCACCAGCTTGAGCAGTTGAGAGTCGGCGACTTCCGGGCGCACATCGCCCACGCGGCGCTCGACCAGCGGATGGCCGCTCGAACCAACGTGGTGTTCGTTTGGACGGCGGTCTTCCCACGTTCGAAATGGAAGTACAAGCAGCGAGCTTATCGCTACGTCTACCTGGACGCGGGGCATGTCGCCCAGAACCTTGCCTTGGCGGCGGTAGCGCTTGATCTCGGCAGCTGTCAGATCGCTGCGCTGTATGATGAGGAAGCGAATGAGCTGTTGGGCGTCGACGGTGTTGAGGAGAGCACCATCTATATGACGGTCGTGGGGAAGCCAGGATAGCGTGACCGGGTCGACGCAGTCATCTTGAACCTACGAAACCTCCTCGAGAGTCTCAGTTTCGCTGGTCTGGCGTCTTCGGAGTCGTTACGGAGGCCATATTGAAAGAGAAGATTGCGCTTGTCTTGATGGCCGGGCCGGAGATGCCCTGCCGCATGGTTCACACCTTCCTTTGGGCCCTGGATATCGCTGGACGCGGTGGAGACGCTAGGGTCGTCTTGGAGGGTGAGGCCCCGCGTTGGTTGTTGGAGGTGACCGACCCGGATCATGGGCGCCATCGCCTGTACGAGAAGGTGAAGGGCATGGGGCTGATCGACGCGGTATGCAAGGCCTGCGCTGTGCAGGCCCAGGCTGTGGAGGTGGCGGCCGAGGAGAGCCTGCGCCTGGTCTACGACGCCTCCGGTCACGTGAGCTTGGTGCCGTACGCGGAAGATGGCTATCAGATCGTAACGTTATGATTCCCCGACGCTTTGGATAGGGCCCGTGGTTCACCTGGTATACGACGGTCCAAAATCCGTCCTGTGTCTTGGTTGATCTCAACATAGGTGATGCGATGGATTTACCAACCGCGGCTCAACTCCGTTGGGCTTGGCCATAGTATTCCAACGTTCAAACATTCTGACGTCCCAACTTTCCAACACACAAGGAGAAAGCATGTCAAACAGTGAGATGACCGTCCGCATTGGCGGGGAGGCCGGGATGGGCCTGGAGTCGAGCGGTGCAGGATTTGCGAAGGCCCTGACCCGCGGCGGACTCTACGTCTTTGGTCTTCCCGATTACTACTCCCGCATCAGGGGAGGACACAACTTCTTCTCCATCCGTGTCTCCCCTGAACCTCTCGTGTCGCACGCCGAACCGGTACACCTGGTATTGGCGCTGGACGTTGAGACGATTAAACGTCACGTGGACGATGTGGTGACCGGAGGCGCCGTCGTCTACGATCAAGAGGAAGATGTGCCTGAGGAACTGCGGCGCTCGGACGTTAGCTTCTTTCCCGTCCCGCTTACGAAGCTGGCCGAGGAGAAGGGGGGGCGAGCCATTATGCGCAACACGGTCTCCTTTGGCGTGGCCGCCGGCCTGATGGGGTTCGACCCCGGCTATCTGGACAGCGTCATCCGCGACAACTTCGCCCCGAAGGGGCAGAAGGTGATTGACGCCAATTTGCGGGTGGCGGAGGCTGGCGTCGAAGCGTCGCGTTCTTTCCGGGATGACTTCCCATTCCGCGTCAAGGCCGTGCCGGATGCCCCGTCTCGCATGATCCTGAACGGCAACGAGGCCTTTGCGTTGGGGGCGCTGGCCGGTGGCTGTCGCTTCGTTGCCACGTACCCGATGACGCCGGGGTCGCCGGTGCTGCACTGGTTCGCAGCCCATGCCGATGAGTACGGTGCCGTCATCAAGCACACAGAGAGCGAGATCGGCGCCATCAACATGGCGATCGGGGCTGGCTTCCAGGGGGTGCGGGCGATGTGTCCCACCTCCGGCGGGGGCTTCTCGCTGATGGTGGAGGCGTTGGGGCTGGCGGGGATCACCGAGGTGCCGGTGGTGATCTACAATGCGCAGCGGCCTGGCCCTGCCACGGGGCTGCCCACCCGCACGGAGCAGGCGGACATGCTGTTCATGATGCACGCTTCGCAGGGAGAGTTCCCCCGCTTCTTGCTGGCGCCGGGGACGGTGGAGGCCTCTTTCCGCGTCGGCTGGCAGGCCTTCAACTTGGCGGACCGGTATCAGACACCCGCGCTGGTGATGAGCGATCACTATTTGGCGGCTGCTTATCGCACCGTGGAGGCCGATGCGCTCGATTTCGACGCGGTGGAGATCGACCGTGGGGCACTGCTGACCGAGGAGGAACTGGATCGTCTGGAAGGGCCCTATAAGCGCTACAAGGTGACCGAGTCCGGCGTCTCACCGCGTGCGACGCCGGGTCATCCCAACGCCGTCTGGGTTTCGACGGCCAACGAGCACGATGAGTTCGGCGCGGTCAGCGAGGATGCTGAGAATCGCATCGCCCAGGCGGACAAGCGCATGCAGAAGATGGAGGGTATGCGCCAGGAGGTGGATGCCGCTTTGCTTGCTTTCCCTATGGTGGAGGAGCCGGCTCTCTACGGTCCTGAGGAGGCAGATGTGACGTTCGTCTGCTGGGGCTCGACGTTTGGGCCGGTGCGAGAGGCGGTGGAGCGGCTGAACGAGCAGGAGGCCGGCCGCGCCAACATGCTGCACTTCACCGCGCTCCATCCTTTCCCGCCGGGAGCAGAGGCGGCGTTGAAGCGCGCCCAACGGACGGTGGTGATCGAAGGCAACGTCACCGGCCAACTGGAGACGCTAATCCGCGCCCGCACCGGGCTTTCGATGGATGGATCGATCCGCAAGTACGATGGACGGGCCTTCACCCCTGAGTATGTGGCTCAACTGTCCGAGGAGGTTTGACATGGTATCGCTCAGAGATTTCAACACAGACACGCTGCCCACCTGGTGTAAGGGCTGCGGCAACTACGCTATCCTCAGCGCGATCAAGATGGCGCTGGCGGAGCGCGACATGGCCCCGCACGACATCTTGCTTGTCACCGGGGTTGGCTGTGGGAGCAAGCTTCCGCACTACATGCGGAGCACGGGTTTCCACACGCTCCACGGACGGACGCTGGCGGTTGCCACCGGCGCGCGACTTGCCAATCACGATCTTCCCGTGATGGCCGTCCACGGCGACGGCGATAGCTTCAACGAGGGTATGAATCACTTCGTCCAGACGGTGCGTCGGAACGTGAACCTGGTCGACGTGGTGCAGGACAACCGCATCTACGGCCTGACGAAGGGGCAGTACTCGCCCACCAGCGAGAAGGGGAAGCGGACGCCTACGTCGCCGGCGGGCTCCATCGAGCGTCCGGTGAACCCCCCGGCGCTGGCTATGACCCTGGGCGCCACGTTCGTCTCCCGCGGCTACTCGGGAGAGCTGCAGCACCTGGCGTGGCTGATCGGCGAGGCACTGGAGCATCCTGGCTACGCGCTGGTGGACGTCATGCAGCCGTGCGTGACCTGGAACCGCTCCTACGCCTACGCGTTCTACAAGGAGCGAGTCTACAAGCTGCAGGAGGAGGAGGGGTATGACGCTTCGGACTGGGAGGCTGCCTGGGCAAAGGCGCAGGAATGGGGAGAGCGCATCCCCATTGGCATCCTGTACCGCGATGCGTCGGTCCCCAGCTATGAGGAGCAGGTGCCCGCCCTAGAGGCCGGCCCCCTGGTGAAGCAGCCGTTGGAGAAGCTTACCACGGAGCAGGTAGCGGCGCTACGGGCGGAGATCATGTAGCTATGGGTCGGGCGGCGGCGATCCAAGCCGCGAGAGCCGCACGCAACGTAAGGTGCGTCGCACGCACGGAACTGCTGTAAGCAGAGCGGCGCACCGGGAGAACGCTCGGTGTTCCGTCTCCGAGGGATTGCAGGCGAAATCGGGTCCAATCGCTGCCCCGAGGCCTGCCTTGGGCTTATGTGTGACGGGACATCGAGCCTTGAGAATCACCAAAGGAGGTTACGTCCATGGGAGAACACGTTGTCGTTCGTCAGGATAGGAACTTCATCACCGACATCCAGGCGGCTGATCCTCACCAGCCTGATTCCAAGGAGCTTCAGGAGGTCCATCACGTCCACGAGCTGACACCTTATGGCATGTTGATGGCAAGCCTGGGGTCGTGCACCGGGATCGTGCTGCATACCTATGCGCAGCATCACGGCATCGACCTGGAGGAGGTCTCCTTCGACCTCCAGTACAATCGCATCTTTGCCGAGGACTGCGCGGAGTGCGAGGACATCGGGACCTACAAGGAGCGTATCGAGGAGGCGATCTCCCTCAGCGGCGACCTGACCGACCGCGACCGGGATCGGCTCTACGCCGTCTCCCACCATTGCCCCATCCACAAGATCATGACCGATGGCATGGAGGTGAATTCTTACCTGGCGGAGGAATAGAGGACTTACCGTAGGGGGGACACATGCTGGAAACAGGCGATAAGGCTCCAGATTTCACCCTGAAGGCCGATGATGGCCGTCAGGTCAGTCTATCCGATGTCCGCGGTCAGCGGGTGGTGATCTACTTCTACCCTAAGGCCGACACGCCGGGCTGCACGAAGCAGGCCTGTGCGGTGCGCGACGTCTACACCCAGATTGAGGCCGAGAACGCAGTGGTGATCGGGATTAGCCCCGACGCCCCAGAGGATCTGGTGGCGTTCCGCGAGAAGTACGATCTACCCTTCATTCTCCTCTCCGATCCGGAGCACGAGGTAGCCGAGGCGTACGGGGCATGGGGGGAGAAGAAGGCGTTTGGCAGAACATACGAGGGTGTCAAGCGCAGTCACTTCGCCATCGACGCGGAGGGACGCATCGCAGACTTCAAGGTCAACGTCCGGCCGCATAAGACGGCCGATCTGGCGCTCCGGTTGGTCGATTTGTAGTCTCAACCGTTGGCGAGCTTGTGGTAAGCCAAGGGCGTGCTATGATGTGTTTTCTCTTCAGCTAACATTGAGGTGAACTATGCATGCAGTGGACGTGATTGTCAAGAAGCGCGACGGTGGCGAGCTCTCGCGGGAGGAGATCGCTTTTTTTGTTCAACGCTACACGGAGGGCCAAATCCCTGATTACCAGGCGGCGGCTTGGCTGATGGCCCTCTTCCTCCAGGGCATGAACGATCGCGAGACCCACGATCTGACGATGGCCATGGCCCATTCCGGCGATACACTTGATCTGAGCGATCTGGTCCATCCCACAGAGGGGGGACAGGATCTGTTGGTGGTGGACAAGCACTCCACCGGCGGGGTGGGCGATAAGGTGAGCCTGGTTCTGGCACCTCTGGTGGCTGCCTGCGGTGTACCGATGGCGAAGATGACGGGGCGCGGCCTGGGATTCAGCGGCGGCACCATCGACAAACTGGAGTCGATCCCCGGCTACCGGACCGATCTGAGCATAGAGGCGTTCAAGGCTCAAGTGGAGGAGATCGGCGTCGTCCTCACGGGACAGACGGCGGATCTGGCACCGGCCGATAGGAAGCTGTACGCGCTGCGGGATGTGACGGCCACGGTGGAGTCGATCCCCCTTATCGTCAGCTCAATCATGAGCAAGAAGCTGGCAACTGGAGCCGACGCTATCTTGCTAGATGTGAAGATGGGCAACGGCGCCTTTATGAAGACGATGGAAGAAGCCGAGGCTTTGGCTCATGGCCTGGTGCGTCTGGGAGAGCAGGCGGGCCGCGAGACAGTGGCGCTGATTTCGGATATGAATCAGCCGCTGGGTTGGGCAGTAGGGAACGCGCTGGAGGTTCGTGAGGCGATCAGCACTCTCCACGAGGGTGGGCCGCGTGACTTTCGGGAGCACGTGCTGACCGTCGCTGCCGAGATGCTGCGGCTGAGCGGCAGGGCCAAGGACGCCAACACGGCGCTGACGCTGGCGTTGGACACACTGTCCTCGGGTGCAGCGTGGCGTACGTTCCGAGAGCTGGTCGAGGCGCAGGGCGGGGACGTGAGCGCCGTGGACGACCCGGAGAAGCTGCCCCAGGCGCCGGTGGTGGAGCCGGTGCTGGCACCGCGCAGCGGCTACCTGAAGGGCGTCGACGCCGCCAAGGTCGGAATAGCCGTGGTCGACCTGGGGGGCGGGCGCGAGAAGAAGGGACAGGCCATCGACCACAGCGTGGGCCTGCTGGTGCACCGCAAGGTGGGCGACCTGGTTCAGAGGGGGACGCCCTTGTTTACGATCCACGCCAACGACGAGAAGAAGCTGGCGGCGGCGCGCGAGCAGGTGCTGGCGGCGCATACCTTCAGCGACGAACCGGTGCAGCCGCTGCCGCTTTTCTACCGGCGGGTCACGGCGTGAGGCCGTGTGATAGCGCGTGGGTCACTTTGGGACATCGGGTTCGGGCTGCTCATTGACAATAGGGCGGTGCTGTTAAAGGGTCTGGCGGCACGGTGGGGCGAGGGGGGTGAAAAGGGCTGTTCTTGGGCGCCATGCCCACTAGAAGGCCGATTTTGGGGGTGACATGGGACGTCATGCCCGGCGGCAGTGGACAGGGGCGGCGACGACGGACAGGGGGCAGCCCCCTTTTTCTGGGGAACAAACATACCTTGATTGGACGACGGACGATGGACAAAGGAGAAGGGAAGAGGGAGGGGGGAGGGAAGAAGGGTTTGTCTGTGTCGGTGGTATTTTGTTAAG
>CAYQZG010000041.1:28460-28852 GCA_964421785.1 uncultured Anaerolineales bacterium
CCTCTCTTCTACTCCCTCTCTCTCTCTCGCCCCCCCGCTCCCCCGCCCCCGGCCTCCCCCCCCCCCCCCCCAGAAAGGTTTGTCTGTGTCGTTGTTATTTTGTTAAAGGGCAGTGATGGTGCTACGATGCGAGGCATCGTTGACTAAAAGGTGATGCAACTATACCATAAAGGAATTAAATTGTCAAGGAGGCAATTCTGGGGTCCCAGGGCTATCGCATATGGACATCGTGCGCTCCTAGACGCCATTTCGGAGTCGTCCTTCGACATGAATGCCGCTTCAGCCGCTGTGCTTCCTTCGCTTACACAGCTCTGCTCTCTCGGTTGCGACGCCCTCGAGGACGAGGGCTGTGAGCCTGCCGCTTCGCTTAATGCGATTGCTCTGTTTGAGGT
>CAYQZG010000042.1:0-5693 GCA_964421785.1 uncultured Anaerolineales bacterium
GGGGGGACCAGAGGGGGGGACAAGAGCCCACCGGGGGGGACCAGAGGGGGGGAGAAGAGCCCACTGACCTTCGATATTCGCAACGTCGAGGCAGTACGGAGCGCCCTTGGTGACGTAGCACCGGATGTCGTGTTCCACCTGGCTGCCGTCGGCGTTACCAACCCTGACGTAGATCCCATGCTGGCCTTGAGAGTGAACGTCGGGGGCGTGGTCAATCTGCTCAAAGCCCTAAGGGAAAGCAAGGGGAACAATGTAGAGCGGGTGGTGCTGGTCGGCACCAGCTACGAGTACGGCGCCTCCCCCCCAGCGGGGGGGATCAGAGGGGGGGAGAGCCCCAGGAAGCTAGACCCCTTCAATGCCTACGCCGCCTCCAAGGTCGCAGCGTGGGCCTTCGGGCAGATGTACTGGCGAGCCTATGAGCTGCCTGTCGTCACCGTGCGGCCTTTCCAGGTCTACGGACCGGGACAGCCCGGTCACACGCTGATCCCGGCCGCCGTGAGGGCGGCAATGTCGGGCGAGGACTTCCCAATGACACCCGGCGAGCAAGAGCGGGACTTCATCTTCGCGGAGGATGTAGCCGATGGTATGATAGCAGCTGCGGAGAGAGCGGGGATTGAAGGGACAAGCCTCGATCTAGGTACCGGCAGCGGCATCCCAGTCCTGCGCGTCGTGGAGCAGATCTGGGAACTGGCAGACGCAAAAGGTAACATACAACCGGGCGCCCATGCCTATCGCACAGGTGCCGCTATGCATCTTGTCGCGGACGCCGACCGTACAGCCCAGCTTATTGGCTGGCGCGCCACGACCCCACTTGAGGAAGGATTGCGGATCACGATGAAACAAACATGGTCTAAGATGGAACAAGCGATATGATATCTGAAGCCAAGGAAGTCAAGGCCCTGCGTCGAAAGATCCTGAGTCAAGTCGCTGAGTACTACCGTCAGGCCCACGCGGATCGCACATTCGTGCCGGGAGATACCCGCGTTCACTATGCCGGACGGGTCTACGACGAGCAAGAGCTAATCGCCGCTGTGGATGCGGCGCTCGATTTCTGGCTCACCGTAGGTCCTCGCACCGAGGCTTTCGAGGATCAACTGGCCGGCTTTCTCGGCCTGAACAAGACGCTGGCGGTCAACTCCGGCTCTTCAGCCAATCTGCTGGCCATGTCCACTCTGCGATCACAGCGCCTGGAGCGACGGCTTGAACCGGGCGATGAGGTGATCACGGCTGCGATGGGCTTCCCCACCACAACCGCTCCCATTGTGCAGAACGAGCTGGTGCCGGTCTTTGTCGATTGTCGATTAGGAACGTACAACATTGATACAGAGCAACTGGATCTGGCCCTCTCTGATCGGACCCGGGCTATCTTCGTGGCGCATATGCTGGGCAACCCGGTTGACATGGGTCCCCTGATGGAGTTCGCTCAGCAACACGACCTCTACGTCATCGAGGACACCTGCGAGGCCCTTGGATCTACCTACGATGGACAGATGCTCGGCACCTTTGGCGACATGTCCACGTTCAGCTTTTACCCCTCCCACCATATGACGACCGGTGAGGGGGGCGCTGTAGCGACCGATAGCTCCCACCTGGCTCGCATCGCGTGCAGCTTGCGGGATTGGGGACGCGACTGTCGGTGTACGCACGACAGCCCACCGGAGGGTGCCTGCGGCAACCGTCTTGGGTGGCGGATCCCTGGGCTGGATGAGCCCTACGACCATCGCTATCTGTACGTCGAGATTGGATACAACATGAAAATGACGGACGTGCAGGCGGCCATCGGTCTGGCACAGCTGGAGAAACTGTCCGGGTTCGTTGACGACCGCAAACGCAACTTCAGACGGCTATACGAGGGCCTGAAACCCTATGAGGAGTTCCTGCTTCTGCCAAGTTGGAGCCAGCGCTCAGATCCCGCTTGGTTTGCCCTGCCCCTCACGCTACGAACAGATACCCCCTTCACGCGTCGTGATTTGATCACGTTCCTGGAGGATCGGAACATCGAGACGCGTCTGCTCCTGGCCGGCAATCTGGTGCGGCAACCGGGCTACCGCGAGATCAACCACCGCACAGTGGGTGATCTCCCAAACGCCGATCGCATCCTCCGTTCGTCGTTCTTCATCGGCGTCTATCCAGGCTTGGATGAGGCACGGATCGAGTATGTGCTGGGAGTCTTTGATGACTTCTTCCAACAGCAGTGAAGGCCCAGTATGAGTGAGAACACGACGTTGCTATCGATCATCATCTGCGCCTACAACGAGCGGCGGACCATCCTCGACGCGATCCAACAGGCCCGCGAGGTTGACCTGGGGCCAGAATGGGAACAGGAGATCATCGTCGTGGACAACTTCTCCACCGATGGGACGCGGGAACTGCTCCAATCCGTGGACCTTCCTGGGGTTAAGATCGTCTTCCACCCGCGGAACAGAGGTAAGAGCGCCTCGATCCTGACAGGTATTGAGGAGGCCCGCGGCGACTACTTCGCCATCTTCGACGCGGATCTCGAGTATGAGGCCGACGACCTGGCCCGCATGACCGCTGCAATCAACCCAGGAGACACCTCAGCCGTCTTCGGCTCACGGACACTCGGCGGCCGCAAGATCTACGAGTACGCAGAGAACTACTGGGGGGTGCGGCTCCTCACCTGGCTCGCCAATCTGTTCTTCGGCGGGCAGCTGACCGACATCGCCGTGGCGCTCAAGCTGGCTCGCGTGGACATCGTTCGCTCACTAAACCTAAGCGATCGGGATTTCGACTTCGACTTCGAGCTACCCTGCAGACTGCTCAAGCATGGATACCAGATCAAAGAGGTGCCCATCGCCTACCATCCTCGGACCGCGGAACAGGGCAAGGGATTGGTGGGCCTACACGCGTATCGCACCGGGATCCGCTGGCTGTGGATTCTACTGAAGGTGCAGTTCAGCTAACACTCAAAGGTGCCTGGCGGTTGGTAAGGCCGCCGTTGAAGTGCCTGGCACCTATTTTGCCAACTCGAAGAGCCAGTGCCGCGCAGCAGATCGTCATTGTGGCGGCTTCAGCCAATAGGGGGAGATAGATGAACATCATCGTCACCGGTTCTATCGCCTATGACTACTTGATGACCTTTCCAGGGCGCTTCGCCGAACACATCCTTCCGGATCAGATCCATCGTCTCTCCGTCAGCTTCTTGGTGGATGAAATGCAGAAGCAGCGTGGGGGATGTGCCGCGAACATCGCCTACAACCTGGCGTTGCTCGGAGAGCGGCCGCGGCTGATGGGCACCGTAGGACGCGATTTCGAAGCCTACCGCACCTGGCTGCAGAGTCACGGCGTAGATACCTCGCTCGTCCGGACCGAAGCCGATCTGTTCACAGCCTCCTTCTTCGTCAGCACCGATGAGGATGGCAATCAGATTGCGAATTTCTACACCGGCGCGATGGCCCGGGCCCGAAGTTTGTCACTTCACTCACTGAGGGACGATGCCATAGACCTCGTCGTCATCTCGCCGAATGATCCCCAGGCGATGGTGAAGCACGCTGCCGAATGCCAAACGTTGGACATCCCTTATCTGTACGACCCCAGCCAACAGATTGTGCGACTGACCGGAGAGGAACTAACGATGGGATTGAAAGGATCCTCATTACTGGTCGTCAACGAGTACGAGTTCGAGATGCTGCGCGAGAAGACCGGCCTGACCGCCGAACAGATTCAAACAGCACCCAGAGAAGCTTGTGTTGTCACGAGAGGAGCAGAGGGATCTCGTATCTGGACGAGGGAAAGCGTATATCACATCCCCCCCGCGGTGCCTCAATACGTGGACGATCCGACGGGTGTGGGGGACGCTTACCGGGCCGGCCTGGTCAAGGGACTTGCCCTCAAGCTGCCCTGGGCGCTTTCTGGCAGGCTTGGCAGCGTAGCAGCTGCCTATGCTCTTGAGCAACCGGGGCCGCAAAGCCATCACTACAGCGCAGAGGATTTCGTCTCTCGCTTCAGGGCACACTTCGAAGACGACGGACTGGCTCCGCACGTCCTATCAGCCCCCCTCCTTGACCTCAAGCTATAAGGGGAGGCCCTTCCATCTACTCGGGTAGCTCCGTCGGCCCAGGGTGGGCCCTAACAAGCAGGGGCAAGTAGACCTTGTGGCTCTGCTCGCTTCTAACCTCGGAGGCGTTGCCCGCCCGGTCTATGGCGCGCACGAAGACCTGGGGGGACGACACATAATCCCAGGGAATGGGAATCTCGATCACATTGGTCGTAACCGCAGTCTCTGAGAACGTCTCAAACCCAGCATCGTCGCTGATCTGCACACTGGCGACGCCGCTGTTATCATCGCTGACAGCCACGCGAACGGCATGCCCTCCCGCCGTCACCACCGACGACCAGGTGGAGGCATTGTCCGCCGCGCAACGCGCCCCTCGATCTACGATGGCTAGATCAGTGATGCGTGGCGGAACCGGGTCGTAGATGATGTCGTCGTGAACGGGCCCATACTGCTCACCGGTCTCATCCTGGAACACTGCATAGACGCTCAGCGGCGCATGGATATCGCCTCGCCCAACATCTAGCCTCCAGTATTGGATGGCGTCCTCATCAACCCAACTCGCACCCTCACCAAACCTACCCTCGTTGCACAAGCGAATCTGCGGCAGACCTTCGGGGTTCCAAAGCGCCAGAGTCACTGTGGGGACATTGGTATGGAGAACTCCTCCCTCGATGATCACTCCCACCGCAGCGTCATAGGAAGCCTTGGCCTCCAGCAGCACCTCGTTACCCAGCCCATCCTCCAAACGTCCCGCGTTGGCGATTGTCGCACCCGCCTGCAGAGCTTCCGTCTCCTGGACCCTGACCTGGTACTCTATGATGACCGGCACACCCAACACGATTTGGCCCGACCAAGTGAGCTCTCCATCCTCAAGCGTCACTTCACTACCGTCGCTGGCCTCGGCACTCCCCGCGACGTAGTCCGTGTACATCGGGATGGGATCGACCAGCACCGCCTCGGCCACCACGGAGCTACCGTTGTGCAACACCGTGGTGTAGGTCAAGATGTCGCCGCTCTGCACACTGTTCGGATTGACCACCTGGAATGAACCGGAGAGATCGGGCTGTCCTCCCGCTTGCGGGTCCCTCACCGCCAAGCTGCGTGAAGCGGAGGCCTCCCCAGCCGCGTTGCTGACCGTCACCTCGACGTCATACTCCCCGGCTGTATCGAACATGTACTCAAAACGGTTGGAGTCCTCCACCACCGGCTCACCGTTCAAGGTCCAGGTGTATGTGAAAGGCACCGTACCCTCCGCCTCAGCCACGAAGTGCACGTCATTCCCGGTGAAGAGATCCC
Source organism: uncultured Anaerolineales bacterium (assembly GCA_964421785.1). GTDB lineage: Bacteria > Chloroflexota > Anaerolineae > B4-G1 > B4-G1 > SKLM01. The sequence goes on from CAYQZG010000042.1 coordinate 5,315, forward strand.
CGGCAGGCATCTGGCGAAGCGCTACATCAGAGACAGGCCGCACCGGGGGAGTGACGGTCACGTAGTCAGCTCGCGTCTGCGCGTCCGCCCCACCATCCCCGCTCAACGTCAGACGCACCGTGTAGGCGTCAGGCAATTCGTACACGTGGCTTACGTTGCCACAATCGGACACGGTCCTCCCGTCTCCGAAGTCCCAGGTGCACGTATGGTAGTCTCCCGTGCTCTCGTTGCTGAACGTGACCTCCAACGGCACCACCCCCTCCAGCGGCTCTCCGCTGAAGTTCGCCTCCACCGCCTCGTACGCTACCACGTACTCACTCCGCGTCCGCGTGTCCGTCCCTCCCGGTCCGCTGACCGTGAGGCTCACCGTGTAGTCGCC
>CAYQZG010000042.1:5793-6510 GCA_964421785.1 uncultured Anaerolineales bacterium
CCGCAATCGGATACAGTAGCCCCGTCTCCGAAGTCCCACGTACAGGTATCGTAGTTCCCCGTGCTCTCGTTCGTGAAGGTCACCTCCAGCGGCGCTATCCCTTCCAGCGGCCCCCCGCTGAAGTCCGCCGCCACCGCTTCGTACACCGTCACGTACTCCGACTGCGTCCACGTGTCCGTCCCCCCTGGCCCGCTGACCGTGAGGCTTACCGTGTAGTCGCCGGGCGACTGGTACTCGTGGCTCACATCCCCGCAATCGGACGCAGTGGCTCCGTCTCCGAAGTCCCACGAGCACGTGTTGTAATCCCCCGTGCTCTGATTGGCGAATGCCACCTCCAGCGGCGCCGCTCCCTCCAATGGTTCGCCGCTGAAGTTCGCCTCCACCGCTTCGTACACTCTCACATAGCCGCTTCGGTTCCGCGTGTCCGTCCCTCCCGGTCCGCTGACCGTGAGGCTCACCGTGTAGTCGCCATGTGACTGGTACTCGTGGCTCACACCCCCGCAATCGGATACAGTAGCCCCGTCTCCGAAGTCCCACGTACAGGTATCGTAGTCCCCCGTGCTCTCGTTCGTGAAGGTCACCTCCAGCGGCGCCACCCCCTCTGTCGGCGACCCCTCAAAGCGAGCCTCCACACTCTCAACAGCCGTGAAGCTCCAGACCGGGCCGGTGGTGGTCTCACCATGGCTATCCTCCGCCACCACCTTCCAGTAATAGTTA
>CAYQZG010000042.1:6610-28414 GCA_964421785.1 uncultured Anaerolineales bacterium
CGTCCACGCTCTGGTCTGTGGCGCCGTCCGCCGGCGTGGGGTTGCTCGGAGCGTAGGGCGGGTCGTTTGGTGTGCCCTCGGTCGTGAAGCTCCAGACCGAGCCGGTGGTGGTCTCACCATGGCTATCCTCCGCCACCACCTTCCAGTAATAGTTAAGGCCATGGTCTAACGAGCCCGGATCACACGTTGGGCTAGACAGACCGCTGCAGACACAGTCTTCCGGCGTGTAGTCTCCTGCCTCTAAGTAGACGTCATAGGTCACCGAGTCGCCGTCCGGATCACCGCCCATCCAGCTCAAGTCCACGTCCACGCTCTGGTCTGTGGCGCCGTCCGCCGGCGTGGGGTTGCTCGGAGCGTAAGGCGCGCTGTTGGGAGAACCTCCTCCCCCCTCGTAGTTGACGTACGCAGCGCCATAGCCCACATTGGAGACCCCATACCCGATCCACATGTACCCGCCCTCACCCCAGTAGGATCCCCAGGAGTTCTTCAGGCGCCATGCACCATTGCTACCTTGGCTGTCATCCCAACCGACCAGGACGACACCGTGATTGACGGGATTATCGTCCGGACAGGAATAGCTCTCGTCCGTCTGGAACACACCCTCCTGGTAGTTGTGGAAGGCAGAGCCAACGCAGACAGCGACAGCAATCGGTCCATGATCCTGTATGGCCTGCTTGATCCCACTCACCGAGCCGCTAGCTCCACCGTGGTGGGTGATCGTCTCATGATGAGGATACGGAGGAGAGCAACCAACATCCGCCCCCTGATAGGGGAAGTCAGCCTCATAGACCGCCCCATCGTCATTCTGCCCCTGGTCGACATAGTAGTCAAAGGCCCACCATCCCCCCCCACAGCCCCACCCGTACGTATTGCAAGAGATGAGATATTGTTCCGAGAGATTGCGCCCGACGCCATCCTTGATCTTGATGGCTGACTCCATCACGCCAGCGGTGGCAAAGGCCCAGCAGCTGCCACAAGACCCCTGGTTCTTGACCGACGTACAACCACCTTGACTGCACCAGTTAAAGGATGACGCAATACTCTGGACCGACTGGGTATCCTCGGTGATCGTCCTCTCGCCATAAGACAGCTCAGGCGTAGTAGCCTTCACAGTGTCATCAGCCAGGCTCTTTGGCCCCTCGATGAACGCTCCCACGCCCTTGACCTGGATCGAGAATGTGTCGAGCGGCGCCTTCTCCCTCTCCCATGGGCGATGGTAGACCAGCGGGAGGGCAGAAACGCCCGCCTCCAAGACCCTGAACTGCATGACCTGCTCGCCAGGCGCGCCGAGCAAGTCAGAGCTCGGCTCAAACCGGACCGTTCCAATCTGTCTTACCCTCCAAGATGCAGGTTCCTGGACCTCCCAGATATACCCGGTGGAGGGATTGGCAGGCAGGCTGATGACCAACACCTGGCTTTCTTTGATCTCAACGCGACGCCCATCATCTTCCTCGCTCAGGACGATCTCCGGCCCGGCAGAAGCATTCACCGCGGAGCTGACAGGCGCTCCGCCATCGGAGCCCAAAGCTGTCGATGTGGGCGTGAACCAACCTGGCAATGGAGAGCTATCGACCGGCTCAGTCTCCGCCGAGGCTGGGCCTGGCACAAACCCACTGAGCATCAAGATGATGGCTGCAGCTAAAATCACAACACGTGGCTTTTTCATCTCATAGACCTCACACTAGAGCCTCCTTCTATGCTCTTGATGATAGCATCTACAGCCACCTGCTTCAATAGTAGGTTAGTCCTATAGCCGGAATCACGAAGAGCACGAAAGGACGAAGGATACGAATGGCCAAGTCTGAATCACGAATGACACCCAGGGACGAATGACACGAATAGGCCAAGCCTCGATCCGTGCGCTGGCGCATCAAGCTGTGAGGAAGTGAGTTGTGAGGGGAGCACCCCGAGGGTAGCATCAATGACAGCGGGGCGACGCCGTCAACCAGCGCGAACGGGCGGTTTCGGCGGCGCTCCCGCTATTCGAACTGGTCTCTACAAGACGCACTGCAGACGTTCAGGCGTCACGGAGTCGACACAAGCACCTGTGAACGCGGGTTAATCCCGAGCCTGCCCAGACAGTGCGCGCGCCTGCGCTTCTGCATTGTAGGAGCTTCGCACCAGTGGGGCGCTTTCCACCCACCGGAACCCCATCTCGTAACCACGCTCCTCAAACCTCGCAAACTCCTCCGGTTCGTAGTAGCGCACAATTGGTGCGTGCTGTCGGGATGGCTGTAGGTACTGGCCGACCGTGAGGATATCGACGTCAACGCTCCGCAAGTCGTGCATAACCTCCAGAACCTCGTCCACAGTCTCACCCAAACCGACCATGACCCCACTCTTGGTGATCGCCTCTGGCCATAGCTCTTTGGCATTCCTCAGCACACCCAGTGACCAATCGTAGCGACACTGAGGCTGTATCTCCGAGTAGAGACGCGGTACAGTATCAATGTTATGGTTGAGGATATCAGGACGCTGGTCCATGATCACCCGAAGTGGCGCAATCTCCCCACGAAAATCTGGTATAAGGACCTCCACCGTACATCCCGGCTGCAGCTCTCGGATGCGCCGGATCACGGCAGCGAAGACCGAGGCGCCACCATCAGATAGATCATCTCGATCTACTGACGTGATCACGGCGTGCCTGAGGCCCATCGCATGCACCGCCTGAGCGACGTGCTCAGGCTCGTCGGGATCCAGTGGACCAGGCCGACCAGTCTTGACGTCACAGAAACGGCAGTTGCGGGTGCAAGTATCGCCCAGAATCAGGAACGTGGCGGTGCGATGTCCCCAGCACTCGCCAATGTTGGGACAATGAGCCTCCTCGCAGACGGTGTACAGTTCCTTGGCCCGCATCAGCCGCTTAAGCCAGTGATAGGACTCGCCTTCAGGCGCCCGCACCCGAATCCAAGGAGGACGACGCTTGGGGCGTTCCGTCGCTTCTTCTTTCCTCTTCTCCACGCGAGTTAAATCCTTACCCAATCGATCTTTCTCCTTCTGAACGTTGCCAGATACTCAAAACCGACGTCCTTGGCCATCTCCATAGCTAGATCGATGTGTCTCCCAACAGCAGTCGGAGCATGGGCATCCGAACCCAGCGTGAGTACCTGCCCTCCCAGTTCGTGGTACCAGCGCAAGATCTGCAACGAAGGACACGGCTCAGGATGTCCACGGCGTAGGGGGGACGTGTTCAATTCGATCCCCTTGCCCCGCTCCACAAGTGATCTGAGGGCCGTTCGGATCATGTCGGTGTAAGGCCCAGGGCCATCGTACGGCTTGCCGAACCCACGCGCGTCCCGTTTCACCAGATCGAGATGGGCCAATACGTCAAACTCACCTTCCGCAGACAGGTCAACGACCTGTCTGAAATAGGATTCGTAGGCTTGACGGAGCGGCTGCTCAAAGAAACCCTCTAGCCAGGTCGCCTTCATGCCCTTGGCGTAGTGTGCGGAGCCCAGCACGACATCGAACGCTCGATCTTCAAGCACGGCGGAGGCCTCCGCGGCGAATAAGTGCGGCTCACCAACCTCAACGCCGGCCCGGATGACCAACTGACCGTCATACCGTTGGCGACAGCGTTCAATCGCGGTCAGGTACTCGGCGGCGCGGAAGTAATCGGTCGGATCCTCGGGGCCGAAATCAAGGTGATCCGTGATGGCGATCTCGCTAATGCCACCGACGATAGCCGCCTCGCAAGCAGCCTCCATATGCGCCTCACTGTCAACTGAGAAGCTGGTGTGAATGTGATAGTCTTGCCTATACGTGCTCACTGTCTTCTACACTATCTCCTAGTCTATTCCCGCTGTTCCAGGCCCGTGGGGCAAATGGCTGGATGTCAGTGCCTTATGACCAGGCTTCCAATCGCCTGGCTGACATCCAGGTCGACGCGATGGTCGGCGGTCTCGTAGTCGGGCGAACTGCAGCCGTCATCCGCACAGCCGTAATCGGCCGGCACCTGCCTGTCGGTGATCCCCGTATCCAACCGCACCCGAGCGGCCAACCCGTCCGGAATCACGACAACCGTCTGACCGATGGCACCGTCGATGCGGGCCGTGAACCGCCCCTCTGCAGGCAGGGTGACGATCGTCTGTCCGATGCCTAGCTCCACATCCAGGCTCTCCAGCATCAGATCAGAGAGATCAAGGTCCATCTCCCCCACACCCAGATCGGCCTCCAGGCGCAGAGAGACCCTGGGACTGACCTGCAGGTCCCAAAGCCGCTGTCCAATCGATCCGGCCACGAAGGGGCCAAAGGATGTGCGTTCGGTGCGCAAGGTGAAGGTAGCTCCCTGGCCCTGTACTGTGAGATCTTGTGCCAACTCCTCCTGGCTGGCCAGGTCGACTGTGCCCTCAACCAGATTGGCGGAATCTGACGCCGCTTCGATATGTAACCCACCGATACCCGGATCGATGGTCAACTCGGCCTGATCCACGTCGCCAAGGGGCTGAACGATCTCCTCACTACGCGGCGACTGCGCGGATATCGCCCCCGCTCCCGATAGCCACAGGGCTGCTCCCAACACCGCGAACGTCAGGGCAAGAGCTAACAGCGAACCCCAGATCGAGCGACGGCCAAGGATCAGATCGAGCCCCGCAGCGACGAGGAGAATGGGCCAAAGGCGAAGGATAACCCCCCAGATGCTCCAGCTCAGGATGCCCAGGTTGTTCAGCAGGAAGACGACGCCCAGGCCAATCAGGATCACTGGTCCGACCAGCCCACCCCGTCGGAAGTCTCTCTTACCATTCATCTTTCCCCTCCCTCGTCTCCGATGCTAGCGCGAGCTGAACGCACGATACAACAGATAGAGTCCACCTACAATCAGCAAGACCGGCCAGAGATAGTTAATGAGCTCCGCGGCAGCTGCCGTGATCAGCGCTCCCATAACCAGTAGCACAATGGCGGGGATCAAGGCCCACGTGAGACGCCCCTCCGGCGTCGGCAAGAGCGCCAACAGAGCAAAGGTCAAGCCTAGACCGAAGAAGAAGACGCCGCCCACCTCAACCCCTTCCAGGGTGGAGGAGAGCCCGGCGACAAGAGCCAGCGTCAACAGAACGCCACCCGGTATCACCGCCCACCACTGCTCCGGATTGGTCAGGTAGATCACCCAGAAAGCCAGCGCAATGCCGCCCAGGAAAACGGCGCCGCTCCATTCCGCCGCAGCTGCGTAGGGCAGTTCGTCGATGAAGATCGTCCCTGCCAGCCCGAGCAGCACAAATCCCGGGATGGCAGCCCACCAATTGGCCTGCGGCGCAGTCAAGAAAATGACCAGAAAAGCCAGACTCGCGATACCAAAGATCGCTGGCCACAGAATGGCTCCGACGGCGATAACCCCCAGGCTGTCGAGCAGGAAGAGAATACCGCCGGCGATCAGCAGAAGACCCAATACCATACGAAACGTCAGTTTCTTCATTGCACGTCCTCTCTCCTTGAACTCGTCACGTGACACGCTCAACCCACTCGGATCGAGCCGACCCCTGCCTCAATCTCGATGTCGACCGTGTTCTGCGCCGCGTCATAATCCGGCGACTGGTGAACGCCATCCGTGCGAGGGAAGCGATTCCGGTCGACATCGACAGAGGCAAGTGCCCCCTCGAATCGCACCCGCGCAGCCACGTCAGGCGGTACGTGGAGTGACACCGAGGCCGCACCGGCCTCAACGCGAACCCGCGTATGGCCGGCACCGGCCGGCAGGGTCACGTTGACCGAGCTTGCGCCGGTCTCCAGCCGCAGGTCGGTGACGCGCAAGTCGCTCAGATCCAGGCGAGTCTCGCTGGCACCGGTCTCGAAAGCCAATGATAGAGGGATCTCCCTGTTGAGCCGGAAGCTCCATCCGAGGCCTTCGCGCCCCCAGTTCCAGGGCGTAAAGAAGTAGAAAATGTCGCGAGGCGACATCTCCACGTTGAGCTCATTCCCCTTGCGCCGGGCTCGATAGTCGAGGCCGCTACTGAACGTGCCCTCCAACAACGCGTCCGGTGCGGCGCCACCGCTCACACGTAGGCGCCCGCCCCCATGCTTGACGCGGACCCTGGCACTGCCTGCACCCTCAAGTGGGATTGCCACTTCCGCGTCTTCAGCGGCGCCGGAACCGAAGACGATACCCCACAGGATCCCCACGCCCAGGATGATCAAGACCACGGCCCAAACGGCGCTCCATACGTTCACACTGACAAGGCCTAGGTTGCTCAAGAGCAACAATAGGCCGACCAGAAGAAGGATGACGCCCCAGAACAGACCACTTCTCCTCATAGCCCCCTCCTTTCGGTAATCCTTGCCCTTTCACGTGAGCATAGTATACCTGAATCTCGCGGAAAAGGAAGCATCCTCCCGAATGTCCTCTACGCGTGGATGTCGACCAGGGTACCGATCTCGGCCCAGTTGAACAGCCACTCCGCCTCTGGCGTGGGCAGGTTGACACAGCCGTGGCTCATCGGGTGGCCGAAGCTACCGTGCCAGGTGACGCCGTGCAGCCCGTACCCCTCGTGGAAGTACATCACGTAGGGCACGTCCTCAATGAAATAGTCGGCGCCGGCAGACGAGAAGAAACCCCCCGGACGACGACGACCGGGGGGCAGGTCCTTCGGGCAAGCGCTCAGACGCCCATGCTAGGCACTGGGATCAAGCACACGTCCGACGAACAGGATGGCGCCGGTCTCGATATCGCGAATCAAGAACAGGAAGGGATGGTCGATGGTGACCTCGACCGGCTCTTCTGGCATCGCCGACAGCTTCATCACCACCGCCGTGGCCGCAGCCGCCTCTGTGCCCTCTTCGTCCACCGAGACAAACGCCTTATGCACCACATCGGAGATGAACAGGTCCTTCCTGCCTGTCATCCCGGAGAAATCCGCCCCTTCGGAGAAAGCCTCCGGCATCCCCATCTCCGCCAGAGCCTGATTCAAGCTGAAGCGTGAATCGAACTCGAACGTCGGCATCGTCACGGCGACTTGCCGGTACTTCAACCCCTCAACGATAGCCTCCACCTGCTCACCGTCCAGAGACTCCTCAAACGGTTCGAAGTTGTCCCTGCCAGGCAGCACGATCACCATCGACATCTCGCCCCCGTCGTAGGGCAGCTCAACCGCCTGATACCCCCCGCCCTCAGCGTAGCCCAAGGACTCCGTCTGGCGCATCATGGGCACCATCACCTCGCCACCATCGAGCAGGGTGAAGGGACCATCCTTGGTCGCCTCCTCCCGGAAAGGATGCGCCCAGGCAGCGTTGAAGTAGATGGCGTTGGTCAGGACAAGCCGGGTCATACGATCGATGGCACCCTGCGGGATCAGATTCTCAATCTTGCCCTCGGTCTCCTCGCTGATCCAGCCGTTGATCGTCATGCGCGACTCCTCCGGGGCGTCGACGAAGTCGAGCACCCGTAACCCCGCCCCGTAGTTCTCGGCCAGGACGTCCAGGAAGGTGTCAAGGAATGCGTAGTCTTTCTGTCCCCAGATGGCATTGGCGATATTCAGCCGGAAGCCCTTCGACTTCTCTTCATCCCCCTGATTCTCCCCCTCGGCACCCTCCCCCCGCTGGGCGAGCTCCTGATCCAACCCGTTGAACGCGGGATGGAGCCGGTCCTGCGGCAGGATGAACCGGAGGGCATCGGCCATCTGCTCCTCCGTCTCGCTCTCGGCCCCAGCGTACGTCATTGCCAGTGCCAGTGAGATGCTGTAGGGCGAATAGAACAGATTGTCCCCCTCTTGCTGCCCGGCGAAGAACCGATACAGGTCAAAGGCGAATGCGGTGTTCCCCTCGACCAACTCGCTCAGATCCGCGTCGGACACGTCAGGTGAGACCACTCGCTCCTTCTCAGATGCGATGGCTACTCCAGGCACTTTGACATCCTCCTCGGAAGCGTCCTCGTCCGATGGAACAGGTGTTGGCTCCGCCTGTTCGCTCCCCTGGGTCGCGGTTGCCGGCGGCGTCGTAGGCTGGGGCGCAGCCGGGCCACAGCCGCTGGCGATCAATGTGCTCAGCATGAGCACCAACATAATTGACGACCATCTGCTTTTCATCTTCCCTCCTAATTCCTTGCTAATGACTCACAGGACTGACCTGCTTCGCCAATCGTCTGCCACTTCACCTCATAGACGGTCAACACGGTCAGAATGTTCCCCTCTGACACAGCAACTCCCCGGTCTGTACAACGCCGGGGAGTATCCAAGCTATTCGCCCGATCGATCTCTCGCCTGGTCGTAGAAGTCCGCCGCAGCGCGGAAAGCGGTTGGCATGCCCGTGGCAGAGGGAATGTTCCAGCGCTGCCGATGGCCTAACCCGACCATCTCACAACGCGAAGGTGCAGACCTTATAATGGGTGGGATTCGAAAAACCAGCCTTCTCCGCCACTCGGATCGAGGATAGGTTCTCCTCATCACAGTGCCAGTGAGGCGTAAGCCCTCTCTCGACGCTATGCTCAACGCAGGCCACGGCGGTCAAGGTGGCATAGCCACGATTCCGATACTCGGGCACCGTGGCAAGGCCAAGCTCGACGTCGGAACCAGCGACATAGACAGTGAGGCACCAGCTTGCGATGACCTCACCCTGGACGAAGCAGAAGCCAAAGCCGGTTCTCAGACGCTCTTTCTCGACGCAAGCCTCCTGCCTCCCTCGCCTCAGTCAGCTGAACGAATAACGGGAAGGGCGACGACCTCCAGAGTTACTGGCCGGTTCAGGCGCTCTCTCAGCGCTTCTGCGATACTGTCAACCAATGACGCCTCAAGCCGATCAACGGACCGCACCGTAGCGACCACCACCAAGCGTTCCCGCTCTGTCCGATGCTCGACATCGACCAGCTCTCGACCGTTAGCCGCCATCTCTTCCTGCAGCACCTCTTGAATGGAGCGCTGCCTGGCCGTGTCCCTCACGATGCCACCCATGATGACGCCTAATGGGATGGCGATCACCAGCAGCAAGAAGGCGAACCCGGCCAGCCCCCGCCGTATACGCCGCCGCGTCTCCGGACGCCAGGTCTGGGGACGAACCCCCAGCACCATGAAGACGAGCACGCCGGCCAGGCTGATGGCGGCGATATTGGTGACGAAAAGCAGGAAGGCACCTCCGACCACCTGTGGTTCCCCCAGCGACAGACCTAACCCTACCACGCCGAGAGGCGGCATCAGCGCGGCGGCGATAGCCACGCCGGGCAAGGCGGCCCCTACCTCCTTGCGGGCCAGGGCATACGCTCCCGCCATCCCAGAGGCCAACGCCACCACCAGGTCAAGTAAGGTGGGCTGCGTGCGGGCCATGATCTCGCCCGTCAGCTCTTTGAACGGGGAGAAGAGGCCGGTGAAAACGGCGATGACGACGGCCAACGCCACGCCCTTGAAAACCGCCTCGACGGAGAGCCGAATCAGCCGTACGTCTCCCAGTACCATCCCCAGGGAGAAGCCCATGATGGGCGACATCAAGGGGGCGACGAGCATCGCGCCGATGACCACCGCCGCGCTGTCCAGCAGCAGCCCCAGCGTGGCGATAATGCCGGATAGGACGATAAGCACGAAGTAATTGACGCCCGGCTGCGCGCTGTCACTCATCACCTCGCGTAGCTCCAGTTGCTCCTCCACGTTCAGCCTGGGGAGCATGCGGAACAGACTACGGGCCAGCTTGCGAGTCCAAAGCTCAGTCGGGCCACCGTAGCGCTTGACCATGACGGCCGTCCGGGGCACCCGAGCGGCGATCTGCTGAGGGATGGAGCCAAACGCGAACTGATCGAACAATCCCTCCTCCGAGGCCCCCAGCAGCACCAGGTCATAGTCCTTGGCCTCCCGAACGATGCCATCGACCACACTGTCCGCGACGACCACCTTCTGTTCAAGCGGGCAGCTGAATTCCAGCCCTTTCAACGTCTTGGCGATGAGGCGCCGGTTCTCCTCCATCCGCTGCGGCGTAGCCCGTCCCAGCTGGACGTACAGCGCCGTCACCTGCGAACTGTAGACCTCCGAGATCAACCAGGCGAGCCGCGCCGCAATAGGGGCGTTCGGACCCCCGGACGTGGGCACCAGGATTTTTTGGGCTCCCTTCCATTCATTACCCTTGGCGATGATCACGTCACAAGGCGCGTTGCGGATGACGGCATCGATGATCGGCCCCATTGAGGCGCCGGCGGAACGCGTGTAGCCCCGCCAGCCCAGCAGAATCAGATCCACCTTCTCCTCGCGTGCCGTGTCCAGAATCCCCTCGGCCACGTCATGGGCCACCCGGGTCATCGTCTGTAGCTGAAAGTTCTCCTCCTGTGCCTGGCTAAGAGCCCGCTCCAACAGTACGCGACCGGCCGCTGCCCGAGGGCGTCCCTCCTCCAATGGCACCTGATCGGGCACGGTCACCACCTGCAAGGCCACAACCTCGCCCTCCTGCTGGCGCGCCAGGACGCCAGCCAGACGTAGCAGCGTCCCGGCCGTAGCCGGGTTGGCGATGGGCACCAGGATGCGATAGCTCGCCTTGGACCGCTCCTCACGCGTCGGCTTGAAGACAGTGACGCCCTCCTTCGCCTCGACGTGACGACCCTGCGCGTAGAACAGATAGATCAGCGCCCCCGATGCCAGGCTAACAGCCGCCCCCACCAGATAGAGCACCTCGCTCAAGGGTAGAACAAACAAATCCAGAACCAGGGCTAGACCCGGGATCCACGGATGAAAGGGCAAGGCAAAGGGAGCGGATTCCCTCTGTGGCCGGCGGAGAAGGGTGAAGTTGATCCCCATGAGAACCAGCAGATAGAGCAATCCGGTCAGCCGGCTGAGGGAATCGCCGGGCAGCGCGGCCAGCGGCAACAGCAGCAGAGCCACGAGCAGAATAGTCCAGGTCGGCGTCCCCAGGCGCGGGTGGATCCGCCGCAGAGCGGCCGGCCAATAGCCGTCCTTGCTCATAGCGTAAATCTGGCGCGTGACCAGCGTAAAGGCGCTTCCGAAAGCGAGGGAAAGGCCAAAAGCGCCGGTCGCCAAGATGAACGGCCTACCTGCCCCTCCGATCACCCGCGATCCCAGCCAGGCCATGGGAACCGAAGAGCCGGCCAGGGTCTTGACTCCCACCACGCCCACGGTCACGGCAACGATCATCGCCCCCAACAGAGCGGCCAGCGCTGGCGTCAGCAGCAGAGCGCGGGGAGCCTCTCTCGTCCGCCGACGCATCTCCCCCTGGAGGCTAGCTACGACCTCCACGCCCACAAAGGGGACCATCAGAAGGGGCAACATATGTTTCCAATGCGGCTGCGTCATCGCGTAGTGGTCGAAGTCGATCTGAGGGATGGCCAGCGTAGCGAATCCCAGGAAGACGACTATCAACAGCAGGATGGCCTGACCCTGTCGCCTCCCTTGGGTACCCAGCCCATTATTGGCCGCCGACAGGATCACCAGGATCGCCGCCCATGGCCAGGCGGGAAGCACCAACCTGAGATGATCGCGCAGCAGGGTGGTCACCTGGAGAGCAAATGCCTGGGCCAGCAGGGCGCACGCCCCCAGACCGGCCAAGATGAGGACCCAGCCGGTGAGAAAGGCCAACCAACCGCCCTCAGCCTCATGAACCTGGACGTAAGCCCCACCGAAGCGCACCCTGCCCCGTTCCTTCTCGATATCAAAACTGGGGACGCTCATGGTCAGCTCGACGTAGCCCAGGGTGTTGACCAGCATAAGAAGGGCCGCCAGAAGGAAGACCAGAGGGGCCAGCGGACCGACGGTGGCCACCGTATCACCCATGAGAACGAAGATGACCAGAATGACCATAACGCCCAGGCCCCGGGCCATCACTTGCCACAGGCTGAGACCTCGGCTATACCGTATCTCGCTCAAACGGATCTCTCTTTCATGTCGGAAGCTCCACTTAAGCCCCTAGAAGACATAGCGCGGCAATCTCAGCCGCCCTCTAGACGAAGAACGGCTGAGGTCACCACGATGAACAAAGACGACAGGGGGCCGAGGTCACCCAATGGCCCCCTCCATGTGACCGACGACAACCTGCATCTCTCAACGCTGAGGATGCCTGATCAGCTTAAGGCGACGGGGTTGGCGTGGGAAGTGGTGAGGTCGCCTCGGCCTCGGTGGGGGTTGACTGGGCCGCAAGAGGCGTTACCAGCCCCATCACGTCAGCCCACAGCGCCTCCAAGCTCGGGCGAGCGCGGAAGGAGCGTTCGGCGATCAGATCATCCGCGGCCAACATCCGCTCGCGCAGATCATCCACCACCTCGTCCTCCAACAGGGTCAACTCGCCGGCTTGGTCGAGGTGGGCAACGGCCAACTCGAGTGTATCGCGCGCCGCCCCTGGATTCTCCTCCACCAACAAGAGACGCACCTTCAGCAGATCCTGCGCGGTCTGGAGAAGCAGCAGCCGCCCCCTAAGCTCTGCGACAGCCCCATCCAACCGCCCTTCCAGATCGCTCAGATCCTCTCCAGACATCTCGATCTGCTGAGCAAGTTCTTGTTGGGCCTCCTCGAGCTCAACTCGGATCCCCTCGACCTCAGTTCGAATCCCGTCGACCTCCCCTTCCAGGTCGGACATGCTGCCCGCGACGTCCGACCGAAACTGCTCGACATCCTGCTGTTGGGCCTCCAGTTGGGCTTCCAGTTGCGTCTCCAGGTCATCCTCGAAGGCCGTCATACGCTGCGCTAGCCGCTCACTCTCCTCCCTCAGCTCCTCCCGATCCTGAGCCTGGGCAGCGGTCTCCTCTCGCAGCTCGGCGACTTCAGACTCCAAGGCCACGATGCGACCCTGCAGCGCACGCTGGTTGTCGAATATGCTCTCTGAGTTCTTTGCCACTTGCTCCTGCAAGATGACAATCCGAGCGCTGTTCTCCTGAACCGGCCACACCAGGCGTCGATAAGCCCACGGCACACCGTAGAAGAGCCCCAGTCCGATCAGCGCCCCGATCACGAGGACGAAAACGAGGCGAACCAGAAAACGGAGGACGCTTACCACGCCTCGCCCGAAAGAACGTCCTGACGAATCTCTCTGTTCTGTCATTGGCTATGCCCTCACTTCCCTTCAGGCGTGGGCGTTGGAGTCGGCATTGACGTCTCCTCGACCTCGCCGAAGATGTCGTTCAGCAAGGCCTGCAGTCTGCTGAAGAAGTTCTGCGTCTGCTCGGCTTGATCCTTCAACGTCGCTACGTCCTCCGACACCGTCTGTAGCGCCTCAGACAGGACATCGAGGTCCTCCTCCAGCGCATCAGCCTGTTTGCTTAGCTCAGACGTCTCCTCGTGCAGATCACCCACCGCCGATTCGACCTCGTCCATCCTCGTGGCCAGTCCTTCGAGGGCGTCGAGCCGCCCTTGCAGCCCCTCAACGTCCGTCCCCAGAGTCTCCAGGTCCGCCGCTAGGCCGTTCAACTCGCTCTCGACGCCAAGGACAGCACGGCTGTGTGCGACGTCGAGGGAACCATTGATGCCTGACCAGACGATCAGCGCAAAGACCATGCCCAAAAGCCCGCCAAGAATTGCGGTCCAGAGCCAGGACAGACGGCGCCACCAAGGTGGTGAAGGCGTCGCTTCGCCTCCCTCCATAGAGGACGGAGTGGCCTCAGCGGGAGCCGCAAACGGCGCAGGCGGGAGATCCCACTCGGCTGGCTCCTCTTCGACCGGCTCTTCCTCAGACTCTGCGGCAGCCTCGGGAACAACGTCCTCTTCAGCAGGTTCCTGCTCGCCTTCAGGCGCGACTTCCTCCTCAAGCTCTTCAGCAACCGCTTCCTCGACGGCCACCCCCTCCTCGGAGGGCGGTTCTGCCGGCGCAGTAGACCTCGGCGGCGAAATAGCCTCGATCTCCAGCTCTCCCTCCCCTTCCGAGGCAGCTTCCTCTTCCGAAATCAGCTCGTCTTCCGCTTGAGACGCCTCCTCGGTGGTCAGGGCCTCCAATGCCACGTCGTCCTCCTCTTCCTCGTCTGGGGACACGTCCGCTGTCGAAGGAGAGACCTCAGCGGGAGCTGGCACGGCGGTTCCGCCCCCCGTCCTCGGCCCGCTTCCCTCCGTATTGGAAGGTGCCGCAACTGTCAGGCGATCGGCGATCTCGCGATAGCCCATCTCGCCTATACCGGACACAGCCATAATTCCTGCAGGCTCATCATAGGGATGGACCGTGTCGCGGTAGGTGACGATGCGCTGGGCAAGCACCGAACCGATGCCGGGGAGCTGCATTAGCTCCTCGGCCGTGGCGGTGTTCAAGTTTATCCTCTGCTCGGCCATCGAAACCTCCTGAGATGAAATATAGTGTGCCAAATACCAGCGAGACGCACGCTGAGCGCGGATCCGTGCCTCCCACGTACGAGGACTCAGCTGTCGGCTTCAGGCTCATCGTGTTGGAAGGTATCGCTGCCCTCACCTTCAGCTTGAGAGGGGCTGGGCTGCTGCGGGACCTCAAAGGCCTCAATGACCTCGATCCCCTCAGATGCCTCTGGCGGTGCGGGCTGCGAGAAGAGAAGATCCGCGTCGATCTCCAGGAGGGCTTGTTCGGCCTTCGCGAGATCTATCGTCATAACTCCGTCCTCGCCTTCAACATCGACCAGCGCACTGCGGGCGAAAGCGTCGGCCTCGGCCACAGGGCCCCTCACGGAGAGGTTCACCAAACTGAAACCCGTAACGCGTGCTTCCTCATCCAGAACGACATCCTCCACCCTCCCAATCCTGGTGCCGCCAGGTGTGCGCACCTCACGCCCCTGGAGTTTGTCCAAGCGCAGCCATCCGGGCGGTTCAGGAGCCTCGTCCCTTTCATAGATTGTAACTGTGCTCTCGGCCAGCAGCGCGTCGATCCCGAAGAGAGCAATATCACCCCTCTTTACAAAACGGGGCGTAGGCCTGAGAAGGCCCTCCCGACCGAGATAGATGCCAACGACAGACGTCAGATCATCGTCAAGATACAGGTCTTTGACCTCCCCCAGTTTCCGGCCATCCACGTTGCCAAACACCGGATTGCCGATCAAACTCTTCCCCAATCGCATGGTCTTCCTCCTATCTATCGTGTATACGAGACTGCCTGAGGTGAACCCGGCAAGAACAGCGCCCCAGGCTCAAGAGACTTTCTACCGGCATGAAATGACGTCGATTAAGCCCTATCCAGCAGCCATGCGCAGGAGCGCTTGTGGCACCCACAACGTGCCGACGCCCAGAAAAGACAGCACCGTCGATCCGGCGAAGATCAACACGCTGATCGCGATCAGGATCTTGTCACGGCGTTCATAGGTCAGACGATGGACCCAAGTGCGCGGGCCAACGCCGAAAGCCCGCAGATCCATCGCGTCTATGATATCCTCGGCGCCAACAATGGCATTGATGGTCACCGGCACCAACAGCGGCGCCAGCTTGCGGATCTGGGCAATCAGGCCGCCGGAGATCTTCTCTACCTCATACCCCCGAGCGCGCTGGGCATCAAGGGTGACGCTGAAGTCACGTCCCAGCGTGGGCACGAAGCGAAAAGCCAGGTCCATAGCATAGGCAAACTTGTCAGGCAAGCCCAGCCCCCGGAAGGTCACCCCATAGAGGCTGGGGTTCACGGTGTAGGGAATGGTGATCGCCATCGTTGTGATGGCGTACATTCGCACGAGCTGACTGACGGCGAAGATGGTCTTCTCGGCTGTGACGTTGAGGGCAAGCTTCCACCCGACGATGGGGAGGGAGAGAGGTCCTACCTGAGTGATGAGATGTTCCTCATGGTAGGCATACTGCACACCACCTCTCCCGGTGATAAACGTCAAAGTGGTCATCACGAAGATGAGCACGCTTACCAGAATCCAGACCCGACGTGTCTCCCGCCAGGTCAGACGCGCTAACCCAAACTGAAGAAGGGCTATGCCTAGAAAGATGAGCATGATGCGCAGATCCCAGAATTGGACGACTGAGAAGAGCATCGCCAGCATGAAGATGATCCGTGCCCGTGGATCCAGGCGCTGGACGATCGTATCCCGTTCGCGGTAGCGCCAGGAGATCAGCATATTATCCCTCTCCGTTCGTCATCCGCCCTTACCGGACCCGTCTGCATCGATAAGAGATCTCTCGCTCTCAGCCTGAATCCAAGAACGGACCTAGCGGCCCGTACGGGCTTGCACAGCCTCGTACGCGGCCAACAGGATTGGCGTGAGAATCATCGAGTTGATGATGTTGGGACCAGCGGCCGGCGCAAACTCACCGATGATGGCCGTGGCGAAGCTGTAGCCGTTGACCCATATGTCCGCGATGGAGGCAAATCCGATGCCGATGATGATGCCCAGCGTACCCCACAGGTTCACCGCCGCCAGATCCACGCTGAACTGCTCCAGGACAAAGCGACCGGCGATAACCACGGCGCCGCCGATGATGAAGATCCAAGCCCAAAGCGAGAAATCCTCCATCTCACCGGTCCACGGCCCGACCACCTCCGGGTTGATGAAGATCAACCCCGCTGTGATGACGATGAGCACGGCCACCAGAATGGTCAGGAAATTGAGGCTACGCCGCTTGTTGATGAAGAGAAGCACCAAGCCCGGCACCATGCCCATCAACCCATTGCCGACATCCCAGGCGGGGAAGACGCCCCACCCGGTCAAGAAATCGCCCAGGATGTTGCCCACCGCTCCGGTGAAGAAACCGACCACAGGACCGAAGAGATAGCCAAAGAAGATCGGTATGCAGACCGAGGGGCGTAGGGCCACCTGACTGACCGACGGCATCGGTATGGTATTGAAGATCCAGTTGAAGACTCCATAGAGGGCCGCACCGATCGCCATGTAGACGACCTCCCGCGTGCCCACAATCCAGGCGTCGTTCTGCGCCGTGACGAGATAGATGCCGAAGACCAGGATGAGCCCAATGGCCGTGACACCGATGGGAGCCACCCCGCTTATTCTCTGCCCACCGGTTAAGATGCTGGCCAGAGCCAAAAATACTACGAAGATGACCAGTACGATGAACCAGGTGAGAGTTCGGTTCGTGTCAGGCTGCACAGTCATTTGTACCTCCTTTTTTCTTGTCCTATGCGGGATTTAACAATCAGGCGAGACTGAACCTAGTGCCTAGGCCGCGTTCGCTACCTAGGCCGCGTTCGCTACCTAGGCCGCGTTCGCTTCCTAGCCCTTCAATCGACGTGCAGCAGTCCCGTCCCTCCCCCGGCAAGACAACTGCACGAAGTACGCTCCTCTGTGATGATGCCACACCTCTTGTTCATCTCGTCTCTGCTCGACCCCTGCCCCCAAGACGCTCGTGGATGGCCTGGGCGAGTTCCTCGGCCGACATGAAGCATCCCGTCTCGGGTAGGTGCTCCAGGTTCGCCTTCAGCAACGAGGTGGGCACCAACCGGCATCGCTTTAACAGATCGAAATCAGCCAGAACATCGGACGGCGATCCATCACCGGCGATATATCCGTCGTGCATCAAGATAACTCGGTTGGCGTAGGAGATCGCCAGGTCGAGATCGTGCGTAATGAAGAGAATAGCAGAGAAGCCAGGGGTCTGCAGGATAGAGTCCATAAAGGCCATGTAGTTCCAGTAATCCTGCCCGGCGGTGGGTTCGTCCATCACCAGAATACGGGAGCGCATCGCCAGGATGGCCCCGATACTGACCCGCTTCTGCTGGCCAAATGAAAGAGATAGCGGCGGGTAGTCCTCCAGACCCCTGAGATTGAGGGAGTCGATCGCTTCCTCCACCCCCTCCTCGATGACCTTCTCGTCGTAGCCCAGGTTCTCCGGACCAAAGGCGAGTTCCTCCCGCACGGTCGGCGCATAGAGCATATGACTTGGGCTCTGGAAGACGTAGCCCAACGTCTGCGCGATCTCCGCCACGCTCAACTGCCTCGTATCCTCTCCCTCGACCAACACGCTGCCGTGCTTCGGCCTCAACAAGCCGATGGCGTGCTTGACCAACGTGGTCTTGCCGGCGCCGTTGGGACCAAGGAGAGCAGCGATGTCTCCTTGACGGATCGTCAAGTTGACGTCCTGTATCACGCGAGGGCCATCCCCATAGGCGAACGAGACGTCCCTGAACGTGACCAGGGGCTTCCGCCCGTTAGCCTTGACCGCAGGTTCGAAAACCCCTACTGCTCTAGGCGGATTCGCAATCCGCCGGGGCTTCCGCCCGTTAGCCTTGACCGCAGGTTCGAAAACTGGCAGTGACGCATCCCCCGCCCGCTCAATCACGGCGGATGCGGGCAGCTTGACCTGGCGGTAGTCGACAACCTCCGTCAGACCATCCGGGGGACCGGCGTAGGTGATCGTCCCGTCCGCCATGAAGAGCACCCGATTTGGATGGATGTCCAGCACATCCTCGACGCGATGCTCAACCAGTAGAATGCTGATCCCCTCATCTGCCAGACGGCGGAAGAGCTGCATAGCTTCCTGAGCACTGGCGGGATCAAGGCTGGCGAGGGGTTCGTCGAGCAAAAGAATATCCGGTCGCATCGCCAACACGCCGGCAAGGCTGACCTTCTGCTTCTCGCCGCCGGAGAGGTAGAAGGTCTCGCGATCCCGCAGGTGAGAGATACCCAGATAGTCAAGCGTCTCCTCTACGCGCTGGCAGACCTCTTCCCGCGGCAGCCCCAGGTTCTCCAGACCAAAGGCCACCTCGGTGAACACGTGGGCACCGAGTATCTGCCGCTCGGGATCCTGCAAGACCGTGCCGACCCGCTGCGAGAGGCGCGAGAGGGTCATCTCCGACGCTTCCTTGCCGTGAACGAGCACGCGACCGTCCAACTCGCCTTTGTAACTGCGCGGGATAAGACCGTTGATGCAACGAATAAGGGTGGTCTTACCACAGCCACTGGTGCCGGCCACCAGCAGCAACTCCCCCTGTTGCAGCTCGAACGAGACGTCACGAAGCGCCGGATCCGGACGCGCTCGGTACCGGAACGTGATCCCGTCGACGATTAGCGGGGCAGTCGCTTCGCTTCCCTTCATAAGGATAGAATGAGTCCTTCGACGGCGCGGAGCGCCAGCATCCTGCTGGCCTCTTCACCTTCCCGAAAGCTACGATGGCTGGATTTCACCAAGGAGGAATCGAGCCGCTTGGCGCATTTTCAACTCACCGGGCGACCATCTTCTCAGCTTTCGGGAAGGTTATCAGGCAGAGAAACTCCTGTGGGCTAACCTAGCCCGACGGCACCTCTTGAGCTGCCTCTGCCGCCTCTTCCTGACCCTCCTCCACGCGCCAGATCTTATCCGGATCAGCAATGCGATCGATGAAAAGTATCCCTTGGCAGTGATCGATCTCATGCTGCAAGACGCGGGCGAGAAGTCCCTCGGCCTCGATGCGCAGACGCTCTCCTCTGCGATCCAACCCCTCAACCGTGACAGCCCGATGCCGCTCCACCTCCCCGACCCAGCCGGGAATAGAGAGACATCCCTCAATCCCCTCCACCAGCTCGTCGGACGTGCTGACCAGCTCTGGATTGTACAGGACGTACAGCTCGGTCTCGGGCGGCTCCTGAGCTTCTCCCTCTGTCTCTTCGGATACGACCGGCAGCTCGATAACGATCACGCGCTCGGGCACTCCGACCTGAACGGCCGCCAGGCCAATGCCATCAGCTGTGCGCATCGTCTCGATCATATCCTCAACGAGCGCCTCTGTGCCCTCATCAATACGCTGCACCCGGCGCGATGCTTCGTGAAGTAAAGGTTCGTTGGAAAACACAATTCGACGAACGGACATGATCACCTAACCCTCCTGTTGGGCCTCGGGATGACGTATCTGATCATAGATCGTAAACCAATCGAGCAACTCGTCTCGTCGCCGCCGGGCCGTCTTCTGACGCTCGCGCTCTTCGAACGTGTCAACGCGACGGAAAATCTCAGACTGCACAGCCGCGGGGTTCTTGACATAATCGAACGTGAAAGCTCCGGCGCCGGCCGTCTCGATGGTCACCGAGCCATAGCCCAACACCCGCCCCACCAAGCCGGGCACCATCAGGCTGACGTTCTGAATCATGCCCAGGCTCGCCTCCCGACGCTCCTCGCGCAGGCCAAAAGGGAGTTGCTCGATGTCAACGATGCGCGACGACGTCAGCTGGTAGATATCGTTCTGCCAGTCTTCGAACACCCACAGCCACCAGGGAAACAGAAACATGAGCAGAATCCCGTAGCTCAACAGAATCTGTATCAGGTTGCCCCCACGTCCGAGCAACCAGGCGACGATGAGGGTCACCAGGGCAATCACCGCCGTAGGACGCGATATCGGGCCGAGCAAGGCGACCCAATGTTTTCTCCATGTGATCGTATCGCCCTCTTCATAGCGTAAAGCGGGAAAGAAATAGCGGAAGACGCGCAGCGGCGCAAGTATCTGCGACACCAGGTCGAATTGGCCACCCTCCTTCTCTTCCTCCGCCTCTGAACGTCCCTCTTCAACTGGCTCTCCATCCAACCGGCGTTGTAGGGCATCCTGAATGTCGGCCCGCTCCTCGGCCCTCGCCTTGGCCTTAATGCGGTCCCTCTGCTCGAAGATCCTCCGCTGCGCGACCGCCGGCTCCGGAATCTGTCGAAATGCAACCAGCCCGCCCGGCTCCCCTGCCGTTTCGATGAGCAGATCTGCGAAGCCATACGTTCGGGCCAGAATCCCCTCCTGAATCCGCTGGACGCTCTGTATATTGCTCAAAGGCGCCCCAACCCGGGATCGGCGGATAAGATAGACGTGTTCATCGTGGATGACCCGCTTGTTGGTCAGGATGTAGTTGTCATTGAAATGATCCACGATCTGATAGAGCGCGAACAGGAGCGGAACCGCTGCAAGAAGGCCGCCAAGGATCAGGGCAACGATCGAGGCCCTTCCCACGAAGAAAAAACCGGCCAAGATCAGGAGCACCGTCAGCCCGGGGAGGATCAGTCTCCGAATCAAGATCACGTTGTGCTTGTGCAGCACGAAGACGACGACCTCATCGGGCTCTTGCCAATCGAAGCGAGGGGCAAGCCGCCTCCGCTCGGTCTCCGACCGCATCTGGAGATCATCAAGTATCGAGGGACGTTCTGCCACCAGCCGATCGAAGTCCCTCTTGTCGATGCTCAACAGCACAGTATCGCCCACGGCCTCAACGGTGGCATCGTGGGGCTCGCCCAACAGGAGCGAGCTCTCCCCGAAGGCGTCCCCGGGGGAGAATCGACTGACCTCCCGCTCCAAGCCATCCATGTCGATGTGCAACACGCGCAGCTCGCCGCTCTCCACGACGTAATAGCTGCGCCCTGCCTCTCCCTGCCTGAAGACGAGGCTGCCCCCGGGGTAGCGCTCCTCCTGCGCCAGCTCGGCAACCGCTTCCAGATCATCCCGACCGAGCGCAGCGAAAAGCTCAATCCGCCCAAGCTGATTCACAACACTGTCGACCATGTCGAGCCTCCCTGTTTCAACAATTGTAGCACATTCTTATCCCGGAGGAAAGGCAAGCGGCTTAGCGAGCCCCTCCCCCCCAGCGGGGGGGATCAGAGAGGGGGGAAATGCAACATACAGGACCTCTGAAACTACCGAGCGACGCGCCAGGTGCCGAGCTCGACGGCAGGCTCGAGCCGCTCGTCCAGACTAGGGAGTCTCCTCTGCGTGAAGTGATCGTAGATCAGGAGCGAGCCAAGCACAGGGACATCAGAGGCGTCGTCGGGGACACCCATCCGATGGGGATCGAGAATCGACGAGCCCCTGATCCATTTGAGCGTGGGTATGGCGCCCAGGGCCGGAACTGTATCGTGAGAGGTGCGCCAGGCCCACGTGTCGTCGGCGTTGAGGCCGGTGAGCGACGTGGAGACAATGTAATCCCGCTGCAAGGGACGCTGGCTGCGGAAGCGAAGCAAAAACGTCGCCTCAGCGCCCCGCTCCAGACCACCGCCGGGACCGCTGGCGCGGGTCAGAACCGCAGCGTCGCCGAAGGGGATGCACCCCTCCCCCCCAGCGGGG
>CAYQZG010000043.1:0-28270 GCA_964421785.1 uncultured Anaerolineales bacterium
TCGTGGTGCCGCCTTTCGAGGCCTCGGACGAGTTGTGGCACTACCCGATGGTCAAGCACATCGCCGACACATGGTCCTTGCCGGTACAGGATCCGGCGAACGTCGGGCCGTGGCGCCAGGAGGGAAGCCAGCCGCCGCTCTATTACATCCTGAGCGCTCTGGCGACCTCCTGGATCGACACGTCGGACATGCCTGAGGTCCGTCACCTCAACCCTCACGTGGACAACGGCATCGCCACCCCTGATGGCAACGTCAATCTCGTCGTCCATCAGGCGACGCGGGAAGCATTCCCCTGGCAGGGGACGGTCCTGGCGGTCCACGTGGCCCGCTTTCTCTCCATCGCGATGGCCACGCTGGGCGTTGCCATGACCTACTTCGTCGTCCAAGAGGCTCTTCCAGGTAGACCTGCCCTGGCGTTAGGCGCGACTGCCATCCATGCTTTCACGCCCATGGTCATCTTCATCGCTGGCTCCGTCAACAACGACAATCTGGTCGTACCCTTGAGCAGCCTCGCCCTGCTGATGTTGCTTCGATTGCTGCGACCAAGTGCAACGGAGTCAGAAACGATGTCGCGTCGGACCATTGTGCGATATCTCCTATTGGGTGCCGTGTTGGGCCTGGCTGCCCTGACCAAAGCCAGTTCCCTGGCCCTCACGTTGCTGACAGCCCTGGTCGTCACGACGCGGGCGGTGCGGCGCTATGGAGACAGCCCTGTCGAAGGACGGAAGGAGTTCATCGTCGGCGGCCTCGCCACGCTGATACCGCTGCTCGCCATCTCCGGATGGTGGTACCTGCGCAATCTTCGCCTCTACGGGGATCTCACCGGTTTGAATGCCTTCATTCAGGTCCTGGGCAAGCGTGAGATCTCGGCCGACCTAGCTCAGCTTTGGCGCGAGCGCTACAGCTTCCTGGCCGGTTACTGGGGGAACTTCGGGGGACTCAACGTCCCCATGTCGCCCTGGATCTACGGGGTTCTGAACGGTTCTCTGGTAGCGGCGGGACTCGGACTGATGATGATCACGGCCCGGTGCTTTCTGTTTACGGCTGGTCTCCCAGCTGCGACGCCCAAGAGAGGACTCAAGTCTTTACTATGGAGGAAGGATACCCCGGAGGCTGGGCCGGGGTCAGCACACGCCCCGATCCCCGCAAGCTTCAATCTCAAGCTTGTCATTTGTCTCCTCTGGGGACTCGGTGTGGTGATTCCATGGATCCAATGGGCGCGGGTCACCTGGTCCTCTCAGGGGCGGCTGATCTTCGCGGCCTTGCCGGTCTGGTCGATGCTCCTGGCCATAGGGCTCAGCGCCTGGCTGCCCCGGCGATTAAGCCTCGGACCACGTGCCGACGTGTCGCCACTCGTCATCCTGTTGGCCCTTTTCCTGCTGGGGCTCTCTGTGGCCGCGCCCTTCGTCTGGATCCGGCCTGCCTATGCGCCTCCCGATCCGCTCAGTGACGCCCAGGTCAAGGATATTCCTCGGCGGACACACGTCGACTTCGGCAACACTATGCGCCTCTTGGGCTACGATCTGGAGACAAAAGCGACGGAACCCGGGGGGCAGGTCGCGGTGACACTGTTCTGGGAAGCTATCGCGCCGACCGAACAGGACCATACCGTTTTCGTGCATCTCTTGGATGAGCACGAGTTGGTGATTGCTCAACGAGACACATTCCCCGGCCTGGGCTTGCTCTCCACCACCTGGCTGGATCCCGGTCGCCGTTGGGCCGACCAATACGTGATACCCCTCCCCGCTACCGCTTACGCCCCTAATCAGGCGGAGATGGAGGTAGGGCTCTTCAAGACCAGGACAGGCGAACGACTAACGGGCATCGATGCAAGCGAGGAACCGGTGATACACGAAAATGGGCAAGAGGACGACAAGGTGCGCTTTGGCCAGGTGAGCATCAAGGCCCAGCCCGGCGACATCCCGAACCCCATTGCGGTCAACTTCGGAGATCGTATGCTCCTGACCGGATACGATCTGAGCCAGCGCGTGGTTCAGCCCAGCGAGACGATCACCCTGACCCTGCACTGGGAAGCCCTTCAGGCGATGGAGAACAACTACACGATCTCGGCGCAGTTGATCGACGACTCGCAGCGCAAGGCAGCGCAGCATGACAGTTGGCCCCTCGATGGTGCGGCACCGACTGCAGCCTGGCAACCAGGAGAGGCAATGACGGATACCATCCCGCTCGTCACCTTCCCCGACGCTGCTGCAGGGCCCTACGACGTGCGCATCGCGGTCTACTTGCACCAGGAAGGAAAGATTAAGCACCTTCCTGTGACACCGCCCGGTGGACGGATGCAGGCCAGCCACGTCACGCTGACGCAGGTGAGGGTGACCCCTTGACTGTGGTGCTCTCGCAGCGATGTGAGCGCTTGACCAAACAGCGGAAATCAATGACAATAGAACTAGCTCCATCCACCGTGCCAAGGACTTCGGTCCTTGTCCAGAGGAGCAGACTTCCGAAGTCTTGGAGTCCACGCCCAACGCGGTGTAGAGGCGCTCACAGAACGATTCCAGGCCTGTCTGGCATTGTCTTGCGAACTTCGGAAGTCTCTTGCGAGAAATGAGATTGTAGTACTAAGAGCGGAGGAATGAAAGATCTGAAAGGAGACAGATAGCATGGCAAAGGAGTATGCGGAAAGTGAAGCCTTTTTGGACTGGCTATACACGTGGAAGGAGATGCTTCCCTCCCCCGACTTTGAGGAAGTTGTCGCCGACCCAGCGCAGGTCGCAGTGGTCTCGCAGGATCTACTGAAGGGGTTCTGCGACGTAGGCCCGCTCTCGAGCGAACGTGCAGCGAGCATTGTACCCGCAGCGGTAGACGTCTTCGAACGCGCTCACGATCTAGGCGTACGCCATTTCCTGCTGCTCCAGGACACCCACGACCCGGATGCCGTCGAGTTCTCCGCCTACCCCCCGCACTGCGTTGAGGGTACAGAGGAGAGCGAGACGATTGACGAGCTGCTGGAGCTTCCTTTCTCCGATCTCTTCACGATCCTACCAAAGAACTCGATCAGCTCCAACGTCGGCACCGACCTGGAACCCTGGCTAGAGGAGCATCCCGACGTCAACGTATTCATCATCGTCGGCGTCTGCACGGACATCTGCATCTATCACGCGGCGATCTTCTTCCGCGTCTATGCCAACGTTCGGGGGGAAGAGGACGCCCGCGTCCTCGTCCCGGCCAACTGTGTGCAGACCTTCGATATGCCCGTCGAGGCGGCGGAGGCAGTCGGCGCTATGCCCCACGACGGCGATCTTCTTCATCGCCTCTTCCTCTATCAGATGGCACTGAATGGTGTCGAAGTCGTCGCCAGTCTGGCGTGAGCCACGATCCTTGCGTGCGCGAGAGCGGACGAGGTGAACGTACGCAGTAGTAAGGACTTAAGTCCTTGAGGGAAGCGAGTGACATGAACCTTCAACAGCAGATCTCTGATTGGCTTGCGGAACGCCTTGCCGGGGCCGGCGCGGATGGGTTTGTCTTCGGCCTGAGCGGAGGCGTGGACTCGGCCACGGCTGCGGCGCTGGCAGTACAGGCCGTCGGTTCGGAATCCGTCCTGGCCGCTCTTCTTCCCTGTCATTCCCAACCGATAGACGCTCGCCTCGCCCAACGCGTGGCCGACGCGTTCGATATACCGACGGTGGTGGTCAACCTCGACGACGCTTTCGACGCGCTGATGGAGAGCGTCCCCCCGACCGAGCATCGTCTGGCGGCTGCCAACATCAAACCTCGTCTTCGGATGACCACGCTCTACTACCTTGCTCAGGCGAACAACTACCTGGTGCTCGGCTCTGGGAACAAGACGGAGCTAATGGCCGGTTACTTCACCAAGTACGGCGACGGCGGTGTGGATATGCTACCGCTGGGCGACGTCTACAAGACCGAGGTGTGGGAGCTCGCTCGCGAGCTCGGTGTGCCTAGAGAGGTCATCGAGCGCGCGCCGTCCGCCGGCCTTTGGCCTGGACAGACGGACGAGGAGGAGTTGGGCATCACGTATCGCGAGCTGGATCACGTCCTGGCGGCGATGGCGTCTGGCGACACCGGCGACATTGCAGCCTCTACGCTGGAGAAGGTAGAGAGGATGGTGGCCCACTCCGCCCACAAACGAGCGATGCCCCCCATCTTCGAACGCCCCTCCCAACCACTACCAGCGGGGCCGTGATCCGTGCCGGCATCACGACTCCGCTCGCAGAGAATAGGCCACCGTGCCCCAGTGTCTTGATAGCACCATCGTGAGGTTATCGACCTGGGCGGTGTCATGAGCTTGTCGAAGGGACGGAGCCACAAGTGAACAAAACATAGCTTGATGTCCACCTGGTTCGCACGCCGAACCCTCGACCTCGTCGGAAAGCTCATAGGGAATGGGCGCTTAGCCTGTTCCTGCGACATCTACTACCGGCTCAAGTACGGCACCATGGCGCGAAGCCTGGGCCGGGCTACTGTGTCGAGCGACGATGGACGAGGCTTCATCATCCTCCAGATTGACGGGCTCTCCCACAGTCACTTGATGCAAGCGTTGGACGACGGTTTCATGCCCTACGTCAATCGCCAACTCGCCTCCGGTCGGTTGACGGTCGCTCCCTGGCGCTGCGGCCTTCCCAGCTCCACACCTGCTGTGCAGGCCGGCATGATGTTCGGCAACCGCTTTGACATCCCGGGGTTCCGCTGGTATGAGAAGGATCGCGGGACCATGATGACGCCTCAGCGCCTCGATCTCATCGGCACAATGCGCGACCGGATCAGCAAGGGACAGCGAGGCATCCTAAGCGGAGGCTCGTGTTATGTCAGCATGTTCGACGGCGACGCAGATCTAGCTCTCTTCACGCTGAGCACCCTCCGTCGACAGCAGTTCTTCGAGAGCCTGAGAGGGATTGGGTTGCTCGTACTCTTCCTGCTCAGCCCGTTCCGGGTGTTGCGGGTCCTCGGACTGGCTATCGGCGACTACGTGCCCAGCTTGGCCCGCCGCCTGGTCGCCCTCGCAAGGCTTTTGAGCAAGCGACTCCAGGATGTCGCGCACTCCCTGTACGCCGTCTATCCCCGCTCTCGCCTACGCAAGCTGACCACACACCAGGAAGGGCTTAACGCTCTGAATCCGTTGGACATCTTCTCCCCCTTTCTCCACGCTGTGACCGACGCGATCTTCACAGAAGTCCAGACTTTTGGGGTCATGCTGGATATCTACCGTTGTGTGCCCGCTATCTACGCCAACTACAACGGCTACGACGAAGTGGCACACAAGCTGGGGCCTGACCATCCGGCCGCCTTCCGTGTTCTGCGAGGCATAGACGGGCGTATCCATCAGATTGACCGTATGCGCGCTCGCCATCGAAAGCGCGAATACGACCTCTATCTGATGTCCGATCACGGCAATGCGCCAGCAGTGCCTTTCAGGGTGATAAACAACATACGGGGGATAGACAACGTCCCTGGGCAGAACGGCAGCACGTTAGGACGGCGTCTCATCGCCGAGATTGGAGAGGACCTCTCCTTGGATGAGCGCGCCGAGCGGCACACGCACGTGAGCAACCGAGTACGCTACCTCCGCGAGGAACTCCGTGCGCTGGAAGAGAGCGCCATGCCCCGCTTCCAGAACCTGTTGACCGCGGCCCGACGTTATGTAGACCAATATGTGGAGGACACGGAGGGCGAAAGCAGGCAGGATCCCTTGGACTACGACATGAAGCGGCAGAAGGATGTGGTGATATCTGTCTCAGGATCGCTGGCACATATCTACTTCAACGTCAGTCGGCATCCGCTCGATATGATCGAGGTGCTGCTTCTCTATCCCCAGCTGCCAAGCCAGTTGACGGCAACTCGCGGCATTGGGGCTGTGATTGGTCGCGCAGGAGAGGGAACCATTGTGCTCGGAAGAGAAGGGGGAACACTCCATATTGGCAGCGCGCCACATCTCTTGGAACTCCCTAACCCCCTGGCCCCCTTTGGCGATGTGAGCTATGCCACCCGGCAGATTCATCGCCTGGCGCACTTCCCTCACTCTGGCGACTTGATTGTGCTGGGTGAAGCACATGAGCATGGAGAGGTCGTAACCTTCGAGTATCAGGCTGCCACCCACGGGGGCTTGGGCGGGCAACAGACACACCCTTTCATCGCCTGGCCGCCCGAGCGCGTTTTGAAGCCAGAGACGTTGAAGGATGCGGAGGATCTCTACCCGTTCTTCATGCGCTACCAAGGGTGAGCGGGTTCAACGCCCATCCGCCAGAGGCTTTCTGACGACGAGGACAGACCGCGGCGATCTCTGCACAACCTGCTCCGTCACTTCACCCAGCATGAGACGCTTCAACTGAGCTCTGCCCTTGGAGGCCCCCAACAATACTAGATCATGGTTCTCTTCGCGAGCTTCGCGAATGATCTCATCGGCTACGACGCCATAGCGAAGTCTCAACTCGGCCGGAACCCCGTACTCCTTCAGTATCTGTGCGCCGCGCCGCAGATGGCGAGCGACAGGGGTATCAGTCTGGAGCAACTGCGAAAGAGATTCGTTGAGCTCACCCAACCCTGTATACATACTGGGGACAGGGGTGACCACGTGAAGGAGTGTAGCACGGGCGCCCATCGCCTGAGCGATCCAAGCGCCAGTCTCGACCACATCCTCGGCAACTTCCGCTCCCCCGCTGCAGATTAGAAGGCGCTCGATTCCCGGTCGAGCCTGCTGAGCGACGAGCACGGAGCTGGGAGCACGTCGTACAACCTGGTTCGTCACCGAGCCCAGCAGATGCCTCTTCAGCCCAGGCGCCTCGTTAGGTCCAAGCACGACAAGATCGACATCCCTCTCGTCGATCTCGGCCAGGATCTCGGCGAATGGATCGCCGCGACGCACCTTCATCTCAATCGCGCGGCCTTCAGAGACGCTCTCCAGCCTCTCACGAGTCTCTGACAGGCACCGTTGTGCAATCCCCCAATCGCCACCTGGAGGCAGAACGTGCAACAGTGTCAATGTGGCAGATGGATCGACAGATCCAAGAATACGCCCAAAGGAAAGCTGGGGGCCAGCTCCGGACTCGCACGCGATACAGACCAAGATCTCCATCGTCCCCCTCCTAGCCTTAGAAATGAACCACCCCACTGCCGAACAACCTCACCAGCACCAGCACGGCCCCCACCAGGGGCAAACCCGAAAAGAGCAGCCGAATCCGAGGGCCAGTGAAGAAGCGGGTGGCAGTCGCGCCGATCTGAGCGCCCAGGGCGGCCCCGGTATGCATCGTCAGCGCCATCAATACATCTACGTTCCCCTTGAATGCGTGGGTCAGCGTGCCGAAGCCAGCCGAGATCACGATCTCGAAGAGATCCGTTCCCACAGCGATGTGCGTGGGGATGCCCAGTACGTAGACCAGCATCGGCACGCGCACGAAACCGCCCCCCACCCCCAGTGTGGCGGCCAGGAAGCCCGTGAAAAGCCCCACGCCAAGCACGACCCAGAGCGAGATAGAGCCAATACCCGATCCCGGCAGCGAGATCATGGGTGGGAGGTGAATGCCGTGGACACTCTTTCTCACACCCTGGAATCCAACCACCTCTTGAGCGTCCAACTGGTCGGTGCGCATCATGCGCAGGGCCCGCAGACTCTCCCAGGCAGTGAAGATACTGATTGTGAGGAGGATAAGGACGTAGCACACCCCGACCACCAGATCGACCGCGCCAGCGCTCTCCAGGGCCTCAATTGTCCTGGCCCCACCCTCGACGCCGATGATCGTGCCGGCGACCATGACCAGGCCCAGCTTGATGTCCACGTGGCCCAAAGCACGGTGGCGCCGGGCAGCGACGATCGATTTGCCCGTCATATGGGCCAGGTCCGTGCCCACGACGAAGTTCATGGGCACTCCCATCCAGAACATCAGAGGCCCGGCGATGAAGCCACCGCCGACGCCGAAGAAGCCTCCCAGGATACCCACGATAAAGCCGATGCCTGCCAGCACCAGCGGGCTGATCGTCACATCGGCGATGGGAAAATGCATGGGTAGGTAATGGCCTGGTTCTCTACTCCAGGCGCTCCATCGGCAGCAGACTGAGCAGATACGTCGTAATGACGTCGAGAAGCGCCCCTTGAACCACAATCAGTCCCAGGGAGAGCACAGCATAGACGAGCAGGTTGCTATGAAAGAGCCGACGTAGAGGCTCGGCGAGCCATCGCAGCACGACCAGCGAGTAAGCAAGCACGAGCAGCGTGTACGTGACCAACTCGATGGCAAGATTGCGGATCACAGCGCGCAGGTCTTCGTCCTTCATAGCAACCTCCCACCCTGCTCACGGCGAGCGGGGAACGTCACCACAACAACCGGTGAGCGTTGACATCAGACCTCAGCGACAGAACAGCTGAGCGTCGTATTATACACCAAATCGCTGTGGAGAAAAACAAAGAAGAACCCCACCGGGCAGTGGGGTAACGTGACGGGCCTACATGAGGTTCAGCTCTCGTCAGCCTCACCCATACAACGTCGTGTGCAGTAGCCCCAAGGGGAGTCGAACCCCTGTCGCCGGCTTGAGAGGCCGGTGTCCTAGTCCACTAGACGATGGGGCCAAGCGGGCAATATTCTACCAGCCCTTCGCCAGTTTGTCAACTCGGGGCTCACGCCTTTACCCCTTTATCACTGGCACGATGGAGCCTTTTATGTGATAATCACATGTTGCCTGTTGCGCACAGGCTTACGGACAGCAACCAAATAGTTGACCACCATCGAGCGAACAGAAGGTGAGCTGATGACCGAAGAGAACATAGCGAACGAAACAGAGCGATCGGGTCGACGCGATCACCCGAGACGGAAGCACCTGCCGCGCGGACGGGTCACCGTCTTCCCCAACTGGTGCAAGGGCTGTAACCTATGCGTCGAATTCTGCCCTATGAATGTGCTCGAGCAGGGAGATGATGGACGCGTCATCGTCGCCCATCCGGAGAAATGTACCGCCTGCCGCTGGTGTGAACTGCACTGCCCGGATTTCGCCATCTTCGTATCTGATGTCGAACAGACAGAGCAAGACATCGTGCCGAAAGAGGAGATCGTATGACAGCCAAACTGATGCAGGGTGATGAAGCGTGCGCCGAAGGAGCCATCGCCGCCGGCTGCCGCTTTTTCGCCGGCTATCCCATAACCCCCGCCACCGAAATCGCCGAGAGGCTCTCCCGCCTGCTGCCCCAGGTCGGCGGGAAGTTCATCCAGATGGAGGATGAGCTGGCCTCCATCGCCGCCGTCATCGGTGCCTCGGTTGGTGGCGCCAAAGCGATGACCGCCACCTCCGGTCCGGGCTTCAGCCTGATGCAGGAGAACATCGGCTATGCAGCCATGACGGAGATCCCGTGCGTCATCGTCGACGTCCAGCGGCTCGGCCCCTCGACCGGTCGCCCCACCAGCCCATCGCAGGGCGACGTGATGCAGGCCCGCTGGGGAACCCACGGCGACCACCCGATCATAGCGCTCTCACCTTCCAGCGTCCGCGAGGCGTTCGATCTCACCGTGCGCGCGTTCAATTTCGCCGAGCGATACCGCACCCCCGTGATCCTGCTGATGGACGAACTGATCGGACACATGCGCGAAAGGATCGAGCTCCCGGCCTCCACGACATTGGACCTAGAACAACGATCCGATACACGCGTCCCGCCAGAATGGTACAAGCCGTTTGAGAACCTTCCCGAAGGGCCAAACGTGAACGTGCCGCCCCTGGTCCCCTTTGGCGAAGGATACCGCTACCACCTCACCGGCCTCCATCACGATGAACGCGGCTATCCCACCAATCGACCAGATGAGATCCAACCCTGGCTGGATCGAATCTTCCGGAAGATAGAGCGCTCTCTCTCCGATATCCTGCTTTACCAAGCAGAGGGCGTTGAGAACGCCGAGACGCTCGTCATCGCCTACGGCGGCGCAGCGCGCGTCGCTCGTCACGCCGTCAAGAGGGCGCGAGAGCGCGGGCGTCGCGTCGGCTTCCTTCGCCTCAAGACGATCTGGCCGTTCCCCGAGGAGGTGGTGGAACATGCCACGTCTCGTCTCCATCACGTGGTCGTGCCGGAACTCAACCGAGGACAACTGGTGCTGGAAGTAGAACGGGTGGTCGGACGCCACAAGGTGCGGCGCGTCACGCGAGCTGACGGTGAGATGATACAACCGGCGGAGATTGTCGCCGCCATAGAAGACCTGGAGAGGGCAGCATGAAGCAGCAGAGTGAATCACGTGTTCATCAGCGCTACCTACGTCACAGCAAGAAGTTCCCCAACGTCTGGTGCGCCGGCTGTGGCATCGGCATCGTCCTGGGCACCATCATTCGAGCGGTGGACGACCTGCAGCTGGACAAGAACGACGTGGCTATGATCTCGGGCATCGGATGCACGGGCCGTATGCCCGTCTACGTCGATTTCAACACGATGCACACCACCCACGGGCGCGCACTGGCCTTCGCCACCGGCTTGAAGATGGTCAAACCAGAGATGAAGATAATCGTGGTGATGGGCGATGGTGACGCGCTGGCCATTGGAGGCAATCACTTCATTCACGCCGCCCGCCGCAACATTGGACTGACCGCCATCGTCGTCAACAACGCCGCCTACGGGATGACGGGCGGACAACACTCGCCGACCACTCCCGAGGGAATCAAGACCGCGACCACGCCTTACGGTCATATAGAGCAGCAATTCCCCATCGCCGAGCTGGCAGCGACGGCCGGGGCCTCGTTCGTGGCGCGCAGTACGGTCTATCACGTCCGCGAGCTAGAGTCGTACGTCGCGAAGGCCATCTCCAAAGAGGGCTTTGCCCTGGTGGAGGCGGTCAGCTACTGCCACACCACACTGGGTCGTATCAACCGCTGGGGCACGGCGTCAGATATGATGCGTCATCTCAAGGAGCAAAGTGTGACCTTGGAGCAAGCGACGGCAGATGGTGCTGAGGGGATGAGCACAGAGAAGACGCAAGACAGGATTGTGCGCGGCATCTTCGCCGAACGTGATATACCCGAATACACAGAGCGATACGATCAGATCATCGCAGCAGCACAAAAGGAGACAGCCTGATGGCGACACCCCCTCGACGGTACGAGGTGCGGCTTGCTGGCACGGGTGGGCAGGGAGCAATCCTGGCGGGCATTATCCTAGCCGACGCCGCTATTCGCGACGGCAAGAACGCGGTGCAGACGCAATCCTACGGGCCAGAGGCCCGCGGTGGCGCCAGCCGTTCCGAGGTAGTGATCTCCGCCGGGGGGATCGACTACCCAAAGGTGCTCGAGCCGGACATCACACTCTGCATGAGTCAGGAGGCGTGTGACCGATACAGCGGTCAGATGCGCAAAGATGGCCTGCTCATTCTGGACACGGACCACGTCAACCGAGCACCGACGACACGCGCCGTGCGCATTCCACTCACTTCGCTGGCACGAGACGTCACCAATCAAGCAATCACGGCCAATGTCGTCGGGCTTGGTCTGCTGGCCGGACTGACGGACATTGTATCGCGTGAGTCACTGGAGCGTGCGGTGGAAGCCCGCGCGCCGGAGGGAACAGAGGAGATCAACCTGAAGGCCCTGACGGCGGGTTACGAGGCGGCGCAGCGGGTCGGGAAGGCGCGCCACACGTAAGCACAGCTGCCTCGGCACCGCCGATGGTAGCTATCACGCCTGTCGAATGAGCAAGCCCGGCGTCGAGGGGGGCTCAGACTGGGTCGGCATATGGCTCGACCCTCTCCCTTGATCCTCTAGTCCCCCAGTTTCGGTTCCCAGTCCCGCTCTCCATTCGCCTCAATCGTCGCCCCAGGAGCCACCTCAAGCCGATAGACCTTGGAGGCGTCGGCCTGGTAGAGAGCTTCCTCCAACGGTGTGGCATCCTCCCAGGGCCAGAGCGCGATGATGGTGCCACCGCTCCCGGCGCCGGCAAGCTTGGCCCCCGGCGCCCCCGCATCCAGAGCAGCAGCGATCAATCGTTCATTGGACCTTCCCGATCCACCCAAATCTCGCTGGATGGTGTGGTTCTCGTTCATAAGCTTGCCCAGCATGGGCCAATCCTGCAGGAGCAGCGCTTTCTTGCCCATACGGGCGATCTCGGTGATGCGCTCGTAGGCCTTGACCACATCCCTCTCGCCCTCCAGCCAACGCTCGCGAATCGGGCGGTGCACCTCGCCAGACGAGTGTTGGATGCCGGTGTAGCCCAGCACGAAGGGCAGCTTCAGGACATAGCCGTCCAGCGGCTCGATCGTGGCGAAGAGCTCCGCCTCCTCACTGCGGTAGAACTGCTTGCCGCGGAAGTCCATGTAGTTCAGGCCGCCGAAGGTGCACATATAGGCATCCTGATAACCGCACACCACTTTCAGGTAGTTCAACTCGATATAGCGGGCCCGCTCGGCCAGCCGGTACCGGTTGAGGTTCTGACCCTGCCAGGCCAGAAGCGCCTGAAGGATCGCCACCACCAGCGCCGTTGAGCCAGACATGCCGCTCTGCATCGGTATCTCACTCTGGTACTGCACGCGGCACTTGAGGGGTGGCAAATGCATGTAGTCGAGGATGGCCCGCACGACATCGAAAAGATCACCCTGCGGTCGCAGGTCGTCGCGGTCCGTGATGCGACATACCGCTCCATTCGTCTCCAACACCAGTTCCGAGGCCGGCTCAACGCGCACGTAGGCCCGCATGCCGACCGAGCAGGAGATCACCGATCCGCCGTACATATCCGTGGGGTTGCCGATGATGCCTGCCCGCCCCGGCGCCGAACAAACGATCCCTCCTTCAGTATCCAAGAGATCCATCATAGCTCGTACGCTTTGGCCTTGATGTATTTGCGCACCAAGTAGCCGTATCGTTCATCCTTCAACGCAAAATCGATGAAGGTGCGGAAGTAGCTTTCAAAGTTGCCCACGTCGTAGCGCTGCTGGTCGGGCCCGAATCGCCAGGCGTAGACAGGCTGTCCCGTCTGGATCAACAGCTTAATGGCGTTGGTCAACTGGATCTCCCCGCCTCTATCCGGTGGCGTGCGCTCCAGAGCCTCGAAGATGGCAGGACTGAAAACGTAGCGGGCGGCTACCGCCATTGTGCTCGGCGCAGCGCCCACCGAGGGCTTCTCAATGATGTCGGTCACTGCCACCGGTTCGCCCGACGGCGGGTCCTCACCGTCAACGTCAACGATGCCGTAGCGAAAGACATCCTCCCGATCCACGCGTTCCACAGCGACGATGGCGGCTGCTCCCAGCTGACGATGAGCCTCCATCATCGCCCCCAGCGGGGCGGCCGGATCTTCGGCGCCAATGATCGAATCGCCCAGAGCCACCACAAAGCTATCGCTGTCTACGAAATCGGCGCCCAACGAGACCGCGTGTCCCAGCCCTTTGGGTATGGTCTGCCGGGTGTAGAAAAAGCGGGACTTACCGCGAAGATACTCCAGATCAGCCAGCATCGCCTCGTTTCCGGCCCGCTCCAGGGCCGACGCGAGCTGGGGATCGACGTCGAAGTGATCCTCAATGACGCGTTTGCGTCGACCGGTGACGATGAGAATCTTACGCAGGCCGGCGGCCTGCAGTTCCTCGACGACGTACTGAAGAATCGGCTTGCGACCCACCGGCAGCGTCTCCTTCGGCTGCGACTTGGTGGCCGGCAAGAGCCGAGTGCCCAGTCCGGCCGCTGGAATGACCGCCTTGCTGATTGGCTGCGTCATAGGACTATGGTCTCCTTTCGATTGATTCTACTTAGGTTGGGTAGCGAAAAGGCGACAAATGCCTTCGGAAGTGGTGTTCCAGCTGCCGGGCGTAGACCTCCGCCTCCATCTCCAGGGTCTCCAGCAGCCGATCCTTGAATCGATCCAGTACCGAGCCAAACGTCACGTGCAGCACCTGTCGCGCGTCAAACTGATCTAATAGATCGGGTAGATCGGGACTGTCCAATGCCTCCGACGGCGGCACCTTCTCCAGCTCGGCCGAAACGTGATAGGTGGCCTGATCCGTCTCGTAGCGCTCGCGCGCCAGCGTCAGGATCTCGCGGAAGAGATCCGGCGCGACCTGGGCTACCGTACGCAGTGCCTCCAGGTAGCTGGTTCCCGCCGTTTTCACGTGCACGAGGCCATTGGTGAGCTCAGCAATGATGGGGTAGATGCTGAACTTGTCGGAGCCAGAGTGAATGCTGAGCTTGTACGGTCCGAACGCACGGGCGATGGCGGCATGCTTGGCAATCTCCGCCTCGAACGCCTTCAGATCGTCGGCGGAACACGTTCTAGCAGACCCTGTTCCGCCGTAGTCCACGCCCTTTTCGAAGCGTCCGACGTAACGCGGCGCCAGGCTGATCCACTGCACACTCAGTCGCTCAAGCTCGCTGGCGATGAACGTGTGCTCCTCGGGCGACGTCGCGGTCTCCGTCTCGTCCACCGAGACCTCCAGCTCAAACGGCTCATCTCCTATCTGCTCGACCAGGGTGCGATACATCTGCGCCGTGTGGGCGATGGCGCGCCCATACTTGGCTGCAGCGCGGTACAGCGTCTCGCGGTCGAACAGGACGGTGACGTCACCCAAGGCAAACGATTGACGCAGGTAACGCCGTTCTAGATCCTCCTTGCCGGTCTCCAGCGCGCTCCACGGCAAGGCCTCCACCTTCGCTTCGAGCCTGGCGAGCGAAGCTGTGTGAGCCTCGTTGTCCACGTGATCGCCAGGGTCGATGGTGTAGAAGGAGTAGCCGGCAGCGACGAAAGCGCTCAGGGCTTCCGGCGTCTTGAGATGATCGGCATCGGCGCCCCACGGCCTGCGCCAGCCGGACTGAAACACACCCCACATCGCATCATCCAGCACATCTTGCGGCGTTCGACCCGTGCGGGCGTTCTCGCGTACCGACTGCTGGGCAAAGATCGGCGCGATCCCGTGCGAAGCGCGTGCGAACTGACTCGCTGCACGCACGTGCCCGGGTGTCGCCAGACCCAGCCGGTCGCCAAAGCCGAACGAGGTCCCAAGGCCCAAGCAGACGGGACGCAGCCAATCGAGTCGTGCGCGCAGCACAGCGGCGTTTTCGGACGTCAGTGGGCAGAGAAGCAGGCCAGCTTGCCGCTTCCCCTCGAAGTCGCGATCATCCCCCCTCACGCCCAGCAGCCTCTCGCCCTCACCGGTGGTCGCCAGGAAGTAGATGGTACCGCCCTCCTCGACGACGGAATCCTGATGAACGTTCAAACCTTCGATCTCCAGAGTCATCCTGGCCTATTCTCCATCGAATTTGTAGGTCCGCTTTGCCAGTCGATAGGCTAGATCGAGGATCATCTCGCGGGCATCGTCCTCGCCCACGATGCCGCGCACGACCAACCCGGCGATCCAATTGGCGCTGGCGCAG
Organism: uncultured Anaerolineales bacterium; assembly: GCA_964421785.1. Lineage (GTDB taxonomy): Bacteria > Chloroflexota > Anaerolineae > B4-G1 > B4-G1 > SKLM01. The sequence continues at coordinate 15,289 of CAYQZG010000043.1, forward strand.
CACTGAAGAGCTGGAGCGCCGTCGTCCCGACGGCAAGGCTCGTGTGTCATCGTTGAACCCGACCGTGTTGTAGAGACCCGCCGTCTCCATCACCCGCTCGAAGTAGCGCTGCATACCGTTCAAGCTATCGTGGAACCACCACGGGGGTCCCAGCTTCATCGCCGGATAGTGTCCGGCCAGCGGCGCCAACTCACGCGAATAGATCGACTCGTCCAGGGTGAAGACGATGAAGGTCAAGCGAGGATCGTTGCCGTACTTGTTGAGCAGCGGGCGCAGATTGCGGGTGAACTCGGCACGGAAAGGAATGTCGCAGCCCATATCCGGCCCCAGGCGGTCGAAGAGCGGCTGATTGTGGTTGCGGTACGAGCCAAAGTGCACCTGCATCACCAGCCCATCCTCAATACTCATTCGAGCATTTTCCATCAGCATATGGCCGAAGAACCGAGCCGCATCCTGAGCTGTAGCCCGGCCCTTCAGCGCCCGCTGGAAGATGTCGTCCGCCTCGCGTGGGCTCAACTCGCCCGTAGTCAGAATGGTCCCATCGCTGTCGGTGGCAACCGCACCCATCGCCTTGAAAGAAGCCCGTCGCTCCTCCAAGGCCTTTATCAGAGCGTGGTAGGAATCGATCGCAATCCCCGTGAGATCGCTCAGCACATCGACGTTGTCCCGCCAGCCCGGCCTCAGCAGGTGAATCACGTCGTCGGGCCGGAAGGTGGGCCGAACGTCGCCAGACCAGTCGGATGCCTGAATCGCCTGGTGATCCTCCAACGTGTCTGAGGCAAAATCAGTCGTGCACAGCACCTCGATGTTGAACCGCTCAAACAGCGCACGGGGGCGGAACTCGGGCGAGGCCAATCTCTCGGCGATCTGGTCGTAGATCGTCTGAGCCGCCTCGCCGGTCAGCCTCTCCTGGACGCCCAGCACCTCGATCAGCACCTGGGTCAGCCAGATGCCGGTCGGTGTGCCCCGGAAGAGATGAAAGCTCTCGACGAAGACCTGCCAGATCTCGCGATGATCCGTCTCGACCTCCACATCTCCTGCCTCTCTGCCGGGCGGCGGAGCGATGCCAAGCGACTCCAGCGGGATGCCCTGCGAGTAGAGCATACGAAAGACATAGTGATCGGGGATGATGAGCAACTCGGCAGGCGTGCCGAAGGAGACATCCTCACTGACAAAGAGTCGTGGATCTACGTGACCGTGCGGACTGATGATAGGCATGTCGGCCACGGTCTCGTACAGCCCCATCGCGACTCGACGCTGCGCCGGGTTGGGGTCGACGTATCGATCTGGAGGTAAACGCCAGGAAGAGGTCATAACCATCTCTCCGTCATTGGGTGACGCAAGGGAAATATCTTAACCGCCCTAATGAGGCGCAATTTGACGCAGGTGACGGATGCTTCGCTGGGCGGACGTGTCCGCATCCGGCACGGGCATAAATTCGCCGGAGACGTAGCCGTCGTAGCCGGTGGCGAAGAGCGTCTCAATGATCGACGGGAAGTCCAGGTGTCCCGCGCCGGGATACCAGCGGTTGGAATCCGCCACGTGGAAGTGGAAGACACGATCGCCACAGGCTCGAATGCTCTCCTCAATGCTCGGCTCCTCGATGTTCATGTGGAAGGTGTCTAGCAACAGTCCGAAGTTCGGGAAGCCAACGCTCTCGATCAGCGCCAGCCCTTCCTCAACGGTATGAATGAGGTCGGTCTCGTAGCGGTTCAGCGGCTCAAGAGCGTAGCGCACCCCCTCCGCGAGCGCTGCATCCGAGCACTCCTGCAAGGCCTCAACAAGATAGGCCATCGACTGATCGTGGGTCTGGCCCTCCGGCGTGATCCCTCTAATCAGACCCAAGATGATGATCGCATCGAGGCGTGCGGCCAGCGGGATGTGGCTCTTGATACGCTTGATAGCAGCGGCGCGCACCTCAGGATCTTCGCTGGTGAAGGAGAGCCCCTCCTCACCCCAGGCCTGACCGGTGCCGATGGCCGGCACCTCCAGGCCGTACGACGACAAGACCTGCCCCAGTTCATCAACCTCCACCAGGGTGGGATCGCGGACGGCAAGCTCGACGCCGTTGTAGCCCCAACCGGCCATCTTGGCGACGTTCTCCTCCAAGTCCCCTTTGAAGGCAACGGCCTCAAACTGGGCGGCGTGCGTGGATAGTACGATACTCAGTTTCATAAGCATCCTTTGAAGTTGTGGCAGAGTGGTAAGGAGCTCAACGATCACGCTACCGGTTCTCGATTGAGACTACCAATCTGTGTCCTGTCCGATGCGCGGCAAGCCGTATACTGGCTTCCAACCCTCGCTGAGCGGCTCTCGGAGATACGGTTCCATCTCCTCGGCGTCGCGCAGCGTCACCTCCTCCACGGGCGGCACTTCACCGGGCGGGAAGACCTCCAGGATCTGGTCGTTGAGCAAGGTCAGATAGCGTAGGATGGCAGCCAAGGGGCGCTTAGCCTTCTCGGCATCGCCATGCGTAGACTTGCCCACGACGCCCTCGGGGGTCGCGGCGAGTTCAATGGCGAAGTGTCCCTCGCCCTCGGACCAACGGCTGGGCCGGCTAAAAGGATCGACCGACTTGTCGAAGTGGCCCTCGGGCAAGTAGCTCTTTCCCTCGGTGTCCACCGCGTAGTCCATATCCACCATGTCCGGGTGAAGATATAGACCCAATGAGGTCTCTGACTCGTCGGCGTGGACGAAGTTCGTGTCCCACTTGCCGCCCTTCTCCTTCGTGCGGAAGAACTCGCGCACGGCGCGATGCCAGTCGATGACGCGAAAGATGCCGGGTAGCTGATAGCGCTTCTGGAACTGTTGAATGGCCGATTCAAGGACCCACAGATGTCCATGGTTGTTGATAATGATCTGTTTGCGGAAGCCATCGTTCCACAGACCGAGCATCGTATCGATCATGAACTCACGCATCACATTCTCGCGGATGATGACTGTGCCGGGCATACCCACGTGGTGGTAGGGGTGCCCACCATACATCAGGGGTGGCAGGGCCAGATTAACCGGAGCGCCACGTCTGACCGTGTAGCGCCGAACGCCCTCGCAGATCTGGCTGACGTAGAGCGTGTCCGACGCGCTGACCATATGCCTACCGTGCAACTCCGTGCTACCCACCGGAATCAAGATGATGTCGTTCTTCCTCCGGTTCTCCTCCACCTGCCAGCGCACCGTGGTCTGGATGTAGGAACCGGGCTTGCCCCACTCGACCGGCGAGGGCATGCCATACTCGTCCAAGAGGGCGTCGATTTCCTCGTCGCTGGCGTCCCATATCTCTTTCTTCATCCGCCCGACAGGGTTATCCTCGAAAAAGAGATCCGGTTGCTCGGTGGTCAGCAATCCCTCGGGTAAATTCTCTGCCGTCATGTGCATTTCTCCCTAATCTGTTTGTTGCATTATCGCAAACCACGTTTTACGTTTCACGCCTCAATCTCGCTCAACTTGACCGGGCGATTCTCCGCATACGATTTCCTCGCGGTGTATCCCATCACCACCGGCAATCGCCCGTCCATCCCGGTGACCGGCGGGGTCTTGTCCTCCACCACGCATTCGATGAAGGCCTTCAGTTCGTCGACGTAAGATTCTACGTAGCGATCGACAAAGAAATTGAGCGGGAGGTCTCGATGAACGTTGCCAGCCCCACTGACCACGGCTGTGTTAGGATAATCGTTTCGCACTTTGATACATCCTGCGCTCCCAAACACCTCCACGCGCTGATCGTAGCCGTAGACCGCCTGGCGGCTGTTATCAATGGTGCCGATGACGCCGTTCTCGAAGTGAAGCGTGATGACTGCCGTGTCGATATCGCCTGCCTCGCCAATGACCGGATCGACCATCACACCGCCCGCGGCGTAAAGCTCCTCGATCTCACTGTCGATAAGATAGCGGGCCATGTCGAAGTCGTGGATGGTCATGTCCAGGAAGATGCCGCCGGAGACCTTGATGTACTCAATGGGCGGTGGCGCTGGATCGCGGCTGGTGATGCGCAGAATATGGGCCTCGCCGATCTCGCCGGAAGCCACAGCCTCCCGCACACGTCGGAAGTTGTGGTCGAAGCGGCGGTTAAAGCCGATCTGCAACTTGACCCCCGCCTGATCCACCGCTGCCAACGCCTGATCGATCTCATCCAGGTCAAGGGCGATGGGCTTCTCGCAGAAGATCTGCTTCCCGACCTCGGCTACCTCCTCGATGAACTGAGCGTGGGTGTCGGTGCTGGAACATATCAACACCGCCTCAATCCGCTCGTCGTCCAGGATGCGCCGGTGATCCTGATAAGCGGCTGGAATGCCCAACTCGCCCGCCAGGCTCTCGGCTCCCTCCAGGAAGATATCCGAAACGACGAGCAGCTCCGCTTCCGGGATCCGATAGGTCAGGTGTTCAGCGTGCAGGCGTCCGATGCGCCCGGCGCCAATGAGCCCCACATTGACTTTGTGGTCCATTGCTCCCTCTCCCAATGACTCCTTTCAATCACCGTCCACGGCCTCAACGGTGGGCCTCGACCGGATGACCATGTAGGACACTAGGCTGATGTTTAGCAGCTTCCGGGCCCTGCTGCCTAGGAAACTATCCATCAGGCAACTTCGAGCTGCTCCTCGAACGATTCTAGATCCCGCTGAAGCTTCTGGAGGTCCTCTCCACCGGCCATCAAGCTCATCAGTTGATCCTTCCCCAGCTCGTCTTTCTTGTAGTCTCCAAGGATCTGACCTCGCCTCAGGATGATGAAGTAATCGCCTACCAGATAGGCGTGGTTGGGATTGTGGCTGATGAAGATGACGCCGAGTCCCTGCTGCTTGGCGCGCACGACGTAATGGAGCACAATGCTGGCCTGTTTGACGCCAAGGGCCGCCGTTGGCTCGTCCAGGATTAAGACCTTGGCGCCAAAGTAGACAGCCCGACTGATGGCGATGGACTGGCGCTCACCGCCGGACATCGTGCCCACCGGCTGATCGGGGTCGCGGATGTCGATGCCCATCTTGGCCAGGTGCTCGCGCACGGCACGCTTGGCAAACTGAACGTCATATCGCTGGAAAGGTCCCCACCCCTTCTGGGGCTCAGAGCCCAAGAAGAAGTTGCGCCAGATGGGCATCAAGGGGATCAAGGAGAGATCCTGATGGACCGTAGCAATCCCCTGATCAAGGGCCTCACGAGGGCAGGTGAAGCAAACCTCCTGGCCGTCGAAGTAGTAGTCTCCCTCGGTTGGTTGATGAACGCCACACAGGATCTTGATCAGGGTTGATTTGCCGGCGCCGTTGTCGCCCAGCAGGCAGGTGACCTCGCCAGGATAGAACTTGGCCGACACCTCACTCAGCGCGATGACGCTGCCGAACATCTTCGTCATATTCCGAACTTCCAATATCGGTTCCTTCATCGGTCTACTCCCCCTCCGTCCGGGTCTTGGCGGCGGCGACACTGACCTCCTTGGCCTTCCGGCGCGTGTAGTCGTTGACCACGACGGCGACGAGCAACATGACGCCCAAGAACGAGTAGAACCAATCCGTATCCCACCCGGCGTAGACGATGCCAACCCGCGCCATCCCAAAGATGAGAGCCCCAATCGACGCGCCAATGGCCGACCCATACCCACCGGTCAGCAGACAGCCGCCGATGACGGCCGAGATAATATAGACGAACTCCTGCCCGATACCCTGACTAGCGACGGCGGAGCGAAGCCGCACGTCGTTCATAATGCCGACCAGCCAAGCTGCCACGGCGGTGGTCATAAAGAGCGCGATCTTGACGCGCTTGACTGGAACGCCTACCTTGCGGGCGGCCTCCTGCTCCCCACCGACGGCGAAGATCCAGCTACCGTATTTGGTGCGAAGCAAGACCCAGCTCGCCAGCGCCGTGATCGCGATCCACCAGATAATGGATGTCCTGAAATCGACACCCAGCAGCATGAACTCCGTGCTGAAGATCGTGCGGGCAAACTGAAAGCCCACCGTGTCGTCGATGCCAGAGACGCGTACCTGATTCGTCAGCAGGCGTGTGACGCCCACGTTGGCGCCGCGCAGAATGAAGAACGTGGCCAGTGTGACGATGAAGCTAGGAAGCCCCGTCGTCACCACCAGCCAACCGTTGATATAACCGATAATGAGAGCGAAGATAAGCGCCGCCAGCATCGCCGACCAGAGGCTCCAACCAGCCTGGGTAGAAAGCAGACCGGCGATCAGTCCAGTCGTGCCGGTCATCACACCAGTCGAGAGATCAAACTCCCCCCCGATCATGAGCATGGCCACCGCGACCGCCATAATCCCCAGCGTAGAGGCCGGATCCAGAAATCGGGCTATCCCGTGGATGGTGGGGAACTCATCCGGGCGTATCGCGGCGAAGAAAAGGAAAATGACCGCCGCCCCGAGGAAGGCTCCAACCTCTGGGCGTCGGAAAATACCTCGCACCATCCCTACTTGGGCAACCCGCTCGTCGGTCTTAGCCGTCCTTGCCGTCTGAGAAACCACAATCAGCTCCTCCTTGACTTCAGCTAGACGAGATATGTGATGCGGGATGGAGATCCTCGATCCCGCATCACGGTCACAGCTTTGGCCTAGCGCGTGCCTTGCTCAGCGAGATCCATGACATCCGCGGCGTTCTCTTGTGTAACGAAACCGGGGCCGGTTAGCACCGGCTGGCCGCCGCCGACGGTGTTCAAGTTGACGTTGTAGAGATAGAGCATGACAACGGGTAGATACCCCTGCAGGTATTGCTGCTGGTCAATGGCGAATGCCATATTGCCCGCGTTGATGGCCTCAAGGACATCTGGGCTGAGATCGAAGGTTGCTAGCTCGACGTCACGCTCCACAGCTTGAATGGCATCGAGCGCTGCCAGGGCGATATCAGGATTGAGGGTCAGGACGGCGTCGATGGTGTCGTCGGCCGTCAGCTTATCCTGGATACTGGCAAGTGTGCCCGCGACATCCCGGGTGCCGGTCGTTGCGACGTTGAAGCGTTCAACCTCACCTCCGAAGGTGTTTTCCAGACCGTCACAGCGCTGCTCAAGGCCGATATTGGCCTCCTCGTGGATCACGCAGAGCGCCTTGGTGGGGCCCATCTCGTTGAGTCTCTCCCCGGCCCCCTCGCCGGCCACCACCTCCGTCTGGCCGACGTGAGTCAATGCCCCAAACTCCTTGTACACGTCAACGCCGGAGTTGACGGTGATCACCGGAATGCCAGCCGATGTGGCTTTCTTGATGGCATCCTCGAGTGCGTCGGGGTTCGCGAGAGAGACAAAGATTCCGTCTACATCCTCGCTGACAAAGGTTTCCACGAGTTGAGCCTGCTCGCTGGGATCGGAGCTGCCGCCCGATTTGAGCTCAATACCATAGGTTTCGGCCGCGTCCCGGGCGCCACGCTCTACCACACCCCAGAAACTGTCCTCGGCGGGGTTGGCGTGGACAGACATACCGAGCACCAGATCTGTTTGAGTGACTTGTGGTTCAGTGAGCTCGACCTCGGTGGGAGCCTCCGTCGCCTCTGACGCACCGCCACAGCCGACGAGCGAGAGCAACACGATGGTTACCACCAACAGTGAAATCGCCTTTACGCGCAACATCAGAACTCCTCCTTGATCTTCCTACTCTTAGCTTGGCCACTCACTTCTGTGCCATTCAAGGGAACACAAACTCCAAGGCTCCGATTTCTCTTTCATCACCTCCTTCCATAGGTTGCTGGCAGACCGGAGGTCTCGCTTCTCAGTCTGCCAGCTCCCCACTGACGACGCGTCATCCTCTAATTTGGCTTGACTACGACCTTGCCGTCGGCTCGCTCGGTGGACTTGGCAATCGCACCCACCGTCTCCTCCAATCCGTAGCGTGCGGTGATGATGGGGCTCAGGTCGATGCGGCCGGCAGCGATCATGCGAATCACGTTGGGAAAGGTCTCGTGACCGGAATGACCCTGCGCGCCGAAGACCTGCGAGCGACGCACCTGGAAGGCCTCCAGGTACATCGGTACCCGCTGAGCGGCCCGCCCGATCTGGACGATCTTGCCGTTGATGGCCAGTGCCTGCTCCATCTCCGGCAACGTCTTATCAGGGGCACCAGCGGCCTCGACGTGGAAGTCGAAGCCCTGGCCGTCACTCAGTTCCACCAGAAGCTCTCCGGCCTCGACCTCGCGCGGGTCGTACACGCGGTCGGCGCCAACCGTCTTGGCCAGCTCACGGCGCTCCGGGGAAAGCTCGAAAGCCACGATCGTGCCGGCGCCCGCAGCCCTGGCCAGCCCGACGGCCGCCAAGCCAATCGGCCCGGCGCCGAAGACACTGATGTAGTGGCCCGGCCGGAAGCCGCCGGCCCGTTCGAACATACCGTTGTAGGCAACGCAAGTCGGCTCAGTGAGGGCGCCTACCTCATAAGCCTTCTCCTCGTCACCAAAGCGCTCAGCGATGGCATCAATGGGCCAGCAGAATTTCTCGTCCACAGCGATGTAGTTGGCAAAGGCGCCAGGGATGGTGAAGCCTATCTCCTCCAGATTGGTGCAGTGATTGGGATAGCCGTTGCGACATGGGATGCAGCGCCCGCACCAGATCATCTCCTCCACCGTCACCATGTCGCCCACCTCGAGCAACTCAGTGTCCTGGCCGGTCTCCACCACCTTGCCGGAGAACTCGTGGCCGAGAATCGTGGGGAACTTGGTCAGACCCGGATAGAGGATGTAGCCGTCCTCATCGGTCTCATAGAAGTGCATATCGGAGCCACAGACTCCACAGGCCTGCACCTCAATCACAACCTCGCGTGACCCTGGTTCGGGATCGGGCCAGGATCGCACCTCCAAGCTGGGGTTTCGCCATACGTTATTGCCGCAGATCGCTTTGCCAGTTCGCTGCTCCCACTCGGATATGGTGCAGGTTGGCCTAGGATCCCACTCAGCATCGAGTACCAGACCTCTCATGCCAGAACCTCCTGCTGTGGTTTCTCAGTACTTCGAGGGCAACTACCCTCGTGCGGGGTGTTACACCGTCCCATGCTCTTTGCGAGCGGTGTCGCGGGACAACGGTATGCTAGCGAGGGGCTCGCAAGTTTTGAGGCGACCGCAGCCGGTCTCCATAGGTATACCGTATCACGCCCTCGATGATTCGCGCACGACCAACCCGGTCTGCAGCACAACCTCTGCGCAAGAGTCCTGGTCCAGCTTCTCAGGGCAACCGTTGATTCTTCTTAGCAGCAATTCCATCGCCTGCTTGCGCAGCTCATACCGTGGCCCACGGACGGTCGTCAAGGGGGGGTAATCAGTGCCACCAAGGGGATGCCATCACAGCCGACGAGAGCGATATCCTCGGGCACGCGACGTCCCTGTAACGCGGTTAGTCATACTTTCTCGCCCTGTCAGCACTATTGTTAGGGCTGACGAATTATATAACAAACGCCCACATTCGTCAACGGGTCAATTCCCGGCGGCAGGAGCACGTGGTTTAGACCCCGGAGGTTCTGTCGAACCGTATGAAGCCCCATGAAGCGATAGCAGGTAGCATACAACAAGGCACTAACGCCTCCTTAGCCCACCATGCTGGACACCCTTCGCGTTGCTCAAGTCATGTCTTTGCGGTATAATCGAAATTAGTGGTTACCAACCAGGTCAAACACCGAGCCTTTTCCGCCCCGACCGGACCCGGCTATCGCGCGTACTTAGGATAGAGCGCGGATCCGTTGTAAGCGTGGAGCTCAGTCGGTGTGCTAATAGCATCAACGAATGGAGGCTTTCAAAGAGGACTATGGCTATAGGGCTTGCCAAATCAATCAGGGACAGCTTAACACGGACGCGCAACGTGGTTTTCAGCCGTGTTGCGGGGCTGCTCGGCACCAGCGAAGTCACCGATGAAACCTGGGACAAGCTGGAGGAGTTACTCGTCCGGGCAGACGTTGGGGTCAGCACGACGATGTACCTCGTTGACCGACTACGCCAACGGGCTCGTGACGAGGCAATCTTGCAGGCCGAGGGCCTGCAAAGTGCGCTCCGGGAAGAGCTTCGCGCCCTGCTCCCCGACCGATCACCCCTTAACCTGGGGGGACGGGAGCAAGATGTGGTGCTCGTCGTCGGCGTAAACGGGTCAGGCAAGACGACGAGTATCGCCAAGCTGGCCCATCGCTGGCAGCGCCAGAACCACGATCTGCTGCTGGCAGCGGCCGATACCTACCGAGCTGCAGCGGTGGAGCAGCTAGACATCTGGGCAAAGCGGATCGGCGTTGACATCGTCAAGGGGCCGCAGGGCGGCGATCCAGGGGCTGTCGTCTTCGACGCCTTGCAGGCCGCTCGCTCCCGAGATAGGGATCGGGTGATCATCGATACGGCCGGCCGCCTGCACACCCAGTATAACTTGATGTCCGAGCTCCAGAAGGTACACAGGGTAGCGGAGAAGAACGTGGAGGGGGCGCCCCACGAAACCCTGCTGGTGATTGATGCCACGACCGGCCAGAACGCCCTGTCGCAAGCCCGCCACTTTCAAGAAGCGGTGGACGTGACGGGCGTGGTGCTCGCCAAACTCGATAGCACAGCCAAAGGGGGGATGATCTTTGCCATCGCCCGGGAGCTAGACCTCCCCATACGCTTTGTAGGCACTGGAGAGACGCTGGACGACCTGGCCCCCTTCGATCCAGACGCATTCATAGAGGGTCTATTTGACTGAAGACCGAAGCTCTCACGACGCGGCGTAACGATGACGACCCATCATCGACGTCGTTCAAAGGGCTGAGGTCCTCACCACGGCTACAGGAAGGATCATAGATGGAAGACCTACAAGAGCGACTGACAACCTTAAGAGCGACACTTGAGACCATTCGGGGGCATCTTTGACCTGGATGAGAAAGAGCGAGAGATAGCAAGGCTGGAGAAACGCGCCAGCGCCCCGGATTTCTGGGATATCCCTGAGCAGGCACAGAAGGTGATGCAGCGTCTTTCGGATCTTAGAGATGAAGTAGAGCGCTGGAACAGCCTTTCACGGCGGGTGGAGGATGCGTTGGAGCTTGCCTCGCTGGGCGATGACAGCCTCGGCACTGAACTAGAGGCTGAAACAGAGGCCCTGGAGCAAAAAATAGACCGACTCGAGTTCCTGCTGCTGTTCTCTGGCCCTCGCGATCGAGAGGACGCGATTCTCTCGCTCCACGCCGGTGCCGGGGGGACCGACGCGCAGGATTGGACCGAGATGATGCTGCGCATGTATCTTCGGTGGGCCGAGAGCAACGGATACAGGACCGAGATCATCGACCGACTGCACGGTGACGAAGCCGGCATCAAGCGCGTGACGCTGACCGTCTCTGGCCCCTACGCGTACGGCAATCTGCGCTCCGAGCGCGGCGTCCACCGCCTCGTGCGCCTCTCACCCTTCGACGCGGCTCATCGACGCCACACGTCCTTCACGTTGGTGGAGGTCTGGCCCGATATCGCAGAGGATATCTCCGTGACCATCGACGCCAGCGATCTAGAGGTCGAGACCTTCCGGGCTTCCTCGGCCGGCGGTCAGCATATGCAGAAGAACGAGACGGCCGTACGCCTGACACACACCCCCACGGGTATCACCGTATCTTGTCAGAACGAGCGCTCCCAGGCACAGAACAAGGAGACGGCCATGCGCGTCCTCCGCGCCCGCCTGATTCAGCTTGAGGAGGACAAGCAGCAGGAGGAGATCGACGAACTTAAGGGAGAGCACATTGAGGCGCGTTGGGGTAACCAGATCCGTTCCTACGTGCTGCACCCCTACCATATGGTCAAGGACCACCGCACCAACCACGAGTCCGGCAACACGGAGGCGGTGCTCGACGGACAATTGAACGAATTCATGGAGGCCTATCTCCGCTTCCAGATGAGCTCCACTTAAGTCAGCTTCTCAACGGTTGCGCTCTGTTACCAATCGCGGTTGTCAGAGGAACACGGTGCAAAGCCCACTTTGAGCTCGGCTGCCGGGGATCAACTCAATTGGAGATAAACAGGAGACAGCAATGAGCGCCAAGAGACGGGAGAGGGGACTATCCAGCCCCGTGGAAAGGCACGAAGCACATCGTGCAAGAGCGGACGTGCCGAGTGGCTCGGTGAGCGAGGAGAGCCGGGCCAAGCTACAGGAGCTCCAGGATCAACTGGGGGAGCTTCAGGAATCGTTGTCGCTGGCGGCCGTGCAGGACGATATGGATGAGATTCGGACAACTCTGACCCTGCTCCCGAACGACATCGAGACCGTGCGGGCCCGCGGTTATGCCTTCCGCAGCTTCCTCGAACGGAAGGTGGAGGTACTGTCCGGTCAGTGGGAAGAGGCTTCCCATCAGGTTTCCCGTGAAGCGCCCCGCCTGACCCGAGAGCTGCAACGGGAGGCCGATGAGGCGGAGAGGGCCCTTCACCAGGCGATGGGGGGAGGTACGGTCCAGATCGCTCGCGCCGAGTCTGCCGTCGAAGCACTGGAGCACAGGGTTGACGGAGCACATTCGACCGTCAGTGCCATGTATGATACGCTCCAGCAAAACGTGAATCAGACCAAGTCGCAGGTCGAGCAGATTACGTGGTTGCTGGATCAGTTGGATCAAGCCAGCTTCAAGCTCCGTCCGGCCGAGGATCCGGTCGCTGCCTGCAAGGCCCAGTTTATGGAGAGCAAGAAGGACGGGCCCAAAGGCGTGCTCTACCTCACCGATGAACGTCTCATCTTCGAGCAGAAGGAGAAGAAGGCCACCAAAAAGGTGCTCTTCATCGCCACCGAAAAGGAGACGATACAAGAGCTGGTCTTCGCGGTTCCCGTTGGTCAGATCGAGAGGATCGAGACCAGCCAGAAGGGCTTCTTGGGGCGGAAGGAGATCGTGAAGCTTCGGTTTACCCCGGAGGCGGACTGGAGTGGTGCGCTTTTGCGTCTGCGCAATGCAGATAACGAGGCATGGAGCGGCCTCATCGGTCGGGTAAGGTCGGGAGAGATTGCCAAGGAACGCTCGCGTCCCAAGGAGGTGACCGTCTTGGAGGAAACCCGCGACGTGCCGACCACGTGCAGCACGTGCGGGGCAGCCATCGACGTCGATGT
>CAYQZG010000044.1:0-25539 GCA_964421785.1 uncultured Anaerolineales bacterium
GGAGCGCCGTCGTCGCGACGGCAGGGAACCCCGGTGCCTTGCACGTTCCGTGCGTGCGAGGCACCTTGTCGGCCAGCGGCTGGAGCGCCGTCGTCCCGACGGCAGGGAAGCGGCCCGGGACCGACATCCCGTAGTAGGTCGCCTCTTGAACGATCTACCCCCGTGCTTGAAAGCGCAGCGGCCTCCAATCCCACAACGATTGGGACACGGCGGTGTCACCGGAGCATTGCTTCGCTCCATGAAGGATGGAAGACAGACTAACTTAAGGAGAAACACGAATGAAGGATTATCGTATCCGTGAACACCCCATCCTCGCTGTCGAGGACTCGGAGACCATCCAGTTCACCTGGAACGGGCGAAAAATGGTGGGGCACCGTGGTGAGACAATCGCCTCCGCTTTATTTGCCAACGGCGTGCGCATCTTCGGACACCATCACAAAGACGGCGCGCCCCAGGGCATCTTCTGCGCCAACGGTCAGTGTGCCCAATGCCTGGTGATGGCCGACGGCCTGCCCGTCAAATCCTGCATGACACCCGTGGTGCCAGGTATGCACGTCGAGTCGATGGAGGGAAAGCCAGCGCTTCCTGATGTCGATGCGGCCCCCGACACTCACGAGATCAAAACGATCGATGTGGAGTGCCTGATCATCGGCGGCGGTCCAGCGGGGCTCTCAGCAGCCATTGAGCTAGGCAGGGCCGGCGTACGAACGCTGATCGTCGATGACAAGCACCGTATGGGGGGCAAATTGGTGCTGCAGACGCACAAGTTCTTCGGTTCTATTGAAGCTTGCTACGCCGGCACGCGCGGCATCGACATAGCCAGAAAGTTGGAGGGGGAGGTGCATAGCTACGAGAACGTTCAGGTCTGGTTGGACACCACGGCTCTGGCCGTCTTCTCCGATCGAAAGGTAGGGCTGCTGCGCGAGGGGCACTATGCTCTCGTCCGACCTCAGACTCTTCTGGTGGCAACCGGCGCTCGGGAGAAGTCGTTGGCCTTCACCCGTACCACACTGCCGGGCGTCTACGGAGCTGGCGCCTTCCAGACCTTGGTCAACCGCGACATGGTTAAATCGGCCGACCGCCTGTTCATCGTCGGCGGCGGCAATGTCGGGTTGATCGCCGGCTATCACGCGCTGCAGGCGAGGATCCAAGTGGTCGGATTGTGCGAAGCGCTGCCCGAATGTGGTGGCTACAAGGTGCACAAGGATAAGCTCAGCCGCCTGGGAGTCCCCATTTACACCTCTCACACCATCATCAGCGCCAATGGCGAGGATCAGGTTGAGTCGGTCACTATCGCCGAGATCGACAACAACTGGCAACCCATCCCGGACACAGAGAAGACCTTCGCCTGCGACACGGTGCTGATCGCCGTGGGATTAGAGCCGGTCGACGAGTTCGTCGATAAGTCGAATGCTTTCGGCCTCCCAGTCTACGCGGCTGGAGACGCTGAGGAGATCGCCGAGGCATCGGCGGCGATGTTCACCGGGCGCATCCGCGGCCTGGAGGTCGCCAAGGCCCTGGGCCGAGACGTGGGGGAGATCCCACAGGAATGGCACCGCACCGCCGAGATCCTCAAGTCCAGGCCCGGCGCGGTGGTCACCGAGGACATCCCAGAGAAGCATGAGAGCGTCTTTCCCGTTCTCCACTGCGCCCAGGAGATACCCTGCAACCCCTGCACCTCCGTCTGCCCCCAAGGTTGCATCGTCATAGAGGAAAACGACATCCGCGGCCTGCCGGAATACATCGGGGAAGGATGTATCGGCTGCGAGCAATGCGTCGCCGTCTGTCCCGGACTGGCCATCACACTGGTCGACCACCGCGACGATGCGGAGCACCCCACGGTGACCATTCCCTACGAGTTCCCACCGGAGACCATCGACGCTGGGGATACCGTGACCGTGCTAGACACGGAGGGAAAGGTCCTGGGTAACGTGGAGGTGGTGAAGGTGCGCACGCCCAGATTCGCTGATCGAGCGCTTCTGGTGCGGGTGAAGGCGCCACAAGAGATCGCCAAACGGATCGCCGGTATCCGCGTACAAGACCCCTGGGTGACCGAATCCCTGGACGAGACCATCGAGCGCATCAAGGACGACGAGATCATCTGCCGCTGCGAACGGGTGACCGCTGGCGAGATCCGAGAACTCATTCGCTCCGGCGTGCGTGACATGAATCACATCAAGGCCGTCACACGGGCTGGCATGGGCGCCTGCGGAGGCAAGACGTGCACCGCTCTGATCAAGCGTATCTTCCGCGAGGAGGGCATCCGCCTCAGCGACGTGAAAGAGAACACCCAGCGCCCCCTCTTCATAGAAGTGCCTCTGGGGGCGTTCGCCGGGATCGGCGTTGGGGAGAAGCCGGCCGAGCAGGCACCGGCCACCCACGCCACCGACGCGCACGAAGGCGGGATGTAGGACCATCAACGAAACCTGGTTTCTAAGGAGACTTCTATGACCACCAAAGTGTATGACGCCGTTGTCATCGGCGCGGGAAGCGTGGGGCTGCCCACAGCCTTCTTCCTGGCAGACGCGGGGCTCCAGCCCCTGGTGATCGACCAGTTCGCCAGCCCCGGCCAGGGTTCGAACAAAGCCGCCATTGGCGGCATTCGAGCCACCCACTCGGCCCCCTCGAAGATCCGACTGTGCCTCAAGTCCCTGGAGGTCTTCTCCACTTGGGAGCAGCGCTATGGGGACGACATCGAATGGCACCGGGGCGGCTACTCGTTCGTGGCCTATCGCCAACGTGAAGAGCAAGCGCTCAAAGACCTACTGGACATACAGCATGACTTCGGGCTCGACATTCGCTGGCTGGATCGGGACGACTTGCTGGAGGTGATCCCTGACTTGAACCCGAGGAACCTGATCGGGGGGACCTACTCGCCCGACGACGGATCCGCGTCACCCCTCTTAAGTGCCCATGCCTTCTACACCCAGGCGGAAGCGCTCGGAGCGCGCTTTCACTTTGGCGAGCGAGTCACCGGGATCATCTCCCGTCGGGGCAAAGTCGTTGGCGTCCGGACCGACAAGGGCGGTTACGCTACAGAGACGGTGATCAACGCTGCAGGTCCATGGGCACGGAAAGTGGCTCAGATGGGCGGGCTGGACGTCCGCGTGACACCCGATAGCCACGAGGCAGGCATCACCGAGCCGGTTGAGCGTTTCCTGGAACCGCTAGTGGTGGATCTCCGCCCGGCTGGGGGATCAAAGAATTACTACTTCTACCAGCACGGAACCGGAGCCCTGGTCTTCTGCATCACACCCGAACCGCCCATCGTGGGCACCGACCGCCGTGAGACGTCGGAGTTCCTGCCCATGATCGCTCCACGGATGGTGGGCCTGATGCCCAAGCTATCGAACATCCGGATCCGCCGCACGTGGCGTGGACTCTACCCGATGACGCCCGATGGCTTCCCCATTGTGGGATACTCGGAGGATCTCGAGGGCTACATCTTCGCCGTTGGGATGTGCGGACAGGGCTATATGCTGGGGCCAGGCATGGGCTCGCTGCTGACCCGGATGATTACCGATGAGCTGACGTCCGAGGACGAGCAGACGCTGGAGGAACTGAGTCCCTACAGAGATTTTGGCGGTGAGGAGAGACTGAAGTAGTGACAGTCGCCGCCCGGCTACCAACTGGTTGTCATCTTGACATCTCAACGATTAGACAATAACATGGTACAGGGTTTCGCTAGTCCACCTGCGTCGACAGGACCGAAGGAAGCGCAGCGGCTAGGCTCTGGGGTGTCGAGCGCCTAGATCTCCTGTGCCGATCGACAAGAGACAGCAGGATGATCCAAGCAAGCAGATAAGAATCACTCCGATGATCACAAATCCACCTGCGAGAAGCTGGTCTGCTCCCGGCGCACAAGGCCGGACTAGCGCAGACTTCATCTTCCACTGAAGCCACTGATGTACCGTACCAGCCGGGCAGCTGGCTTCCGAAGGCGTGGGAGGTGTCTGATAGCAGCAGAGTTGACAGCCCCAATGAGGCCTCAGGCAGGCGCAGGGCAAATGACCCCTTAGAGCCGAACACGACGGACACCGGCACGAGGCCAGCGCTAGCCTAATTCAGTGATGCAAGGTTAGATTAAGGAGGTTCTATAGAATAAGACTTGATCAGCATGGTATGATGCCCAGCTCCCTGAATCGAACAGGGTACGGAATGACGCTTAATCCCATATGGAGGAGAGAAAATGTTCAAGAGGATCGCTCTACTACTTCTGGCAGCTGTGCTAGTCGCGCCGACGCTTGCGGGTTGTGGGCAGCAGAGAGGTGCGATCAAGATTGGGCTTGAAGCCCCCATGACGGGTGACTATGCCTACGAGGGTCAGGGCTTCGAGAAAGCTGTTAGCTTGCTCGTCGAGCAGACGAACGAGTCCGGCGGGCTTTTGGGCCGTGAAGTCGAATTGATCGTAGAGGATGACGCCGGCGACCCGACCCAGGCCGCGCTCGTCGCGCAGCGTCTGGTCGATGCAGACGTCGTAGCCGTCATCGGTGCTTACAACTCCACCGCCACTGAGCCAGCCTCGGAGATCTACAACGAAGCTGGTTTGCTGCACATCACCCCATCTTCCACAGCCACGCGGATCAGCCAGAAGGGCTTCAAGCGCTTCTTCCGCGTCTGCTTCCTGGACGATCGCCAGGGGCTGTTCGCGGCCAAGTTCGCCAACCAGGTGTTGGGCGTAGAGAACTTCGGCATCCTCCACGACAACTCCACCTACGCTCAGGGCTTGGCGGAGCACACCAAGCGCTACGCCGAGGAGATGGGCCTCAACGTGGCCTTCTATGATGCCATCAACCCCGAGGATCAGGACTTCACCCCCATCCTCACCAACATCGGCAACGCCGACCTGGATGCTGTCTACTTCACCGGCTACCACGCCCAGGGAGGACTGCTGCTTAAGCAGACCGGTGAGCTGGGATTGGACATCACGTGGATGATGGGCAACGCGTCCAACAACCCCGAGTTGATCCAGATCGCCGGCCTGGAGAACGCGGTCGGCACGTACGTCACCACAGAGCCGCTGCCCAAGGATCTGGAGTACCCCGAAGCTCAGGAGTTCGTCTCCGACTTCGAAGAGGCATACGGGGAGCCTCCGGCCAGCGTCTGGTGGCAAATGGCAGCCGAGGCGTTCAACGTGGTTCGATACGCCATTCGAGAGACCGAGTCCACCGACTCGGAGGTCCTGGCCGATTTCCTCCACAACGAAGCGGAGGACATCGACGGCCTCACCGGTCCCATTGAGGGCTGGGATGAGAAGGGCGACCGACTCGGCACCATTCACGTAGCCTACACCATCGACGAGAACGGCGAGTTCGTCCTGCACGACCAGCAGCCGGAGTAGGCTGAGGATGCAGATGGGGGAGTTCGCCGCGGGCGAATTCCCCCGTTGCCCATCCCTAGATGAGGAGATACCAATATAGAAACCAGTTAAAGTTCGTACAAATTCGGTGCTTCCATGGGAATCCCAGAATCGTACAAGGTCTAATCGAGATCTCGATAAGAGATCTACCGCGCCCAACCTCGGCAACGGCTCCTCCAAGGGGCACAGGAGACTGAAAGCATGCAGTTTGTACAGCAGATGATCAACGGTATCACGATTGGCGCGTTCTACGTGCTGGTCGCCCTGGGCTACACGATGGTCTACGGTGTACTCAAGCTGATCAACTTTGCCCACGGCGATCTCTTTATGTGGGGCGCCTATGTCGGACTGACAACGCTGACCGGTCTCTTGAGCTTTGTCGCTCAAGGCAGCGCGTGGTTCGCCGTGCCCGCCGTCATCGTGGTCATGCTGACCGTGGCCATCGTCGGCGTCCTGGTGGAGCGTATCGCCTACCGCCCGCTACGCGATGCAGGGCGATTGGCACCCGTCATCTCGGCCCTCGGCGTAGCCTTCATTTTGCAGAGCCTCGCGCGCAACATCTACGGAGCCAGCTACAAGACCTACCCAAAAGATGTCGTGCTCAGCGGGGGATTCTCACTCGGGGGAGCACGGGTCAGTCTGATGCAGGTCATTGTCTTGCTGATCTCATTCCTGCTTATGGCTGTCTTGTATCTGTTTGTCCAGCGCACTCGCATCGGGACAGCGATGCGCGCAGTGTCCTTGAATCATGACGTATCAAGGCTTATGGGCATTGACGTCGACCGCATCATCGCCATCGTCTTCCTTATTGGTCCAGGATTGGGGGGCGTCGCCGGGATGATCGTCGCCCTCTACTACGGATCGTTTGACTTCACGGTAGGATGGGTCTTCGGACTTAAAGCGTTTATTGCAGCCATCTTAGGAGGCATCGGCAACATCCCGGGAGCGATGCTCGGGGGAATGCTGCTTGGCGTGGTTGAGACGCTGGGGGCAGGGTATCTCTCCCCCCAGTGGAAGGACGTCATCGCCTACATCATCCTGATCTTGATCCTGATCTTCCGCCCGACGGGCTTGCTTGGCGAGCGGGTAGCGGAGAAAGTGTAAGGAGACCACGATGAAAGATCTGTGGAAACGCCTTCAAGGCATGAATCCGCTCTACTGGCAGGGAGGGCTGCTGGCCCTGGCCACGCTGGCGCCGCTGCCGCTGGGCGACTACTATCGGTCCGTTATGTGGCGTACCGGCCTCTACGTGATGCTGGGGCTCAGTCTGAACATCATCGTCGGCTATGCCGGCCTGTTCCAATTGGGGCACGCTGCTTTCTATGGTGTAGGAGCCTACACCGCCGGTATGCTCAATATCTACTTTGACATTCCGCTCCTCCTCACGCTCCCCCTGAGTGTACTCGTAGCAGCCGTTCTGGGTTATCTACTCACGCGCCCGATTCTCCACCTACGAGGCGACTATCTGTGTATCGTGACCATTGCTTTTGGCGAAGTGGTTCGCCTGGTGTTGGTCAATAACATCTTCGGCATCACCGGTGGCGCGAACGGCCTGAGCGGCATCGACCGTCCCATGTTGTTTGGTGTGACACTGCGCGAGCCCATCTACCATTATTACATCGTCTTGATCTTCTTGATCGTCACCATCTTCGCCACCCGACGACTACAGGAGTCCCGTCTGGGACGGGCGTGGAAATACGTGCGCGAGGATGAGGTAGCAGCCGAAGCTATGGGGGTCGACACTACACGCGCCAAACTGCTAGCCTTTGTCTTGGGCTCCGGATGGGCCGGCCTGGCCGGGGCGTTGTACGCGGCCAAGATCACCGTGATCTCCCCCGATCAAGCTAAGTTCATGGAATCGGTGATTCTGTTCTGCATCGTCGTGCTGGGCGGCACTGGGTCCATACCCGGCGCCTTTGTCGGGACATTGGGCATGGTGACGTTGCCTGAGCTCTCGCGCCCTCTGAAAGCCTGGCGAGATGGCTGGCTGGGCTTGGCTATGGTCACCATGATGATCGCACGCCCTGAGGGGCTGTGGCCTAGCCGGCACATACGCAGGGAGATCAGGAGCGACCTAAGCGGAGCGACAGAGGCTCCCGATCCCTCTCTGACGGCAACCGGCAGGTCTGGCTAGGAGGAGATACATATGGCCCTTTTGAAGAGCCACAAGCTGACGAAACAATTCGGTGGCCTGACGGCGGTGGACCAGGTTACGTTCAGTTTGCAGGAAGGAGAGATCCTGGGCTTAATCGGCCCCAATGGTGCCGGGAAGACGACGATCTTCAACATGATCACCGGCATCTACGCGCCGACCGATGGGGAGATCTTCTTCCAGGACCGCCGTATCGCCCACCCCCCGCTGACCTGGCGTAAGCGACTCACGACCTCCACGTGGTGGATGAGTTGGCTTCCCATCCCCGCGGTTCAGGAGCGATGGAACGGATTCCGCAAACTCAGGCCGCACGAGATCACGGAAAGGGGTATCGCCCGCACCTTCCAGACGATCCGCCTCTTCAACAACCTGACCGTGCTGGAGAACGCCATGTCTGGGCCTCACCATCGGACCAAGGCTGGCGTAGCGGGGGCGATCTTCCGCCCCCCGTCTCAGCTAAAAGAAGAGCGATATATCGTCGAAGAAGCAAGGAAGAACCTAACCTTCATGGGGTTAGAGGAGTACGATAACGAACTGGCCAAGAACCTGCCCTATGGCCACCAGCGAAGGCTGGAGATTGCCCGTGCACTGGCCACCGACCCCACGCTCATCATTCTGGATGAGCCCGCTGCCGGCCTCAATGAACAGGAATCGATCGAGCTCATGGCCCTAATCGAGGAGGTTCGTGACTCCGGTATCACCGTCTTGCTCATTGAGCACGACATGAAAGTCGTGATGGGCATCTGCGAGCGTATCATCGTCCTGGACTACGGCAAGAAGATCGCCGAAGGAACGCCGGCAGAGATACAGAGCAATCCTCAAGTCATCAAAGCCTACCTGGGCGAGGAAGAGGAAGAGGAGGTGTAGCCGTGGCCTTACTACAGATCCAGAATTTACATACCTACTACGGCCACGTCCACGCTCTAAAAGGGCTCGATTTGGAGGTGGAGGAGGGTGAGATCGTCTCCCTCATCGGCGCCAACGGTGCCGGAAAGACGACGACGCTGCGCACGATATCCGGCCTCATCAACCCCCGTGAAGGCCGCATTAGCTTCGGCAGCGAGGACATCACAGAGACAGCAGCGCATCGCATCGTAGAGGCAGGAATCTCTCACGCCCCCGAAGGGCGCGAGATCTTCAGCACGCTGACGGTGAATGAAAACTTAAACATGGGGGCTTACGTCTTGGGTGGGGACACACAGACGATCGAGAAGAACCGCCAGCGCGTCTTCGATCTGTTCCCCCGGCTGGAGGAACGAAAGAGCCAACTGGGAGGTACGCTCTCCGGTGGTGAGCAGCAGATGCTGACCATTGGGCGGGCCTTGATGGCGCGTCCACGGATCCTGATGCTTGACGAGCCCTCATTGGGCCTGGCACCGATGCTGGTGAAAGCCATCTTCAACACCATTCGCGAGATCAACGGGCGCGGCGTGACCGTCTTGTTGGTCGAGCAGAACGCCCGGGCGGCGCTCAAGATCGCGGACCGCGCGTATGTGCTGGAGACAGGTCATATCGTCCTCTCTGGCTCCGCCAACAAGCTGCTGCGAGATGAACGGGTGCGCAAGGCTTACCTGGGTGAGCAATAGCGCCCGCCGGCGCAAGTGGATCGTTCGAGCACGCAGCGTATTGTTCCCGTCACCGCCAGATCTACCAATCTGGCGGTTTCGTTGTCCTACGCAGTTAGGAGCACAGGTTTCCATAGTAAGGTAGCCACCTTGACGACGGGCATCGTCTTTGACATCAAGAAGTTCTCCATCCACGACGGGCCGGGCATCCGCACCACCATCTTCCTCAAGGGCTGCCCGCTGAGCTGTTGGTGGTGCCACAACCCCGAGGGCCAGGCGATGGAGCCGGAGTTGCTCCTGCGGTCCGAGCGCTGTATCGGCTGCGGCGCCTGTCTGGAGACCTGTGAGCACGGCGCGATCTCCCAGGATGGAGAGCAAATCGTCACCGATCGAGCTTGCTGCACCGCCTGTGGCGCCTGCGTCGAGGTCTGCTATGCCGGGGCGCGCGAGATCGTGGGCCGCGAGGTGACCGTCGCCGAGGTGATGGATGAGATCGAGCGCGACATCGCGTTCTACGACCAGTCCGGCGGCGGCGTGACCTTCTCGGGCGGCGAGCCCCTGACTCAGCCTACCTTTCTCTGCCAGCTTCTTCAGGCGTGCAAGGAAAGAGGCCTGCATACCGCCCTGGACACGTGTGGATTCGCACGCTGGGACGTCCTGAGGGGCGTACGAGAAGACGTCGATCTGTTTCTGTACGATCTGAAGCTGATGGACGACGCTCGGCACCGTGCGTTCACCGGCGTATCCAACAAGCCCATCCTGGAGAACCTACGGCGGCTCTCGCGGCACGGTCATCGCATTGTCATACGCTTACCCATCATCCCCGGGATCAACGACGATGAGGAGAACCTGCAACAGCTGGGGGCCTTCGCCACCGATCTGCCCTCCCTGGAGCGCGTCGATCTGCTGCCTTACCACCAGATTGGCCGCGACAAGTACCGCCGGCTGGGAAAAACCTGCCTGATGCCGGAGACCGATCCGCCGTCGGATGCATGGCTGGGCAAAATCGCGCAGAACCTACGCGAGCGCGGCCTGCGGGTAGAGTGTGATTGAGCAGCTCCGGCGCGCAGACAGAGGACAATGACCAGAGACTGGCAACGCACCACAACCACCTTCTTTCAATAGCCCCATGTTTTTCGATTTAGGATTTCACGGATCGGAGGAGGATCTGCCATGGCGATGACCGAACGTGTCACCCGCTTGCGACAGCAGAGCCGCGAGGCAAAGCCGACGCTCTCGACCGAGCGCGCGGAGCTGCTGACCGCGTTCTATCAGCAGAGCCGACGGGCGGTCTCGGCGCCGGTGGAGCGTGCGCTGGCCTTCCAGTACCTGCTGGAGCATAAGACCATCTACATCGGCGAGGGCGAGCTGATCGTTGGGGAGAAGGGCCCACTCCCCAAGGCAGCGCCCACCTACCCGGAGCTCTGCTGCCACACCCTGGAGGACCTGGACATCCTCGATTCGCGAGAGAAGACCGCCTTCGCCGTCAGCGAGGAGGCCAGACGGACGTACGAGGAGACGATCATCCCCTTCTGGCAGGGCCGGTCGATGCGCGACCGCATCTTCCAGGAGATGACGGACAGGTGGCAGGCGGCCTACGAGGCCGGCGTCTACACCGAGTTTATGGAGCAGCGCTCGCCCGGGCACACCGTGCTCGACGACAAGATCTATCACCGTGGCCTACTCGATTTCAAGCGCGAGATCGAGGAGCACCTGCAGAGCCTGGACTATCTCACCGATCCCCAGGCCTACGACAAGCAGGAGCAGCTCAAAGCGATGTGCATCTGCGCCGACGCGCTGATCCGCTTCGCCGAGCGCCACGCCGAGAAAGCGCGGAAACTGGCGTCGCAGACCAGCGACCCGGGGCGCAAGCAGGAGCTGGAGCGCATCGCCGAGATCTGCACCCGCGTCCCCGCCCACGCACCGCGCGACGTCTGGGAGGCGCTGCAGTATTACTGGTTCGTCCACCTGGGCGTGACCACGGAGCTCAACCCCTGGGACGCCTTCTGCCCCGGCCATCTGGATCAGCACCTCTACCCCTTCTACAAGCGGGGCCTGGAGGAGGGCACGCTCACCCGCGAGCAGGCCGAGGAGCTGCTCCAGTGTCTGTGGATCAAGTTCGACAATCAGCCGGCGCCGCCCAAGGTCGGGGTCACGGCCCAGGAGAGCAGCACCTACACCGACTTCGTCCAGATCAACCTGGGAGGGCTGAAGCAAGACGGTTCCGACGGGAGCAACGAGCTATCCCACCTGATGCTGGACGTGATCGCGACGATGCGGCAGGTACAGCCCAACCCCTCGGTTCAGGTCAGCAAGAAGAGCCCCCGATGGTTCCTTGAGCACGCAGCCCGCGTGATCCGCGAGGGGATGGGTAAGCCGGACTTGTTCAACTGCGACCTGGTCGTGCAGGAGCTGGTGCGGCAGGGGAAATCGGTCGAGGACGCCCGGGCGGGCGGCACCAGCGGCTGTGTGGAGACCGGCGCCTTCGGCAAGGAGAGCTACATCCTGACCGGCTACTTCAACATGCCCAAGGTGCTGGAGATCACGCTCAACAACGGCGTCGATCCGCGCAGCGGCCAAAGGATCGGATTGGAGACGGGCGATCCCACCCGCTTCGAGACGTTCGACGAGCTGTTCGCGGCCTACCGTCAGCAGCTGCAACATCTCATCGACGTCAAGATCCACGGCAACAACATCGTCGAGCAGCTCTACGCGCGCTATCTGCCGGCGCCGTTCCTCTCGCTCCTCACCGACGACTGTATCGCCAAGGGCAGGGACTACCACGCGGGCGGCGCTCGCTACAACACGAACTACATCCAGGGGGTCGGGCTGGGCACCATGACCGACGCCCTGAGCGCCATCAAGGTCCACGTCTTCGACGAGGACACGCTCTCGATGGAGGAGCTTCTGAACGCCCTACGTGATGATTTCGAGGGGGAAGAACGACTGCGCCATCTGCTCCTGAACCGCACGCCGCGCTACGGCAACGACGATGACTACGCCGACGCGGTGATGGTGGATGTCTTCAACGCCTA
Source organism: uncultured Anaerolineales bacterium (assembly GCA_964421785.1). GTDB lineage: Bacteria > Chloroflexota > Anaerolineae > B4-G1 > B4-G1 > SKLM01. Next base: position 12,112 of record CAYQZG010000044.1, read on the forward strand.
CGTCGAGGCCGTCGACGGGCGCCCAACGCCGCGGGGCGGCACCTACCGCGTCAACATGCTGCCCACGACCTGCCACGTCTACTTCGGCTCCGTCATCGGGGCTACCCCCGACGGGCGCAGGGCCGGGCAGCCGCTTTCGGAGGGTATCTCGCCGGTGCAGGGCGCGGATCAGCGCGGACCGACAGCAGTGCTCAAGTCAGTCACCAAGATGGATCACGTGCGCACCGGTGGCACACTGCTCAACCAGAAGTTCACGCCGCAGCTCTTGGAGGGTAACGATGGGCTAGACAGGTTCGTTGACCTGATCCGCACCTACTTCAAGATGGATGGCCACCACATCCAGTTCAACATAGTTGACGCGGCCACGCTGCGCGCTGCGCAGGAGAACCCGGAGCGGTACCGAGACCTGATCGTACGTGTGGCCGGCTACAGCGATTACTTCTGCGATATCAGCGAAGCGCTGCAGAACGAGATCATCTCCCGCACGGAGCACCAGGCATTCTGAAGAAGTTCTGGGGAAGAAGCCTGCTGAACAGCAAAGAAAAAGGCCCGGACAGCTGTCCGGGCCTTTGGCCATCGTCCTAAGCCGAGCCGATCAACAGCCCGACGGCGTTGAGCACCCGCTACACGTACCGCAGCCCCCCATCATGTTGGCTGCGCTTGCTTCACGTACGTCCACGATCTCCACGTCAAAATAGAGCGTCTCACCCGCCAGAGGATGATTGAAGTCGAGCTTCACGGAGTCGTCGTTGACTTTCGCCACAAAAGCCGTCGCCGTCCGCCCTGAGCCGTCAGAGACCTGGATCGGCATCCCTGGCTCGGGCTCGAAGCCCTCCTGGAATGCATCACGGGGGACGACCTGATTGGCCTCCGGGTTGCGCTCCCCGTAACCCTGGGCAGGTTCCACGACGACGCTTTTCTTCTCACCGACCTCCATGCCGTAGAGTTCTTGTTCGAGGCCGGGAACGATTTGGCGCTGGCCCTGCACGAACTCAATCGGCTCGCGATCCTCAGAGCTATCGACGACCTCATCATTGTCCAGGCGCAGTGTGTAGTCGAGGCAGACGATCGTACCGTCAGAAACTTCTAGAGTCTTGTCTATCACTTGTATCCTTTTCTATGGCTAACCTTCGAGAACAACCCAAGGTCATCAACACGTCGACCCTAGGCACAAAAAAAGCCCGGACTAGGCACCGGGCGATACTCTTCTATGCAAACCTATGCCATTGACATATATCATAGACTAATATCACGGAATTGTCAAGCTGGCATCAGCAGGGGCATCTGTCTTGGACCCCTGGGGTCTTGTCGAGCCGTATGAAGTCCCACGAAGCGATGTCAGGTAGCATACGACAAGGCACTGCGCACCCCTGGCCGAAACCCCAGGGGTCTATTTCAGGCAAGTTGGGATACCAGGATAACCACACATGGAGAGGACCGCGGCTAGGGGATCAGCCGTGAAGGGTCGGGGCGTTTCACATGCTCACGTGCCGGTCACCTTCGCGGCGGTTGCCAGTGTCGGCGGGCGTGCTATACTTCCTCCTGGAGATTGAGCGACCGTAGGTAGCGAGGAGATATAACCTTGGCACAGGAAGACAAGTTCCAGGAAGTGATAGAGGAGTTCCGCACCGTCGTCGCCGGGCGCAGCAACATCATCGACGCCGTCTTGCCGCCGGTGGCATTCTTGCTCCTGAATGCCTTCGCCGGGTTTCCCGTGGCAAGCTGGGGCTCGTTGATAGTCGCTGGTGCATTGGGCGGACTCCGTCTCATCCGCGGTCAATCGCTGGGTTACGCCCTCGGCGGTCTTGCTGTGACAAGCCTTGCCATCCTGGCCGCACGGCTCAGTAACCAGGCGGAGGGATACTTCCTGCCTAACCTGATCAACGGAGGCCTCACCACCCTGATCTGTCTGATAAGCGTGATGGTAGGGCGCCCTCTTGTGGCCTTCACCAGTCATCTGGCCCGGGGCTGGCCACTGAGATGGTACTGGCACCCGAGGGTGCGCCCCGCCTACAGTGAGGTGACGCTCGCCTGGGCGATCTTCTTCGCTCTGCGCTTGGCGCTCCAGTGGTTCCTCTTTCGACAGGCGGACGCAGCTGTTCTCGGGATACTCAGCGTCATCATGGGATGGCCGGCGACGATTCTGCTCCTGGTGGTCAGCTATCTGTATGGCACGTGGCGGCTCCAGAACCTGAGCGGGCCAAGCGTCGAGGAGCTCAAGGAGGACGCCAAACCACCGTGGGAGGGACAGAAACGTGGGTTCTAGTGGTCGCTCGAGACGGTGCCGGGCACTCGTGTAAGACGACGTCTATTCAAGGAGAACTCTATGGGAGAAATCGCCGCACTGGCGACATCCTTATGTTGGTCGCTCAACTCAATTCAGTTCACATTCGCGGGACGGCGGGTTGGATCCCGGGTCGTTAATCGCGTTCGACTGGCCGTGGCCGTCGTCTTCTTGTCACTGGCCCACCTGCTCCTGTACGGCAAGCTGTGGCCGGTCCAGGCCGAGCTTCACCGCTGGGGATGGCTGGGGCTTTCAGGGGCAATCGGGCTCATACTAGGAGACGGAGCGCTTTTCCACGCTTTCCTGCTCATCGGACCACGGAAGTCGATGGTACTGATGACGCTCGTTCCGGTTATCAGCACTGTGGCGGCCTGGGTGCTGTTGGGCGAGACGCTGCTCCCGATCGAGGTTATGGCTATCCTGATCACCGTGGGAGGCATTGCCTGGGTCGTCTTGGAGAGGGAGCCGGAGCAGTCGTCGGACGATAGAGATACCGAGAAACGCACGCGGAAACGCATCCTGGGTATGCTGCTGGGAATAGCTGGAGCCACCGGCCAAGCGTTGGGGTTGGTGGCGGCCAAACGAGGCCTCGCGGGCAGTTTCCCTGCGCTCTCCGCCACCGTGATTCGGATGGTCGTGGCCGCCGCCGTCATCTGGCTATCGACTTTGCTTCGCGGTCAGGTCGGACCGACATGGCAGGCACTGGGGGACAAGCGCGCGCGCCTTTGGCTCCTCGGTGGTGCTTTCATCGGACCCTTCATCGGCGTCTGGCTATCGTTGATCGCAGTCCGGACTGCCCCCGTAGGCATCGCCTCTACGTTAATGGCTCTGAGTCCCATTATGTTGATCCCTTTCGATCACTGGGTCTTCGACGAGACGATCACCCCGCGGTCCATCATGGGTACAGCCGTGGCCTTGGGCGGTGCCGCCATCATCTTCCTTACCTAACGCTGCATTCTATCGCACACAGGGGGTTCGTATGACAGAGTTCCAACCCTTCCAGCTTGAGCGAATCATGTCCCACTGGGAGCAACTCGTCGACTACAATCTCTCCGAGAGCGGTGCGCACCCTGTCGCGCTTCGCGAGCTACTGGGCGACAGTCTGACGATCGAGGATGTGCTCACGACGGAAATGAACTACCCCCAGGTCGAAGGCACCCCCGAGTTGCGAGAGCGCATCGCCGCGCTCTATCCCGGTGCCGGTCCGCACAACGTGCTGGTGACCGTGGGCTGCGCCGAGGCTAACTTCATCACCGTCCACACCATCCTGGAGAAGGGTGACGAGATGGTAGTGATGGTCCCCAACTATATGCAGATCTGGGGCATCGGCCAAAACCATGGCTACCGCGTCAAGACCTTCCACCTGCAGGAGGAGCAGGGCTGGGCACCGGACCTGGGTGAGCTGAACGACGCCGTGTCCGAGAAGACGAAGCTCATCGCGATCTGCAACCCCAACAATCCAACCGGCGCCATTATGACCGAGGAGGAGATGGATGGGATCGTGGCCACCGCCGACCGCGTCGGAGCCTGGATCCTGGCCGACGAGGTATACGGCGGAGCTGAGCGGCTGACCGACGAGCAGACGCCCTCCTTCTGGGGCCGCTACCACAAAGTGCTGGCGACGAACAGCTTGAGCAAGGCCTACGGCCTGCCGGGGCTGCGGCTCGGCTGGGTCTTGGCACCGGCGAGCATGCGGGACGAGATCTGGAGGCGCCACGAGTACACCACCATAAGCACCACGATGCTGTCGAATAGACTGGCGACCGCCGCGCTCTCACCCGCGGTCCGACCACGCCTCCTGCAGCGGGCCCGTGGCTACATCCGCCGAGGCTTCGCTACCTTCGAGGAATGGCTGGACCACCACGAAGAGACCTTCACCCTGGTGCCACCGCAGGCGGCCGCCATAGCCTTTCCGCGCTACCATCTGGACGTCAATTCCAGCGATCTGGTAGAGCGGCTGATCCAAGAGAAGAGCGTGCTCGTCGGAGCAGGCGACCACTTCGGCGTCGACCACCATCTACGGATCAGCTTCGGCCTCCCCGACGACTACCTTCGCGCTGCATTGGACCGCATCCACGAGTTGATCGTGGAGATGCGTGACGCATGACCGCCGAGATGCCATGAATCCGTGTGCTGGTAACTGTTCGCATCCGAACGTGACGATGCGCGACATCTACGCAGCCCGGCAGAGAATCAGGGACATCGCTGTGAGGACGCCTCTGATCGACTCTCCTCAGCTCACGGAACAGATCGGTGCGTCTGTCTATCTGAAACTGGAGAACGTGCAGCGCACTGGCGCCTTCAAGATCCGCGGAGCCGCCAACAAGCTCCAGATCCTCACCGAGGGTGAACGCGAGCGCGAAGCCAAGCAGCACGTCATCACCGTCTCCAGCGGCAATCACGGACGGGCCGTGGCATACGTCGCGCGGGAGCTCGGTGTGCGGGCCGTCGTCTGCATGTCGACGCGCGTGCCGCCCAACAAGGTGGCGGGCATCCGAAGCCTTGGCGCCGAGGTGGTGCTCCACGGTGAAAGCTACGACGAGGCCGAGCGTCACGCCCTGCGGTTGCAGAAGGAGCATAAGCTGACCATGATCCCGCCCTTTGACGACCCGCACATCATCGCCGGACAGGGCACCATTGGTCTGGAGCTTCTGGAGGATCTACCCGAAGTGGACACTGTCATCGTGCCCCTCTCGGGAGGGGGCTTGCTCTCGGGCATCGCGCTGGCGCTGAAGTCGGCTGACGCCTCGATCCGCACCGTCGGCGTCTCAATGGACCGCGCGCCGGTGATGTTCCACAGCCTGAGGGCCGGCCATCCCATTGAGATGAGGGAGGAAGAGACCATCGCCGACGCGCTGGCCGGGGGCATCGGGTTGGACAACCAGTACACGTTCCGCATGATCCAGGAGTATGTCGACGAGACTCTGCTGGTGACGGAGGAGGAGATCGCCGGCGCTATGGCCTTTGCCTTGCAGCACCATCACCTGGTAGTCGAGGGCGGAGGCGCCGTCGCCCTGGCAGCCTTGCTGCAGGGCAAGGTCACGAGGCTCGGGGAGAACGTGGTGGTTGTTTTGAGCGGAGGGAACGTGGAGACCCCGTTGCTCCTAGAGATCGCGCAACGTCACGTCGATGTCGAACCCACTGACCGCTGGAGCGCCGTCGTCCCGACGGCAAAGTGGCCAGCAAGATGCTGGCGCTCCAGGATGCCGACGCTAGGCCACCAGGCTCAACCTACGTGGTGGCGCCAGGAGCCAACGCTCGGCCCGTCCCCACTCTGACCACAGCCACTTGACCAGAGCGATCTCACCGTTCTGAATCTCCAACCCCGTGATGTAGCCGTCGAAGATGCCACTGCCGGCGTTGAAGTACGGCAGATCACCCCCCGCAGCAAACTTCGGCGTGTGCGTGTGGCCGCAGATCACCATCTGCTTGTGCGCTTCTATCCACTCGGAGACCCGTTGGCGCAGCGTCCCTCGGTTGCGCGATTCCCGTATCGTCGACGTCACGTCCATGAATCCCGCGTTCTGAATATGGCGCCAGACGTGGCGTATGACGAAGCGGGACAACCGGTAGAGACCGTCGCTCTTGAAGTCGACCTGATGACCATGGACGACGAAGATCTGCTGCTCAGTCCGGGTATGCCGCAGAACAATGCCCTCGTGAGCGGTCAGGCCATCCTTCTTCATCCGGCGGCGCTGGAAGCCCTGAATATCGTGGTTGCCAAAGATCAGATGGAGGCGGTTCTTGGCGGCAAAGGTATGCAACAGGTCGAACGTGCGTCGATGGGCGCGCTTGATGGCACTGAGGCACCGATTCTGCCACAGTTCATCACCGTCGCCAACCTCCACATACGTAAACCCTCGCCGGTAGTAGTGCTGTAGCGCCTGGATGAAGAGAGCCTCGTTCTGGGCGAAAGCATCGGCGCGGGAGTTATCGCCTCGGTGGAGGTCGCTGAAGAAAACGAGACGCGAGTTGTCGTCGAAGAGGACAGTCTTGGCCGCCTCAAAGGCCTGTGTCAGCCGCCGGTAAGCCCGCGTGCGGAGGATATTCCGCAACGCAATGACCTGCTCCATTGGGAAGACGTCTAAAGGTATGCTCTCAACGAGCGGAGTCATCAGATTTTGTGATCCCTTCTATTCTAGAACTATGCTTCTGCATCCTGTGTCGTGCTGTCTTGGGCGCTCTCCTCGCTTGTCACCGTTCGGCATCGGCAGACACAAAAAAACAACGCCGACTGCTCGGCGCCCGGATTGGATTGTACCAGGTTCTCGACATAGATGCAAAGCCACCGTCGAGCCGTGAGCTTTGCAACTTGTCCACTTTCGCCCTATGGGATACACTATGCCTTGCGCACTCAGTCTGGTCGCCGGTCAGCCCGGCATGGGAAACGAGTAGATCGAGACCACCGTTCAGATTCATCACCTTGCCGGTTTCACAGCTTCTTGCTTCAAGCGCGCGATTGAAGGACAGACAACAGATCATATGCCGGAGGAGGCTTACTCAATGAAGAATCGTCAGCTGCTCATGATCCCCGGACCCATCGAATTCACACCGGCGGTGCTCCGGGCGATGGGCATGCCCACCACGAGCCACGTGGCCCCTAACTTCGTCGAGGTCTTTGGCTCGGCGTTGGAGCGGCTGCGCGAGGCCTTCCTCGCTCCCGGCGCGCAGCCGTTCGTCGTCGCCGGATCGGGCACATTGGCAATGGACATGGCCGCCGCGAACCTGATCGAGCCCGGAGACGCAGCGCTGGTCATCAATACCGGCGTCTTCGGCGACCGTTTCGGAGAGATCCTGCAGCGCTATGGCGCCGAGGTGACGCACGTGCGCGCTCCCGTCATCGGCGACGCGCCGCCGCTGGGCGAGGTCCGAGCCGCGCTGGAGGCCCCGGCGACGAGCTCTGGACAAGGCTACAAGATGATGACCATCACCCAGGTCGATACCTCAACCGCTGTCGCGGCTGACGTCAAGGCGCTGGCTGCGCTTGGTCGCGAGCACGACGCCTTGGTCGTCGTCGATGGGGTCTGCTCGGCAGCCGGGGAGGAGCTACGTCAGGAGGCCTGGGGCGTCGACCTGGCGCTCACTGCCTCGCAGAAGGCCATCGGCGTGCCGCCGGGGTTGGCGCTGGTGGTGGCCGGCCCACGCGCGCTGGAGGCATTCCAGAAGCGCAAATCGCCGGTGATGAGTTATTACGCCGACTGGACAAAGTGGCTGCCGATCATGGAGGCCTACGAGGCTCGCGAAACCGGCTACTTCGGGACGCCACCCGTCAATCTCATCTGGGCGCTCAACGTCAGTCTGAGGCAGATCCTTGAGGAGGGCATGGAGGCGCGCTTTGAGCGCCACCGACGGATCAGCCAAGCGGTCAAGGCAGCCATCGCGGCCCTGGGCCTGGCGCAGGTCCCGGTGAACGCCGAGGTAGCGGCCAACACCCTGACGGCACCCTACTTCCCCGATGGTGTCGACCGGTCGGTGCTGAGCCATATCAAGGAGGCTGGCGTCATCGTGGCCGGAGGACTCCACCCCGCGATCAAGACCTGCTACTTCCGGATCGGTCACATGGGAGTGGTGAACGAGTCAGACGTCCTCGCCACTGTCGGAGCTGTGGAGAAAGGGTTGGCGCGGGTGGGCTATGACTTCGATCCCGGCCTGGGCCTTGCGGCAGCGCAGGACGTGCTGCGTGATGCGTAATGCGCGATGCGTGCGGCTCAAGGCCGTTTGCGCTTCACGTTTTACGCCTTACGTCTTTACGTTCCAGAGGGCAGGTGAATGTACAACCGATCCAGCTCGACGGTAATCAGTGGGAGGCCTTCGATCCCAACCGCATCCTGAACCCGGGGAAGATTCTCCCATAAGGGCTACACACACAAGCGTCAGGGCCGTAGATTCATCGAAAGGACAACGTGGCATTCAACTTCAAAGACTTCAGCAGGTTCATGGTCAAATCGTTATTCAAGAGCAGGGGCACCAACTACCGCCTGACGCCGAAACGGGCTGGAGTGCTGTCGTTAGCCTTCATCCTCTATTGGCTGCTGGAGTTGATGACGTGGCTGGGATTCTTGTTGGATGAGATATGCTTCCCAGCGTATCAAGAGGTGAAGATCAAAGAGCCGGTCTACATCATCGGCAACCCGCGCAGCGGCACCACGTTCCTCCAGCGCCTGCTGGCCAGGGATGAGAGGACGTTCAACACCATGCGTACCTGGGAGATGCTTCTGGCTCCTTCGGTCACGACGCGCAAGGTCTTCCGCCTGATATCCGGGCTCGACGCCCGACTGGGCAGCCCCTTACACCGATGTCTGGGCATGCTTGAGGAGAGCTGGCAAGAGGACAACGTGGTCCACAGAATCGCGTTTCGGGCCCCGGAGGAGGACGAGTACCTACTGATCCACATCTTCTCCACATTGAAGATATGGCTCTACGTAGCGATGCTGGACGAGGCCGAGCCATACACCTACTTCGACGGCCAGATGCCAGAGGAGGAGAAAGAGCGCATGATGACGTTCTACATACGCTGCCTCCGGCGTCATCTCTACGCCTACGGCGAAGAAGACAAACACTACCTGGCCAAGAACCCTCACTTCTCCCCCATGGTCGATACGCTCTACGCGTACTTTCCAGATGTCAAGATCATCTATCTGGCACGCAACCCGCTGGACATGATCCCCTCGTACATAAGTCTCAAGGAGGATGAATGGCAGCTTCTGGGTGACCCGGTGGAACCGTATGGGAGCCGCGATTACATCCTCGACATGGCCCATCATTGGTACAACTACCCCTTGGAGCGCTTGGATCAGGCTCCCCAGAACAGCGCCATCGTGGTAGACTTCAATGACTTGGTAAGCGACGCAAGAAGCGTCGTAACAGAGATCTATGAACGCTTCGGTTTCGAGCTCAGCCCGGCCTTCGACAAGATCCTGCGTCAAGCTACGGAAAGAGCGCGCAATCACGAGAGTGAGCACGAGTACTCATTGCAGGAGATGGGACTGACGCGCACCCAGATCGTGAGCGATTACAGAGAGATCTTTGAACGTTTCGACTTCGACACGAGAACCGCAACGTGAGTTTCGCTGGCCAAAGACGAAGGAGCAGGCTTCCGAAGTCTTAGAGTCCATGCCCAACGCAGTATAGGGGCGCTCACAGAAGGATTCCTGACCTGTCTAGCATGATCGTGCAGGCTTCGGAAGTCTCTTGGCAGGAAATGAAATTGTAGTATTAGGACGGTGAACATCGGCGATCAAACCGATCGCATCCAGACCATTCAATCGAGAAGACCAAAGGAGATCATGAAAGTCGCTTTCATATCGCTGTTTAGAAGAGGACATGGGGGCGGGGAGGGGCGCGTCGCCCACGAACTGGCCCATCATTTCGCAGAACGCCACGACGTGGTGATGATCTGCCCCTCCGACGAGACGGGGTTGTTCAAGGAGGAGGACAGCAGGTTAAAGGTCTTTGGCGTCCGAAGCGCGGGAGAGGGCGAGTTCCAAATGCCGGCCCTCTCGGCAAAGACCGTGCGGTTCCTGTTCGACTTCCTCGACGCCTTCAATCCAGACGTGGTTCACGCTCACGAGCCCGCGTTGATGGGCTTGATCGGCCAGATATGGGCCAAGATGCACCGAGTGCCTTTCGTGCACACCAGCCACGTGCTGCCGGCGAAGGTGCTCGATTTCGGCGCCACCGACGCCCTCGATATGAAGCTCCTCCAGGGCTCGTTCAGCGAGTCGATCTCGCGCCGCCTTCTGACCGATTTCTACAGTAACTGCGACGCGATCGTCGCCCTGAACCAGCCGGCGCTGAACTCGCTGCGTAACTTCGGCTACGAGGGCAAGATCTTCATCATCCCCAACGGGCGAGACCTGGAGAAGTACACTGTCTGTGCCAACGCGGATGCGGATGCGGCGGAGCGTGTGCTGACGTTCGTCGGCTATCTCAACGAGCGGAAGAATCAGATCTATCTCATTGACGCCCACCGACACCTACCCGAACACTACAAGCTGGTGCTGCTGGGCAAAGCGTTGAAGCCGGAGTATGAGGAACGGCTGAAGCAATGCTGCAGAACTCACGACCTGGACAACGTGGCCTTTCCCGGTCAGGTGCCACACGAGGAGATTCCGGCATACCTCGAACGGACGCACGTCCTCGTCTCGGCCTCGAAGATGGAGGTGCAAAGCCTGGTTGTGATCGAGGCGCTGGCCTCGGGCACGCCCGTCGTGGGGCTCTCCAACGAGACGATCGACGAGCTGGTCGACGATGAGGTCGGACGTTGGCTATCGAAGGGGACCACGCCGCAGCAGTTCGCGGAGAGCGTGCAGCGCATCTGCAGTCTGCCCCGGTCCGAGTATGAACAGCTGTGCGAAAACGCGCGTGAGCGCGTCAGTCACCTCGACTGGTCAAACGTCATCGACCAGACTGTGTCAGCGTACCAAGAGCTGATGGAGGAGAAGGGCTCCATCACAAAAGAAGAGGGGGCCATGCTAGCGGATCTCGTCTCCACGCTCCCCTCCGGCGAGGTCAAGGACCTCCTCATGGACCGTCTTGAGGTCGCGCAGAAGGAGCCAGGACCTGTGGCGAGGTTTCTGATGGCGCTGTCTCTGGGCAAGAAGTGGAGAGCACTGAAACGAGTCCCCGGCTCGACCTGGCTCCTGGCCGGTGTCACCATCGTCGTCTCTCTGGTCGGCTACTTGTTCATGAAGGGACGAGGCGAGACGGAGGAGTAGACCGGGTGAACAATCACGAGTGCCGCCTCAAAGCGTTCGTAGTGCGGCTCGAAGCGCAGCGGGGTGCCGCCTCAAAGAGCACAGTATGACAGAACAACAAACGGTTCCCGCGCGGCACGCTGTCAGTCTATCGTCCCGCCAGCAGACCCTCGTCGAACGCCCCACCGGCGGCAAGGTCTTCCTCGAGGGACCGGCCGGCACAGGCAAGACGACCGTGGGCGTGGCTCGGCTGCTCCATCTCCTCGACACAGGTCTGCCGGCGCGCTCGATCCTCGTCTTCACCCCCCAGCGCACGCTGGGGGCGCCCTATTTTGAGGCTGTTCACAGCCCACCTGTCGACGCCGGGGGCGAGCCCACCCTGGTGACCCTCGGCGGGCTCGCCCAGCGGATGGTCGATCTCTTCTGGCCCCTGATCGTCGAGGGGGCGGGCTTCGGACACCCGGAACGACCACCGACGTTCCTCACGCTGGAGACCGCCCAGTACTACATGGCCCGAGTCGTCCGTCCGCTGCTCGATGAGGGGGCCTTCGAGAGCGTGACCATCGACCGCAACCGGCTCTACAGCCAGATCATCGACAACTTGAACAAGGCCGCCGTGGTCGGCTTCTCCTACACGGAGATCGGCGACCGGCTCAAGGCCGCCTGGGGCGGTGAACAGAGCCGCAGGCGCATCTACGAACAAGCTCAGATGTGTGCCAATCGCTTCCGGCGCTACTGCCTCGACCACAATCTCCTCGATTTCTCTCTCCAGGTCGAGGTCTTTCTGGAACACCTCTGGACGCGGCCGATCTGCCGGGATTATCTGCTGGAGCGGTACCGTCACCTGATCGTGGACAACGTCGAGGAGGACGTGCCGGTCGCTCACGACCTGCTACGCGAATGGATCCCGTCCACGACGTCCGCCCTGGTGATCCATGACCATGCGGCGGGATACCGCCGTTTCCTGGGCGCCGATCCCGAGAGCGCCTACGCGCTTAGCGCTCTCTGCGACGAGCACGTAACGCTCGACGCGTCGTTCGTCATGCGGCCGGAGATGGAGGCTCTCGGTGAGGCGCTGGCCCGAAGCATGAATCGCCTGCCCCTTTCGCCTCGGGCCAGCGCAGCCGAATCATCGAGACGATCGAGAGACACGCGGGAGGCGCTGGCCTACGAGACCCACCGCTACCACCCGGAGATGCTGGACTGGGTCGCGGAGCAGATCGAAGCGCTGGTGCACCAGCGGGACGTGCCGCCGGGGGAGATCGTCGTGCTGGCCCCGTTCCTGAGCGACGCGCTCCGCTTCTCATTGACGAACCGCCTGCAGGCCCGCGACGTCCCCACCCGCTCCCACAGACCCTCACGGGCTTTGCGAGAGGAATCGGCCACGCACTGCCTGCTCACCCTGGCCGCCATCGCCCACCCCGCGTGGCACATCACGCCGACCCGCTTCGACGTGGCCTACACACTGATGCAGGCTATCCAGGGGATGGACCTGGTGCGAGCCCAGCTGCTGACCGAGATCGTCTACCGCGTGCAGGCCCGTGGTGAGCGTGGTCGTCCCGACGGTGTGCCCACCCTCGGCTCGTTCGACCGCATCAGACCGGAGATGCAGGAGCGGCTGACGTTCGTGCTCGGCGAGCGGTACGAGGGGCTGCGGGCCTGGATCGAGGGCTACACCCAAGAGAGCGAGGGAGCAGGGGAGCAGAGGCGCGAGGGAGCTGAGCCGCTGGATCACTTCTTGAGTCGGCTGTTCGGTGAGGTGCTCTCTCAGGCCGGGTATGGCTTCCATCGCGACTACGACGCTGCCGAGGTGGCCGCCAATCTGATCGAGTCGGTGCGCAAGTTTCGCTGGGTGACGGAGGAGACGGGCTACACGCATGGGCAGGGGACCAGGGGCCCGATCGCCCTGGGACAGGAGTATATCGAGATGGTGGAGGAAGGGGTGATTGCCGCTCAGTACATTCGCAGTTGGCAGCTTGAGCCGGAGGACGCCGTGCTGCTGGCCCCGGCCTACACCTTCATCATCCGCAATCGCCCCGTCGACTACCAGGTCTGGCTCAACGTCGGCGGGCGCGGCTGGTGGGAGCGGCTTTATCAGCCCCTGACACATCCCTACGTTCTCAGCCGGCATTGGCCGCCGGCCGGCAGGGAGGACGCGACGTGGACCGACAGCGACGAGGTCGAGGCCCGTGAGGAGGCCCTGCAGCGCCTGGCGCAGGGCCTGATCCGCCGCTGCCGTCGCAGGGTCTATCTGGGCTTCAGCGACCTGGGCGAGCAAGGATACGAGCAGAAGGGCCCGCTGCTGCGGGTGATCCAGCGCGTGCTCCGCAGCCTACCGCCCGAGGCAGAGGACTGACCTAACACGCCTTACGCCTTACGCATCACGTTTCACAAACCATGCCATTTCAACCACGCCCCAAACAGCGGGAGGTCCTGGACTACGCCGGC
>CAYQZG010000044.1:25639-28253 GCA_964421785.1 uncultured Anaerolineales bacterium
AACCATGCCATTTCAACCACGCCCCAAACAGCGGGAGGTCCTGGACTACGCCGGCGGCAAGATGGGCGTCGCCGCCGTGCCCGGCAGCGGCAAGACCGTCACCCTCTCGGCGCTGACCGCCAAGCTGGTCGCCGGGGACGACCTGGCGGACGACCAGGAGGTGCTGGTGGTGACGCTGGTCAACTCGGCCGTCGACAACTTCGCCGGGCAGGTGGCCAACTTCGTCACAGAGCGCGGCCTGCTGCCGCACATCGGCTATCGCGTGCGCACGCTGCACGGCCTATCCCACGACATCGTGCGCGAGCGCCCGGGCCTGGTCGGTCTCTCGGACGACTTCCAGATCGTCGACGAACGGGAGGCGAACCGCATCCGCCAGGATGCAGCGGCGACCTGGCTGCGGAGCCACCCGGACGCCATCGACGACTTCCTGGCCCTCGACCTGGACGAGCGACAGCAGCAGTGGGTCCGCCGCGACCATTGGCCCGATCTGGTGAGCGACATCGCCTACAGCTTCATCAAGCAGGCCAAGGACGACCAGCTCACGCCCGTCGAGCTGCGCGACGCTCTCGACCGCTGCTCCCAGACCCTGCCCCTGGCCGAGATGGGGTGGGCGATCTACGCCGACTACCAGCGCGCCCTGGCCTACCGCGGCGCGGTCGACTTCGACGACCTGATACGGCTGGCCCTGGAAGCTCTGCAGCTCGACGAGGAGCTGCTGGCCCGCCTGCGTCACCAGTGGCGCTACATCCTGGAGGACGAGGCCCAGGACAGCAGCCGCCTGCAACAGGAGATCCTCCAGTTGCTCGCCGGCCCCGCCCCCTCGACAGGCGCAGGACGGCGCTCAGGGCGAAGCGGGAACTGGGTGCGCGTCGGCGACCCCAACCAGGCCATCTACGAGACGTTCACCACGGCCAGCCCCGAGCATCTGCGTGAATTCCTGGACGAGCCGGACGTCGAGGGGCGTGCGCTGCCCAACTCGGGCCGGTCGACGCTCAGTATCATCGGCCTGGCCAACTATCTGATCGATTGGACGCAGGAGCGTCACCCCGTCGCCGACGTGCGCCGCGCTCTGATGCCGCCCTACATCAAGCCGGCGCCGGCCGGCGACCCCCAGCCCAACCCCCCGGACGCCCCCGACCAGGTGCACATCGTGGACAGGAAGTTCACGCCCAGAGCCGAGATCGACGCCGTGGTGGACTCCCTGGCGCGCTGGCTGCCGGAGCACCCCGATGCGACCGTGGCCGTGCTGGTCCCGCGCAACCGGCGCGGCTTCCAGGTGGTCAACGAGCTGAAGCGGCGGGATATCGAGGTCGTGGAGCTCCTGCGCAGCACCCGGGCGACGCGCGAGACGGCCGGCGCCCTGGGCAACGTGATCAACTACCTGGCCGACCCGGTCTCGCCGACCAAGCTGGCCCGCGTCTACCGGGTGTGGCGCCGCGAGGATCGCGAGGACGCCGAGAGACAGCAGCGGCTCGAGACCGTCGCCAAGGCGCTTCGAGCCTGCCGACGGGTGGAGGATTTCCTCTGGCCCCGGCTGGGCCGCGATTGGCTGGATGCAATCGAGCTGCCCGACAGGTACCTGGCCGTTCGCGAGCACCTCGACGCGTTCCGCCGGCTGGTCCGCCGCTGGCAGGAGGCGACGCTTCTGCCCATCGACCAACTGATCCTGACCCTGGCCCAGGATCTGTTCGAGGAATCGGTCGACCTGGCCATGGCCCACAAGCTGGCCTCCGTGCTGGGGCGCGTGCGCGAAAGGCACCCCGACTGGCGTCTGCCGGAGTTGACCGAGGAGCTGGCCGTCATTGCGCGCAACGAGCGCCGCTTCCTGGGCCTGAGCGACGAGGATACCCGCTTCGATCCGGAGCGCCACAGGGGGAAGGTCGTGGTGGCGACGGTGCATAAGGCGAAGGGGTTGGAGTGGGACCGCGTCTATCTGATGTCGCTCAACAACTACAACTTCCCGGCCGGCCTGTCCCACGATTCGTTCATCGCGGAGAAGTGGTTTGTGCGGGACAGCCTGAATCTGGAGGCGGAGGCGCTGGCCCAGCTCAGGGTTGCGGTTGAAGGGGCAGACAGGCGCTACGAAGAGGGCCAAGCCGTCGGGACGACGGCGCTCCATCCCTATGTTGCGGTTGAAGGGGCAGACAGGCGCTACGAAGAGGGCCGGGCCACGCAGCAGGCCCGCGTGGACTACGCCGCCGAGCGGATGCGGCTGCTCTACGTCGGCATCACCCGCGCCAGGGAGGCGCTGATCATGACCTGGAACTCCGGCCGGCGCGGAGATCAGCAGCCGGCGGTGCCGTTCACCGCGCTGCGGACGTTCTGGGAGGAGCGGGAGACAGGGCGCGACGGATCAGAGGGACGCGTGTAGGGAGGAGGTCCACCGCGGGACGACCCTCTCAGCCGGCTCGGACCGGATCGGGGTTGCCCAAGACAGGGGCGGTCATCTTCGTCGTGGGGGCGATAGGGAGTAGCTCTCGGTCGAGTTAGTATCTGAACCGCTGAGGCCGCTGAAACGGCTGAAGAGACTGAAAAGGCACGGCACATGTGAGTGGCCCGGTTTGGGCGGGAAGACGTGGCCCGCCCTCCACACCCAAGCTCCCGGCGGATTCGC
>CAYQZG010000045.1:0-28190 GCA_964421785.1 uncultured Anaerolineales bacterium
GGACTTAAAATCCTCTGTCCGAAAGGACGTGTGGGTTCGAATCCCACCCGCCCTATTCCGATCGCGTAACTATTCACCTTATGGGCCCTCACACGCTAACCGGGTCTGTGCTTGGGCCATGTGACGGTCAATACCGCGGATCACGGATCCACCGGGAGCAGGGGGTGAATAGTCACCGGATCGCTTATGGACTATTTGATCACGTTGGAGGTAAGGTGTCGTGAAGATCATTCTAAAACAAGACGTGCCCAATCTGGGACAAGAAGGTGACGTCGAAGAGGTCGCGGACGGCTACGCTCGCAACTACCTGATCCCCCAGGGTATGGCTCTGAAAGCCACACCCGGCGCCTTGAAGGATCTCGAGCATCGCCAGAAGGTGCAGGCGAACAAACACCAGCGCATGAAGAAGAGCGCCGAGACTATGGCTCGACGTTTGACAGCCCAGACGGTTACCTTCGAAGTCAAGACCGGTGAGACAGGTAAGCTCTACGGCTCCATCACCAATGCCGATATCGCCGAAGCGCTGGGAGAGAAGATGGGCGAGGAGATCGACAGACGCGACATATCTCTATCTGAACCGATCCGAGAGGTGGGGGAGCATTTCGTACCTGTGCATCTGATGGAGGACGTCGAACCTCAGATCAGAGTTGTGGTGAAGCCGGAGGGCGGTGAGTGGCCCGCGGACGTGGAACCGGTCGACTAGGTCGTCTCCCAGCACCGGCTGTTGACGACGAGGCTGGAGCACCTGGCACTGACGGAGATAGACGGCATCCCGGTGCAGTATTGAGGATCTGACGGTGGACAAACTCGGCCGAAGGCTGCGGGAGGCACGCGAGGCTAAGGGAAGCACGCTTGAGGAAGCAGAGGCTGCCACCCATATTCGCGCCCACTTCCTGGAGCTGCTGGAGGCTGGCGACTTCGCCGCGTTTGCCGGCGGTGACGTACAGGTGCGAGGTTTCCTGCGCATCTATGCTCGATATCTCAATCTGTCACCAGAGGACGTTCTGGGCCGCTACAGCGCCGAGGTCCACGGCGTAGAACTCCCAACTTCTGATGCGGCACAAGGGGAAGCAGAGTCGCAGCCCAACGATCCCGTCGACGACCTGACTGCCATTCGATTCCGCCCCCGTGACATCCCGGTAACCTCCTCACTCCCTCGCTGGATGAGCGTGAAGACGGTGATCATCGTGGGCCTCGTGCTCACCATCCTGCTCAGCATGCTGGCCGTGGTGACCTACCTCATGAATCGGCCCGAACTAAGCCTGTCCGTTTACGGCAGTGCCGCTGAACCACTGCCGACGGCAACAGCCTCAACGACCATCACGCATACACCCACGGTGACACAGGCGGTGGGTCAGCCAACGCCCACGATTCCCGTCAACACGAGCGGCGAGGTCACCCTGGCCCTGGAAGCCACCGAGCACGCTCAGGTGCGCGTGAGTCGAGACGGCGAGGTTGTGTTCGAGCAGATGATGGTGCCGGGTCAGACCGAGACGTGGACTGACGAAGAGATGATCGTGGTCGAGACAGGCAACGGGGCCGCGCTGCAGGTGACCGTCAATGGGACGCCGCTGGGAAGGATGGGAGAGCGGGGCAAGCTCTGCACCCGGGCGTGGGGGCCGAAGGGCGAGATCGCGCCCTAGTACCACAATCTCATTTCCCGCCAAGAGACGTCCGAAGTCTGCACGATTATGCTAGCCAGGCGCTGGCCTTAGATTGCCGCTGGAACGACCGCATTGAAGAGCTTCTACCTTATATCCCTGGGCTGCCCCAAGAACCTGGTCGACAGCCAGGGCATCGCGACGCTGCTCCAACACGCCGGCTATACCTCAGCCCTCGCTCCCCAGGAAGCCGATCTACTGATCGTCAACACCTGCGGGTTCATCGAACCCGCGCGCGAGGAGTCCCGTGCGGTGCTGAAGGAACTGGCAGATTCCAAACAGCCCGGGCAGCGGATCATCGCCGCCGGATGCTACTCGCAGCGCTTTCCAGATGAACTTGCCGACGACGTGCCTGGCATCGACGGGCTCATCGGCACGCGCCGCTGGATGGACATCATCGACCTGGTTGAGCAACTGGAAGAGCGAAGGAAGCAGCCTCGTTCCGCGCAGCCGATCTACCACCTGCCGAAGGCACCAACTGTGGGGCAGGATACGCGCCCGGGGATGCCGTCCATGCCCGTGGTCCGCGCGGCAGTGCAGGGGGCCAGCGCTTATCTGAAACTGGCCGATGGCTGCCGGCGCAGGTGCGCCTTCTGCGCTATTCCACTCATCAAAGGGCCGGCCGTGAGTCGGTCACCGGAGGCCGTGCTATCCGACGCCAGGCTCCTGGCCGACCTGGGCTCGCAAGAGATCATTCTAATCGCGCAGGACACGACGGATTACGGTCACGATTTGGGCATGAAAGAGGGGCTGGCGCAGCTCCTGGAGCGACTCGTCGCAGAGGTGCCAGACGTGCCCTGGATCCGCTTGATGTACGCCTACCCTGGGCGAATCACCGAGCGCCTCATCGCGACGATGGCGCGCCACCCGCACGTTCTCCCGTACATCGACCTGCCGCTGCAGCATGCCCATCCGGACGTGCTGCGTCGCATGCGGCGTCCGGCCGACGTCGATCGTGTTCGAGACACGATAGAAAGACTGCGAGAGGCGATGCCTGAGATCGCCATTCGGACCACTTTCCTGGTCGGGTATCCAGGCGAGACCGAGAAAGCGTTTCAGACCCTGGTTGACTTCGTGGAGACGATGCGGTTTGACCGTGTAGGCGTCTTCACCTATTCAGAGGAGAAGGGTACCTCGGCCGCTGACCTTGAGGACGATGTGCCCCCTGACGTCAAAGAGCAGCGTCGCCAGCGGCTCCTGGCGGTTCAACAGCCTATCTCCCTGGAGAAGAATCAAGCGCTGGTGGGTAAGACGCTCGAGGTGCTGATCGAAGGACAAGACCAGGAGCTAAGCGCAGGCCGCTCGTACCGCGATGCCCCCGAGGTCGACGGACTGGTGCTGATACAGCAGGAGCTCCCGGTTGGAGAGATCTTACCGGCGCGCATCGTCGCCGCACTGGAGTACGATCTGATCGCGGAGATCTCCTCGGAGGCATGACAGAAGCCCAGTACACGATGGCGGAAGTCCTCGGGGATGCCGCTGCGCTTAGGGCGATCCCCTTTGAGCGGACAACCTGCATAGCAGCAGCCGGGATTTCCGCCGGGATGTGCTAGGTTGAGCCTATACCGGCCAGTCCGTCGCGTTCAGATGTAGTTCAACTCCCTCGCCTCATGCGTCAACGTGTCGCGGAACTCCGGCGCTGCGATGTCGATGAGCGCCTTGGCCCGCTCTCGGATGGTCTTACCGTAGAGGTCCGCGACGCCGTACTCCGTGACAACGTAGTGAACGTGGTAGCGGCTCGTCACCACACCCGCGCCCTGCTTCAACATCGGTACGATGCGACTTATGCCTTTCCCCTTGACCGTGGAGGGGAGGGCGATGATGGGCACGCCACCGTCGGATCGGGATGCCCCGTAGATGAAATCCAGTTGTCCTCCCACGCCGCTATAGAGCTTTGGGCCGATGGAATCGGCACACACTTGTCCCGTCAGATCGACCTCAATGGCCGAGTTGATAGCCACCTGCCGGTCGTTTTGAGCGATGACAAAGGGATCGTTGACGTACTCGGTGCGGTGGAGCTCAATGAGCGGATTGTCGTGCGCCCATTGATAGAGTCGATGCGTACCGATCATGAAGCCAGCGGTGATTTTGCCGGGGTGGAGCGTCTTCCGGGCATTCGTCAGCACCCCGGACTCGACCAGGTCTATCACACTGTCTGAGAACAGCTCGGTGTGGACGCCCAGATCGCGCTTGTCTTGCAGGAACTTGAGCACCGCGTCGGGTATGGCGCCAATACCCATCTGCATCGTCGCACCATCAGGGATGAGCTCGGCGATGTACTGGCCGATCTTGATGTGCATGTCGGAGAGTCCACCCTCGGTCATCGGCAGCTCAAGGAGAGGGTAATCCACCGGCACGATGTGGTCCAGACGGCTGACGTGGATGAAGGAGTCGCCCAGACAGCGGGGCATATTCTCGTTGATCTCAGCGATGATGACGTCGGCCGACTCGGCGGGCGACTTGGTCAACCCTGTCTCAATGCCGTAGGAACAGAACCCGTGTTCGTCAGGAGGGGAGAGATGAACAAAGGCCACATCCAAGGGCAGGATCCGGTTCTTGAAGAGGAGCGTGAACTCCGAAAGGAGGACGGGCGTGAAATCGGCCCGCCCCTCCTGCACTGCCTTGCGCACGTTGGGGCCGATAAAGAGCGAGTTGGCTCGAATGTGCCCCTCCATCTCGGGGGCGACGTAGTCGCCCGACCCGAGCGTCAGGGCATGACAGATTTCGACATCGCGCAGCGTCGGGGCGTGGTCGACCAGCGCCCCCATGAGCTTCTGCGGCACGCTGCAGTTCCCGGTGAGGAAGATACGATCGCCCGATTCGACAGCCTCGGCTATGGCCTGATCAGCGGTGGTGACTCGACTCTCGTAGGCCTTCATCCAGCTCATGATCCACCCCCCTCACCAGCGTAGTAAGCTGCAGCCAAGCTCTCATTCACGATCTCGCCCCCACGCGTGACGATTCCAGGGACAAGGCTCGGCATCTCCTTGATGGCCTGCTCCAACCCGCTCCTGGCGACGCGGCGGATGTAGGGCCAGATCGCGTTATTGAAAGCGTGTGTGGCTGTGCGTGGAACCACCCCCGGCACATTGGGGACACAGAAATGGACGATGCCCTCCTCGGTATAGACAGGATCTCGGATCGTGGTGGGGCGACTCGTCTCCACACATCCACCTTGGTCGATGCTGAAATCCAGAATGACGGAACCCTTCTTCATGGATTGCACCATATCGCGCGTGACGATGATGGGAGCCCGGGCGCCCGGCACCAGTACTGCTCCCACCAAGACCTCGACGAAGCGAGCGACGCGGGCGATGTTGAAGGGATAGGAAACCATCGTCGTAGCGCATCCATTGAACTGTTCGTCGATCTGGCGAAGCTTCTCCTGATTGCGATCTAGCACGTAGACCCGGGCGCCCATGCCCAAAAAGGTGCGAGCTGCATTGGTGCCCAACACGCCGGCGCCAAGAATGGCGACGCTAGCAGCCGGGATACCGGGCACGCCGCTGAGGAGCACCCCGCGACCATCGTAGCTGCTCTGCAGAAACGTAGCAGCCAGCTGTGGCGCCATGCGCCCAGCTACTTCACTCATCGTGCGGAGAACCGGCAGGGTCCCATCCTCCTCAATGGTCTCATAGGCAATGGCCGTGATCTCCTTCTCCAGCAGCGCCTCAATCTTGTTGCGTCGAGCTGCGGCCAGGTGCAGGAACCCGGCTATGATCTGTCCATCGCGGAACCAATCCAGCTCTTCATCCGTTGGTCGCACCGCTTTAAGCACCATGTCAGACCGACCGTAAACCTCTTCACCAGAGTATACGACGTGTCCACCGACCCTCTCGTAATGGTAGTCGGTGAAGCCGGCCCCTAGCCCAGCCTCCGTCTCGACGTAGCAGATATGCCCGGCACGAGTCAGCAGGTCCACGCCGTAGGGAGTCAACCCCACTCGCTTTTCCAGATCCCTCCGCTCTCTAGGAATGCCAACGTTCATGTCAGATTTCCTCCTGTCAGCTCACGGTTCAAAAGTCCACCCTCTCCAAGTGGCAAGATGTTTGGCAGATGGTAGAGTATATCATCTCTACGATCAACGGTCAATTATCGCTGCCCAGCGCAGGGGTAGGAGTCCCAATGGTGCGTCAGAAGGACTTGCGCCAGGCAGGCAACCAGGTTATCATGCGGCGAGATTTCGCTAGCTCCACTACTGTCCAAATTCAAGGGGGTCGACATGACAAACTGTCACGAGATGAGAATCGGCCAAGTCTACGTCTGTGAGGGCTGCGGCCTTGAGCTTGAGGTCATCACCGAGTGTGAGGAATGCGGCACGGATCCCGAGTCCTGTGAGTGCCCGCCCTGTCAGTTCATCTGCTGTGGTGAGACATTGACGCTCAAACAAACGTAGTCTAAACCGCGAGAGCCAAGGGGGCGAGGCAGCCACTTCCATAGCAAAAAGGAGAATCGCAGCGGCTTTGCCCTTTTGGCTTCTCACACCTACCCTTCGCTACGTCGCCTTTTGCTCCTCCGTCAGCACCCACATCCGGCCACTGCTCCCCCCGTGCGAGGGGCCGCCGGCGGCACACATTCCAGACATAGGACACGTCGCACACTCCGCGGAGCACTGAGAGGCCACGCGTTTCACGTAGCCCATGCGTGCCAGATCCTCCAACATCGCCTCAATCAACTCCGACGTCGTGCCCAGTTCCTGAGCCAGCTCAGATATGCGGCGCGTCCCACCCTCCCGTAGAAGCTTCAGCAGTCTACTCAGCATTCCCTATCTGGTCCTCCTCGTTTTGCTCCACCGGCCCTTCCCGTCGAGTGGACCAACGGGCGAAGAGACTGGCGATCAAGCCGGTGATCGGCACCGCCAACACCAATCCGGTGCTGCCCACCAGCGTGCGAACGATCTCCTCGGCGATAGGTTCTCGGTTGATTCGGCGCAGGATCGACTCCTGGTAGATGACAAAGGCCAACATAAGGGGCATCGACCCGCCCACATATGCCAAGAGGAGCGTGTTGACCATGGCCGCGATGTGATCCGTGCCGATATTGAGGCTGCTGCGGAATAGATCAAGCCAGCTCATCTTACGATTGGCTTTGATCAACTCAAAGACTGCCGACGCCTGCCCCACGCACACGTCATCCAGCACACCAAGAGAACCAATGATGATCCCGCCCAACACTAACCCACGCAAGTCGACGTCAGCGCCAAACTCCATCACCAGGAAAGCGCTTTCCTCCACGCCCATGCCGGTCAAGCGGGTCCACCCCACAAACATCCAGGCTAGTCCCCCCGTCAACGCCAGGCTGACCACCATGCCGGCCACCGCCGCGTGTGCCTTGAAGTTCACACCATAGGTGAGATACGTGGAGACGGCAAGCATGACGGTGGCGCCAACAATGCTCACTCCCACCGGGTTCTTCCCAGCCACGATCTGGGGCAAGATGAAGGCGAATATCACAGCCAAGCTAAAGAGCGAGCCTCCAAGTGATCGTAATCCCTTCCACCGCCCCACGACGACCACGAGGGCGATGAAGAGAGCGAAGACAGCAAGCAGGGGCCCGAGGCGTATCACATCGGAGATGTAGAAACGGTCCTCCTCCGCCCCCACTGCTCGCTCCAAGAAAACACGATCACCTGGCTCGAAAAGCCGCTCCTTGCCGATAAGGTTCGCCGTGCCCTCCTCGACCACGATCTCCTGACCAGCCATTGAGCCGCCTTCAACGCGTACCACCAGCCGCTGATAAGGCCGTGTCGTACCATCGCCCAGCTCAATGACGTCCTCCTCCAACACCTCAACGACACGCGCAGGCATGGTCTCCGTCTGACCGGTTTCGAGAGGTTCATCCGAGGAAGGGGAAGGCCTACCAACTTGAGGCCCGACCACCACGATGGCCACGGCCAGGAGCACCAAGACAGTCAGGACGACAATGAGCAACCATTCCAGTTTGCGCACATTACCTCTCTTCTAGGGTGACTGGGTCGACCCGGCGTCTATACAGTCAGCAGACGCGCAACCCAATAGACAGCAACGCCGGCTGCCAGCGAGACAACCAGAAGGAATCCGAGATCGAAGAGAGTCCACGCCCACGAGTCAGTCTCCTGTCGGATGACGGCCACAGTCGCCACGCACGGCACGAAGAGCATCTGCACGGTTAGGAAGGCCAGCGCTGTCGAGGCAGGAAACGTCGCCGCCAACTGCTGCGCCAGGCCCGCGCCCTCACCGGCGCCAAAAAGGACGCCCAGCGTGGCGATGGAGTTCTCCTTGGCGATGAAGCTCGTCAGTAGCGCCACTGTCAGTCGCCAATCGAGGCCCATCAGTCGACCCACAGGTTCGAGAAGATACCCGAGACGGGCTAGATAGCTCGTCTCGATCTCACCCGCAGGCAGCGTCGAAAGCGCCCATACGACCACAGAGACCCCCAGGATAAGTGTGCCGGCCTTGCGCACAAACGATAGGCTACGCTGCCACACTCGCAGTCCAATGGTGCGCCAGTTTGGCACGTGGTAGATGGGCAGTTCCATAATAAACGCCGCCCGTTCACCGCGGAAGATAGCTTTGTTGATAAGGACGCCAGAAAAGGCCAGCACCGTCAGCGCCAAGAGAATCATCCCCCAGGAGACAAACGTGGCTGCAGAGCCGAAGAAGGCCGGCGCCAAGAAAGCAATCACGGTCATTCGAGCCGTACAAGGGACCAGTGGAGCCAGGAGAATGGTAAGCAAGCGCGCTCGCTTAGATTCGATGACGCGAGAACCTAGCACGGCAGGTACATTGCACCCGAATCCAAGGAACAGAGGCAAGAAGGACTTGCCGTGAAGGCCCATCAGGTGCATGAAGCGATCCATCACGTAGGCAGCTCGTGCCAAGTAGCCTACGTCCTCCAGGATTCCCATCACGGCAAAGAAGATGACCAGAATCGGCAGGAAGGTAAGCATCGCTCCAACGCCGCCGATAACCCCATCGACCACCAGATCGGTGAGCCAGAACTGGGCTCCCTGCCCCAAAAAAGAGAGAGGCAGCATTCCGTTCAGCGCCACGCGGGCAAGCCAGGCCAACGTACCCACGACGTAAGTATCCAGCAATTCCTGCAGTGGAGCCCCCACGGCGTAGGTCAGCCAGAAGACCAAGCCAAGGATGCCGGCCATAATAACCAGTCCCCAGAACGGGTGTGTAGCCCAACGATCCAGCCTTCCCGTTAGGCTAATCGCGCCCGTTCTAGGTCGGGTGAGCGCAGCGCGAGTCATACGTCCAATCCAATCGTAACGACCGCTGGCGACGGCTACCAGTGCGTCATCGTGCTCTCGTAAGAGGCTGTGCAACCTCTCCCGGCGGTCCCCAGGGAGACACGCGTTCATCATCTCGGTGATCTTCTGATCGCCCTCAAGGAGCTTCAACGCTACCCAGTCCTGAGGATACGGAGCAGGCACACATCCCTCAATCGCCTGCTCAACCTCCTGTAGAACATCCTGGTGATCCTCGCGGATACGAGGTAAGGTTGGATCATAGGGATACTCACCCCGGGCCACCTCTTCGATCGTGGTCAAGAGATCCTCGACCCCCTCGTTCCGAGTAGCGACCATGGGGACGACGGGAGCTCCCAGGGCCGCCTCCAGCACCTGGGGTTCAATGTGCACCCCCTCTTGCTCGGCCACGTCCATCATATTGAGCGCCACAACCACCGGAGCAGGCAATGGCAGGAGCTCAGCCACCAGGTAGAGACTCCGTTCTAGAATGGCCGCGTCCACCAAGGCCACGACCACATCTGGCCGTTCCCGGATGATAAACTCACGAGTAATCAGCTCCTCGGCGGAGTTGGCGGTGAGGCTGTAGGTGCCGGGCAAATCGACCAGCTGATACGTCGTGCCATTGTGATCAAACGTGCCCTCTTTCCGCTCGACAGTCTTGCCGGGCCAATTACCCACATGTTGATTGAGGCCCGTTAGGAGGTTGAAGATCGTCGATTTGCCTACATTCGGCTGACCAGCGAGGGCCACCACCTCGGTCTTCTCCCCCAGTTCGGCCGTCGCGACCTTCCTATTGCGAGCAGACGTGGCACGTCGAAGATTCATTCCGGTCTCCTGCGCACGTAGACACGCTTAGCTTCACCTCGCCCGAGGGCGATACGAGCCTCACGCACGCGGGCGATGAGGGGTCCCCGTCCGTAGTTCTGTACGACCGTCACGTCAGCTCCAGGTGTGAAGCCCAAGGCCGTCATTCGGCTCAACATGCAGCGGCCGCCAGCCAAATCGACAACTTCACCGTGCTCGCCGGCGCTAAGGGCGCTCAATGACACAACTGTACTGTCCGATCTATGCGATGATGACGCCCAGCGCGTCCCCGACTTGATTCTCATCCTTATGCTGTCCTCCTGTCCTGGCACCATCTATTCCGGTGGTACTATCCCTTTCGATCCGGTGACTGCGCCGCCTCAATGCCTTCTTTGTCCCGACAATCCTTGCAATACCCCGTAAGGTGCAGATGAGCATCCGTGACCTCCACACCCTCCCGCTCGCACAGCTCACGCTTGATCTCGACGACTAAGGGAGCGTCAAACTCGATCACCTTGCCACACCTTCGGCACGTGAAATGATAGTGAGGCTCCCCTTGTACAGCCTCATAATGGCTATGTCCCTCACCCAGCCGGTGCTCCTCCACCAATCCCATCTCCTTGAGCAGGGTGAGAGTGCGATACACCGTCGCCAGGCTGAGATCAGGTGAGCGCATTCTTGCCAGGTCGTGGATCGCTTCTGCATCCAGGTGCGCGTCACTCCCTTTTAGCACATCCAAGATCAGGCAACGCTGTGACGTCAGGCGTCGACCGGCCTCCCGGAATAGGTCGCGAAGCTCATCGCGCAGTTCGTTATCTGGCTCGTTCATCCTGCCCCCTGGCAATCCCGTTATTGCAAGTCATTCGCAACTTTGAAGATTATACCGCCCTTTTCGCCGCTTGGCAAGTCCCGGTCCTACTCTAGATAAGGGAAGCCAAGCCATGGAGGCTTGACACATCAAGTCCTCTTTTCGTTCCCAGTGGGTGCTTTTCGAGGCGGTGGCTGGAGGATAACAAGGAAGAACGTGGAGCAGCGACCCACTCCACGTTCCGCTCTACTTATCGCCAGAACGGAGGCGAATCCTCTCGGCTCCCGCCCCCTCCTATCAAGGAAAGCGCAACGGTTCCGTCTCGCCGTCGACCGAGGGATTCTCGCCTCCTTTCGCGCATCAGTCGAAAGCTATTGGCTCCGGGCCAGGGCCGCTCCTTTACTCAGCGCCTTCTTGTTCAGATCCAGTAGATGTCGATGACGTTCGGGCAGATGATCGTCCAGAGCCTGTTCGACGGCCTCCAAAGAGACCACGCCCGTGGCCTCCACCAGAGCGCCCAGACAGAGCACGTTGGCCATCCGCACGTTGCCCAGCTCGGTGGCCGTGTCGCTGGCCGGGATGTAGACGACCTTTATGTCGTCGCGTTGGCTCTGCTCAGTCACCATCGAGCTGTTGACGACGAGCACGCCGCCGGGTTTCACGGCCGATTCGAATGCCTCCATGGAGGGGATGTTGAGCACGATAGCGGCGCTCGGACGTCGAACCAGAGGTGCACCGATCTCCTGATCGGAGACAACGACGGTGCAGCGAGCTTTTCCACCGCGCATCTCGGGCCCGTAGGAGGGAATCCAAGTCACGTGGAGATCCTGCCCCATGGCGGCGTAGCTCAGGAGCTGACCAGCAAAGAGCGAGCCCTGTCCGCCGAAGCCGGAGATGATGATTTCTTCTTGCGAAGCTGTCCAAGACATTGTCGCCTCCTATTCCTCCATGAGAGCGTGCACGTCTTCGCTCACCTTGGTGTCGCCCAGCGGGAAGTAAGCTACCATGTGCTCCTCGGCCCAATCGAGCGCCTTTTGAGGCGACATGCCCCAGTTGGTGTTGCAGGTTGACAGCACCTCGACCATAGAGAAGCCCAGACCCTCCAGTTGAGCACGGAAGGCGGTTTTGATGGCCCGCTTCGTACGCCGGATACCGCGCACGTCGAAGACAGCCTGTCGGGTGACGTAGACCGCGCCGGGGAGACCGCCGAGCAGCTCAGCCATGCGGATGGGATACCCGGCTGCCTTCACGTCGCGGCCCGTCGGGGATGACGTTGTCACCTGGTCCGGCAGGGTGGTGGGAGCCATCTGCCCCCCCGTCATACCGTAGATAGCATTGTTCACGAAAACGGTGGTGATCAACTCCCCTCGGTTCGCGGCGTGGATGATCTCAGCCGTGCCAATGGCTGCCAGATCGCCGTCGCCCTGATAGGTGAAGACCACCTTACCCGGGTTCAGGCGTTTGATACCGGTGGCCATGGCAGGCGCGCGACCGTGGGCCGCCTCGGCGAAATCGGCGTCGAAGTACTCATAGGCCAGGACTGAACATCCTACCGGTGCAATGCCGATCGTCCTATCGCGGATGCCAAGCTCATCCATCACCTCTGCCACGAGGCGATGGATCGTGCCGTGGGTGCATCCGGGACAGTAGTGGGTATCGACCTCGGTCAGGCTCTCGGGATAGTCATAGACAAGTTCCATGTCCTGAGGGATCTCAACAGTCGCCATGTTATTGTGCCTCCTGTCCGCCTTTGACCGCGGCAGCTAACTTCTCCAGCTCGGGCAGAATCTCGTCAGCCAAGGGAATGATACCGCCCATCCGCCCATAGAACGCCACCGGGCAGCGCCCCTCGACCGCGAGACGCACGTCCTCGACCATCTGCCCGGCGTTCATCTCAACTGTCAGGATGCCTTCCACCTGCTCGGCAAGCTCGGCGATGCGCTGACTGGGAAAGGGCCACAGGGTGACAGGTCGCAACAGCCCAACGTTCATCCCCTTGTCCCGGGCATCGCGCACCACCGTCTGGCAGATGCGCCCCACGGTGCCGAAAGCCAGCAAGAGCAGATCCGCGTCCTCGGTATCGAACTCCTTCCACCGGACCTCGTTGGCGGCGATCTCCTCCAGCTTCGCCTTCAAGCGAAGGTTGACCTCCTCCAGGTTCTCACCACCCAGATACAGAGATGTGATCGTGTTCGGCTCGCGACCATCGGCACCGGTCAACGCCCAATCCGCCCGTTCTTCAGGCGGCCGCACCGGACGCATCGGTGGCAGCTCCGCCGGTTCCATCATCTGTCCGATCGATCCGTCGGCCACGACCATGGTGATGGTACGGTATTTCTCGGCCAGGTCAAAGGCGAGCACCATATCATCGATGATCTCCTGCACGTTAGCCGGAGCGAGGACGATCATATGGAAATCGCCATGACCAGCCATCTTCACGGCCTGGAAGTAGTCTCCCTGAGCTGGCTGGATGTTGCCCAAGCCAGGTCCGCCGCGCATGACGTTCACCAAGACCACGGGCACCTCGGAGCAGGCGATGTAGGAAAGCCCCTCTTGCATCAAGCTGATGCCGGGGCTTGAAGACGACGTCATCACGCGAGCTCCAGCGCAGGCCGCGCCGTAGACCATGTTGATGGCTGCCACCTCGCTTTCGGCCTGGAGGAACACCCGATCTAGCTCGGGAAGACGTTTTGACAGGTGTTCTAGTGCCTCACTCTGTGGGGTGATGGGATAGCCGAAGAAGGCCTCCAAACCCGCGCGGACAGCCGCCTCGGCGAATGCTTCGTTTCCTTCCAAGAGTTCCTTGGCCATATCTACCTCCCAACAGCGCTTTCAGGGTGAGCGCTTTCGACCCGGTGACTACGGCGACTCGCTCGCTTCCGCCTGCGTCGATACACAGTAAAGACCACGTCAGGACAGATCGTGGCGCACATCGCGCAACCCGTACACTTCTCTGGATCGGTCACCTCGACGGGGTGATACCCCTTGACGTTGAACCGCTCCTCTGCCAATTGGAGGATCTCCACAGGGCAGACGTTCACACATAAACCGCATCCCTTGCAGCGATCCTCATTGATGATAACTACGCCTCGTGCCATTACTTTGCCTCCTGTTGGGTTAGACGATGGACGATGGACGATTGACGATAGGGCCTCGCGTTCTACGTTTCAAATCGCAAACATCTCCTCCAGTATCATAGATGATGACATTCCCCTACCATAGTGTGCCACGTCACCCGTCAGCGAGAGAAAAATCATAAGAGCTACCCACGTGCTCAAGAATCCCACTCACTAGACGCAGCATCGCGCCAGAATCATCGTGCGCTGCCGCTCAAAACCTAAATGCTCATAGAAGGCAACGGCTGCCTCATTCGCTTTCAGGACATGCAGAAAGACCGTGCGGCCCTCCATCGTGAGCTCTCGCAACAAGGCAGCCACAACCCGCGTCCCATATCCCCGTCGTCGGTAAGCCTCTGCTGTGACGATGTTGCCAATCTCAGCAGCTTGATCCAGCAAGAGATGGGTGCCACCTTGCGCGACGAGCTCTCCCTGATCCCAAACGCCATACCACGGTCCACGACTTAGCGGATCGTGCTCAAAGGCCTCCATACCCTCGCGCTGAGCCAAAGCGCTCATCGCCGGGATGTCGGCGGGATTCAATGCCAGCGAAGGAGGACGGACGACGGACGATGGACGATGGACGATTGAACCGGCGGGGAAGAGCATCTGCCACTCTGGATGCACCTCTAGCACCTGATAGGCCGCCTGGAGGAGAGGCCAATCCTTCTCGGCTACCAGGCAGATGAAGGTCTCATCAGGTGCCACCAGACGTCGCGTCAGGGCCGCTACGTGCTTTGAGACATCGTCATTCTCATCTATTTTTCCACCATTTGCGTACAATCTATGTTGGCTGTAGAAGGCAATGGCGGCGAAGGGGAGGCCGTCATAGCGAGCGACCAGTGTCTGACTGTCGCCGGCAAAGCGACAATCTTCGGCAAGGGTGGTCACATCAGCGACGAACGTGAAGGAGGCCAGTGCGCGGTCTAGGTCATGTCGCTGCCAATGCAAACAGCGTTCGCGCCAGAAGGTAAGGCTTCCCGCTGCAATGCCTAGATCGGCATCGAGCGGGGATCCAGCCTGGACCGCTGCACGGTTCAACATTCTATCACAATTATACTACCCGCGACGTCGATCGTCAATCATCTTTGCCAGATGGGACGCTCTAGCTGTTCCTCGGTTCGCCGCAACGCCGCATTCACGTCCCGCAGGTAGTCGGCCAACGGGGTCTCGGCTATGACGATCTCTATGGGCACGTCGACGCGCAGGGGCACCACAGTGGTGATATCCACCACCTGACTGACCGGCACGGTGGGTTCCATATTCACAGGAAAGGCAGCCTCAATTGGCACCGCCAGCTCGTACGTCGTGAAGCCGAGATCGACAGGCACGACGACTGTGGTGCTGATGGGGACGACGGTGTTGATAGGCACGCTGAAGGTCTCACTGAACGGAATCTCCGTCGAAATGGGAAGCTCTTGATCGATCTCCACGGTGTAGGAAAACGTATCATCAGCGAGCCCTGCGATGAGCGCTCGTGCGTCGGTCACGACACCGTGTGCAGCCTGCCTGAACTGCAGGAACTGAAGGATCACGATACCATTTAGCGTCAATGAGAGTAGAGTCAGCACCGTCAGCGCGATCAGGGCAACCAGATAGCCTCTCTTCATCAGTAGACTCCTTGGGTAGATTGTTGCTGTAGAGCATAATCAAGGTGCAAGAACGTTCTTGAATCCCCACTCTAACCTTGTTTGCAAGGCCGGCCTACGTGTATCCAACACGTGGGAAGCCAACGCTGCCGTGGCCGAGATCGTGAAGACGTAGGCCTCTTCTCCATGCTTCAGCCAACGTAGGTCCCACGCGCCATCATCAGCGGTCCGAAACTCCAGCCGCTGGCCTAACGCGGCCAAATCCTCACGCACATCCATCGTGTCGCGTGGGCGAAGCAGCCACAAGAGCCCGGTTGACTGCCCCGCGTCTTCACCAAGCCGCTTTATAGGCGCGGCGTTGAAGCCTCGATCGATAGCATCAGCGACGAAGCTGATCGAAGACACATCCTGACCCAACGCAGCAATCGACGCCAACAGCCCCCGATTGGCCAAATGAGTATAGGCAGCCGGCCAAGCGAGTGAAACCAGCGCTGACAGCCTGGGGATCCAGGGGAGTCAGCCCCAAACGAGCAGTGTGGAGAAGAAGAGGGTTAACGCTGAAGCCCAGCGCGCGGCGTCCGGCCTCGAGAGCTTCCCCTAGGAACCGAGGGCCCTGACAAAAAAGATCGACCACAAGCCCACCTGGTGCAGTGAGACCACGCACGTAACCCCCTGCCGCCCCTACCGGCTGCTCAGGGCGATAGTGAGCCAACGGAGGCCGGAACGATGCTGTATGACCAGGGATGAAAGATGGCCGCTCAGCCATAGACCACGTGCTCCAGACGCTTATCCACTACATCCGAGTATACCACTCAGATGACCTTCCCGAAAGCCAAACAGAATCTTTCGGGAAGGTCATGTACGTGCTATAATGCGACCCGCTTTGGTTGTTCCAACGGATCATGTTCGAGAGATGGCGAAAGGGGTATGATGCAGAAAGAACAGAGGCGGCGGATTCGGACGTTGGCGCTCATCACAGCTGGCTTGGGCGGGATAGCGATCCTGTCCAGTCTCTTGGGCAGCTGCAGTGATGGGACACCCCCGGTGACGCCTACCCCGACCCGAACGCCGGCGCCCTCCACGCCGACGCCCAGGCCGCAGCCTACGACCACATCATCGCCCACGTCAATCCCGACGCCGACAGCCGCGCCGTCCGCCACCCCCACATCGCGGCCCGAGAACGTCAACCCGCTCACGGGCGAGGTGGTGGACGATGAGGGCACGTTGGATCGCGTCCCGGTGGCCATTAAGATATCCAACTGGCCTGGACAATACGTGCGACCTCAGGCAGGGATCGATAGCGCAGACATCATCTACGAACACTACAACGAAGGCTGGTTTGCCACCCGCTGGACCGCTGTCTATCTTGGCGAGTCACCGGAGCGCGTCGGGCCGATAAGGAGTGGGCGCATCATCGATCTGGAGATCCCGGCGATGTACAACGCCGTGTTCGCCAACTCGGGCTTCAGCAACGGCGTGGTGGCGCTTTTCCGGGATTCGGATCTCTATCCGGACTGGGTTGTCTCCGACAGCCTCCCGGAGACCATCCAGCCTCGTCCCTTCTTCCGGGATCAGAGCCGCAACGTGCCTCTGGAACACACCATGTACACCAGCCCCGCTCTAGTGCGCGAGTGGGCGGCGGCCCGCGGTATTGAGGGCAGGCAAGCGCTAGAAGGGATGATGTTTTCCGAGCAGCCTGCCCCTGACCTAGAGGCGACAGATCCTGCAAACATGATCGAGATCCCCTGGAATCGCCTCAGTGCGGAGTGGCGCTACGATGAAGCCAGCGCGCGGTATCTGCGCTGGACCGACGGCAGCCCTCACGTCGACGCGCTTACGGGGCAGCAACTGAGCGCGGCGAACGTGGTGGTGCTCTACGTCCCGCAGTGGAACACAGACATCGTGGAGGACCCTCACAGCGGCGCGCTCTCAATCCGCTGGGCCTTATGGAACCAGGACAACCCCTATCGCCCAGCGGTTCTGTTTCGCGATGGGAAGCGCTACGACGGTATCTGGAATCGCGAGGTGCGAGACGATATGGTGACGCTGGCAGACGAGGAGGGCAACGTGCTGCCCTTCAAGGTGGGCAGCACGTTCTTCGAGGTCCTTCCCCAGGGCGACAGGGCCATCGAGATCACGGTGGAATGACAGAAACGCGGGTTGGATTCACGTACCCGGCATCCCTGTCGCTAGCTCATTCCTCTGCGAATTTCTCGACCCGGTAGATGTAGACGTCCAGATCCCCACTCGCATAGGCATCGGGCGCGAGACCAGCCTTGAGGCAGAGCCTTTGGAGGAATTGGCCCTCATCCGGCAGCTTCTCCCACACCTGGGGCAGAAAGGTCGCTCGATGCCATCCCCGCTCGATGACCACGCCGTCCAAGCCCGGACGCAGCTTATTGCGTAGGTCCTCAACGCCATCGTAGTGAAGGGGCTCCGGCACGCTCAACACCGATATCTCAATGGTGAGATCATCCACCTCCTCCGGCCTCACGGAGGGAAAGCGAGGGTCACACGTCGCCGCCCCCACAGCATTCTGCTGTACGTCCAGCACCAGAGGACGGCGCGCCTTGAGCGACCCTATACACCCACGAAGACGCTCGCCCCTGTTCAACGTGACGAAGCTGGCGCCCTCGCGTTGGAGATCCCCCGGCACGCTGTCCATATCGAGGGTCGGTGGATCCTGGTCGCGAGCCGCGTGGTCAACCGCTTCTCGCGCTAGACTGAGTAGGTACGCCCGCTCCTCTGTCGAGAGTGTCATCCTGGCCTTCTCTCCTTCGCTGACTGCGTCGCCCTCAGGTCGCGGTCAATTCGTGTAGGCGACTGCACCATACCCCACAACACGTGACCTGTCACCTGCCGTGTCTCCGGAGTTGCGGTAATCCAGCAGGTGAGGGTCCCACCCCTCACGCTCGCTGATCTCCATGAGTGTTATCACAGGCGCGCGACCGCATGCCTCTCCCCCGCTGACCCCGTTCTCGTTTCCCTCCAACAGTGCTTCTAAGAAACCTTGATCGCGCCGCTGCGCCTCGTCGTAGGAGTGGAAGTGGCTCAAGTCACTGGAGACGACGATCAAGTCGTCCTCGCCGATGCGATCCATCAGATCCTCGGCTACCTCTCTGGGCTTCACCCGACCAAACAACATCGGCACCAACTCGAAGTGGTCAAGTACCATCTGTAGAAAGGGGACCTCGACCTCAAGGCAGTGCTCAGACGTGTGGGCACCTGGCGCACGTGTATAGAGCGACGCGGTCTCAAGCATATCGGCGACCCGGTCGATGGCGACGGGCGCGTCGCCCAGGGGCGTACGGAAGGCGGAATAGTTCCCTAAGGCCACGCCGGCCACGGGGACTCGATGGGCCGGTCCCAGCAGGAAGATGGTTCGCGCTCTTTCTGGGAGCTGCTCCAGAGCCTTGAAGGCAAAACCAGCGGTCGGCCCGGAATAGACGTAGCCAGCATGAGGGGCGATGACGGCTCTCACGCTACCCAGATCCTCGGGGAGTGACGCCCGGTCAATATGACGCCGGACATCACGCCGCAACCGACCGGGATCTGCCGGATAGAACTGGCCCGCGACAGCCGGCTGGCGAACAGATCGTTCAGGCATCAGTCACCTCCTTATAGCGTCAATGAAGGCTGGTAGATAGTCTGCCAACAAGCTTTGCACATGACTGATGGTATTATAACACTCCAAAGCATAACCGACCACCGGCGCGGCAACTATGGGTAGGACGATCGCATGGGAGCTCACCGTTGGTCAAGGACGATATACCGCCTCTACGATCAGCAGATCATCTCCCTCCCGGTATGGTGTGAAGGCGTAGTCGGAGAACTCATGGCGGACAGAACAGTCGACGTGCGCCAGCAGACGGTGAATCTCGTCATAGCTGACGACCCCGACGGAAGTATAGCATACGCGCCTCGCCGCACCAAGTCAGGAGGCTGAGGCTCAACACCACGACTCCCCAGGGCTTCGCTTCTTTCCGGTCGACACGACCAGGACGGCGAGACGATTGCACACTGAATGAGGCCCATAGGCATCCACGCCCGCGCACCGTGGATCAAGGTAGGAGCATCGTCTTGCCGCAAACGCGGTCTCGACTTAGAATACGGGCACCATCCTGCTTCGCGCGACGTCCTTGTACAGAGAGTGAGTGTAGGTACGTATGGAAGACTTGTTTGACCACAGCCGTAGAGAGCAGATCCGTCGTCAGGCGCCACTGGCCGCGCGCATGCGTCCCCGCAGCCTGGAGGGATTCGTCGGCCAAGAGCAGATCGTCGGTGAGGGACGGTTGCTGCGTCGTGCCATCGCTGCGGACCGATTGTTCTCATCTCTGCTCTTCTGGGGTCCGCCGGGCACAGGCAAGACGACGCTGGCCATGATCATCGCCAACTCAACAGAGAGACACTTCGAGACGATAAGCGCGGTGTTGGCCGGCGTCGCCGACCTGCGGCGCATCATCAAGGAGGCGAAGGATCGGCAGGGTATGTACGGGCAGCGCACGATCCTCTTCGTGGACGAGATCCACCGCTGGAACAAGGCCCAGCAGGATGCTCTGCTGCCCCACGTCGAGGACGGCACCATCGTGCTCATCGGAGCGACCACGGAGAACCCCTACTTCGAGGTGATCGGCCCGCTCGTCTCCCGCTCCCGCATCTTCCAGTTCGAGCCCCTGGCAGACGATGAGGTGAAGGGCATCCTGGAGCGCGCCCTCCAGGATAGGGAGCACGGCTACGGGAGTCGCGACGTCCAGATCAGCGACGAGGCGCTGGCTCACCTGGTGCGTGTGGCGGCCGGCGACGCGCGCGACGCCCTCAACGCCCTGGAGCTGGCCGTGGAGAGCACACCTCCCGACGAGGAAGACCTCATCCACATCAGCCTGGAAGTGACCGAGGAGTCGATCCAGCAACGCGCGCTGCGCTACGATAAGACGGGGGATCAGCACTACGACACGGCCTCCGCCTTCATCAAGTCGGTGCGCGGCAGCGATCCCGACGCGGCGCTCTACTGGTTGGCCAAGATGGTGGCCGCGGGGGAGGATCCGCGCTTCATCCTGCGGCGGCTGTACATCCTGGCGGCGGAGGACATTGGTTTAGCCGATCCCAACGGCGTTCAGGTGGTCAACGCCTGCGCTCAAGCCTTCGAGTGGGTGGGGATGCCCGAGGGCCAATACCACTTGGCGATGGCGACGCTCTATCTGGCGACGGCGCCCAAGTCGAACGCCGTGGGCGCCTATTGGAAGGCATTGGAGGAGGTACGGGAGCACGGCGCAGGGCCCGTGCCAACCTATCTGCGGGACAAGACCGACGTCTTTCGTGGGGCACTGCGCGAGCACTACAAGGGCACCTTGGGCGAGCACGAGGGGTACAAATACCCCCACGCCTATCCCGAGGGATGGGTCGAGCAGCGGTACCTGCCGGAGGGGGTCGAGGCCGGCTGGTTCAAGCCGAAGGGGCACGGCTACGAGAGGGAGATCGTCGAACGACTGGAGAGGATGAAAGGATCCCCACAGGCAGCGCCTGACCCTCCCGATTGCTAGCCATGCTGTAGAGATTGACCCAGCCGGTGGTCGGCGCGACGCCGTCGCCCAGGGATGGAGGCCCGGTGTCGGGATGACGTTTCCGTCGCAGGGCCGCAATGGGCCCGTCTGTAGGTTCCGTTATCGCCGGTCGTCACTCTCCAACCCGCGTCGTTCCTCCGCCTGCGCCACTGCCAGACCGGCCCATCGTCCCCTGTTGCCCTGCCCTTCTGACGATCAGCGGCAGGTAGAGCTGGATCGCGCCGGGCTCGGTGCTCCCCAACGCCACCCACTGCCGCTCCCCGTGGGCCGTCCACGTCCCCGCCCCGAGCACCTCACCGTCCACCATGACTTGGATGGCATCCCCCGCCTGGGCGCCCTCGTCCTCGGAGGTGATCGGATCGTCCCCGTAGCAGGGCAGCAGGCCGTAGCGACCCTCCACGGCGACCTGGACAGCGCCGCAGACGACGCCATCGGCGTCGACGGCCTGCAGCATCGCACCAACGGGGAGCGGGTCCCCGCCTCTGTCCTTTGCCGGGCCGTAGAGATTGAACCAGGTGTTTGTCGGCATCACCTCGGCGGCATGCTCCCCTGCTCTAGCTGAGCGTAGCTCAGCCCTGCTCCCTTGCCCCTCAGCCCTCTGCCCAAGCGTGGATGGATACCGGAGCGTCCCCGCTTGCTCCATCTTGATCCAATAGCCATATCCGGGCCTCATCGTCTCCAGAGTGTTGTAGGTGGGATCCAGATCGGCGTAGTAGGATAGGGCTCCCTCCTCGAAGCCCAACACAGCGGTGTAGAGTCCGTCGATGCTCTCGAGCGCGACGGGCACTGTCAGCGGCTGCCGCGGCAGATAGCTGACCAGGTTCCACCCAGCGTCCAGGTGGATCGGATAGTCCTCGGGGAGCCCCTCGCCCACAATCCAGAATATGAGCCGCCATTCCTGCTCGGCCGGTGTGTCTCCTACCGGCTGGCTGCTTACGGCCTTGATCCAGTAGCCGTGCAAGGCGTCCATCTCCTTGAGCGTGTTCGCCTCCGGCGGCAGGTCAGGGTCGTAGAAGAGGTCACTGCCGTCGAAGCCCATGATCGCGGCATAGGTGCCGCTGATAGGCCTCTGGACGATGCCGACCTCCGTGTTGAAGGGATCGACGTACGTCGACATCAGGTTCCACGATTCAGACAGATGAAGATCCAGCAAGGAGATGGTCTGGTGAGCGACCGGGGGTGTGCCGCACAGCACCAGAGGGACGATGCCACCCGCTCCATCGTTGGGGACAATGGCGATGTCGTACTGACCGCCAGGACTGCCGGACCAGGTGACGCTCACCTCCTCCGATTCACCGGGGGCGAGCGCCCGACTCGTAGCCGCCGTGCCGATGCTGGCATCATTGGCGTAGAAGCCAACCGGCAGGCCGGCAGGCAACTCTCCCCCACCTGCGTTGGTGATCACAGCCGTGAGCGTTATGGAGAAGGGTGACCGACTCGCGAGCTCGGCGTCGACCAGCGCCGCTGTGACCTCAACCCCCATACAGGTCACGTTCGCCTGGAAGGGACCAGCGTCGCCCCGGTTGCCGGCCTCGTCCACCGCCTCCACGAACAGGACATAGGTCCCCGTCACGTTCAGATCCGCGGTGCCGCTGTAGGCCCAATCGGTGCTCTGGAGCCCGATCCGGCGCATCAGCCTGTCGCCGTCCGGCGTCAACACCACCAGGCGCATAGCCCTGACCTCGCCCTCGTCGCTCACCTCGCCCGCAAGGGTCAGCGGATCGCCCAGGACAAGGGTGTCTGATGGTGACCGTGTGACGGTGATCACCGGTGCGGTGTCGTCCACCGCGAAAGTGAGGCTGATCGGATCCGTGCGATTGCCAACCAGGTCGACGCCCCAGATAGAGAGGGTGTGCTCGGCGTAGCCCGCGTCCTCGGCCCCTCTGCCCCCGATGTAAGTCCAGCGTCCCGTTCGCGGCGCTGTGTCCCGCGGCTCGAGGATCAGGCGAGCGCGGTTGTACGTCCCCTCGTTCTCCGCCGGATTCTGGTCGCAGATCCGCAGGGTCCAATCTCCCCTCGATGCCTCGCCGAGGAAAGGCCTGAGCGGCTCGTGGGGGCGCCCCTGGCGGTCGTAGTACGGCGCGGCGGGGTCATCGTGGCGGTCCGTGTCGAGGTCTCGTTCTGCCGCATCGTAGAGGAGCACGTCCAGGTGATGCTCGGGCGAGAGGTCGTCGACCTTGCCTTGGATCAGCCGCGCCCGCGCACCGGTCGGGGAGGTCAGCGTGGCGCTGATCTCCGCACGGACGGTGTGGCTGAGGTTGAGGCCGACCTGGATGTCACCGATGGG
This sequence comes from uncultured Anaerolineales bacterium, assembly GCA_964421785.1. Taxonomy (GTDB): domain Bacteria; phylum Chloroflexota; class Anaerolineae; order B4-G1; family B4-G1; genus SKLM01. The sequence continues at coordinate 23,064 of CAYQZG010000045.1, forward strand.
GAAGCTCTCGGTCACGACAAAGGTGCGCTCAATGCACGGAGCCGGGCTACCGATGGGCAATGGCTCTAGCGGCACATCGTCGTGGTAGACAGCTGTGAGAACGGGATCCAACTGCACGTCGGCCTGCGTACAGGCCCCGTCCTCGCACACCTCAACGTAGCCGAGACCGCGATGGTCGGACACCCGGCCCACCAGCTTGTACGTCCCCTCCCGCACCAGCTGCGTGCGCGTCGTCACCTGGCTCTCGGTCATCACCAGCGTCACCGTCGGCGCCACCGTGTCCACGGTGAAGGTGATGGGGCGTTCCTGCGCCAGATCGCTCGACTGCCCGAAGCCGTCCGTGGCTTGCAGGCGCACGCGGAACTGGTCGCCGTCCGTCGGCGGCACACCGCCGTTCGCCGCCTCCGCGTCCCAGGTGCAGACCCAGGCGCCGTCACGCGGTGATCCATCGGGACAGGTCAGGCTGCTGCCCGGACCTGCGGGGGGCTCGGTTAGCAGGGTGATGGTGGGCACACCGGAGGCATCGTAGGCGTAGCCGTGGAGGGCGTTCTTACCCGCCGCCACCAGATGCCGGGGCGAGCCAACGCCGAAGGATTGAGGCGGCTCGCCATCCAGGCGGTGATCGACCCAGATCCACTCGACGGGCGGGCCGCTTTCGGGGTGGGCGGCGTCGTGGATCAGCACGTCGACCGCAGCCCAGCTGACGTGCTGCTGTAGATCGATCAGCCCGCTGAAGGTGACGCTGACCGTCTCGCCTGGCGCCACGTCGCCCAGCGGGACGACCAAGGTGTCACCCGTCCCGCCCGGCAGCTGCAGACCATAATGGGCTGTGACCACCGCCCGCACGTCGGCAGCCCCATCGGGGCCGGGGTTGTGGTAGCGCAGGGCGTACGCGATCTCCTGTCCGTCGCTCAACGGCGGGTGCGCGGCATCGGTGAGTGCCAGCTCCTTGCTGACGTCAGGCGGCGGTTGGGCGAACATCCGATCCCAGAGATGGAAGAGCCCGTCGCCCAGATAGCGATAGACGGTGCCCGCGGGTGCCGCTGTGGTGAGCTCAACTTGGGGCATGCTCTCAGCAGCGCCACCGTTGGGGCATACCCCTGCGTCTAGATGAGACCATTCGTAGGCGCGGCTCAGCGCGAAGGTGTACGTCCCATCCCTGTCAACCCGCGGCCCGATCACGCGTTCGTCGTTGAGCGGATTGGCGGGTGGCATCGCAGCCCACAGGCGCAACCCGTGGCGCGCGCCGCTGGTGGGATCTTCGGCGGCGAAGGCGACCATGCGGAGACTCTCACCCGGCGAGAGGTTGAGGAGAGCGAAGGGCAAGCTGAAATCGGTCTGCCCCCGGTTGAGGGCCGGGTCGAAGCGGTACTGCGCCTCGGAGAGCTGTGTGTCGGAGATCCAATCGGTGCCGTCCCAACGCCAGAGCCAGGCCGTCCTGTCGTCGCTGGCCCAGATGAAGGCGTCGGCCTCCATCAATGGAGCGGGCGTCCCGGCGCGAGGTTCGCCTCCCAGGGAGACGGAAGGCGTGACGCCGGGCAAGGTGAGAAGCGTGTCGGTAACAGCGGCGTAGGTAAGCGCAGCGGCGTAGGCGTCATAATGTCGGCTGTAGGCCGTGCTGGCACCGCCGGGCTGGGTATCGAGGTAGATGAACAGGTCGCCATGGTAGCGCCAGTCAGCCCCGGTCCAGGCCAGGCGCAGGCTGGGTGTTGGCACCGAAGTGTTCCAGGTGGCGTAAAGACGCTGATCGGCATCGATCCCCATCCCGCCTGGAACCTTCCGCGTCGCGCGGCGATCCACGCCCAGTAGGTTGCAGTCGTCTTCCAGCCAGCCCTGGTAGGGTGCATCCGGCCCGGCCGGCGTGACGAAGGCCGGCGTGCCGCCGTAGTCGGTGTAGATCGGGCCGAGCGTCTGGACCGCCCGGTTGCCCACGCCGTCCTCGACGATCAGGTGGGCGTAGAGCTGCTGCGCCTCGCCGACGGACTGAGCATGCTCCCGGGCGGCGGGTGGGTGGGGGGTCAGACCGTCCGGCGTGGAGCTCGTCGTCCAGCCGGCGAGGTAACGGGCCACGTCCCCGCTCGCGCTGGCCATCCACTCAATCCGCAGCGTAGGCGAGGGCACGTCGCGGAGGGTCATCCCGGGTGTGATAACCGCTCGGGCCCCGAGATGGTCGGTGTAGGCCAGCGTCACCGTCACCGGCGCGGGCGGCTCGGCGTCGGCCCAGACGGTGCGGCTCACGGTGGTGGTCCGGCCGGCGACGTCGATGGCGCGGGCGGCCAACGCGACCCACTCGCCGGCCGGCGGTACGTTGGACCCAGACCACACCGGGGCAGCGAAGCGCTGGGTATCGGTGGGCACGATGGCATCGTCCCAGCCGCGCTGACCGTAGCGCACCTGGAGTCGGGCCACGCCCACGGCGTCGCTGACCTGACCACGCACGCTCACGTAGCCAGCGGTGCTGAAAGCGCCGCTGGTGATGGCATCGGTGGAAAGCATAAGCGCGGACGGCGCGGTATCCACGTAGACGACGGGGGAGACGGGTGTCTCGGTGACGACATTGCCGGTCCAGTCCAAGGCCTCCACGCTGAGGGTGTAGACCCCTTGCGCGGGCGGGGACCAGGTGGTGCTCCACGCCGTCTCGGTCACTGCGCCGGCGGCCCAGGTGAGGACGGAGGCTGGCGCACCGTCGACGGTCACGGTGATGCTGCGAAGGTAGTCGGGGGCGTGGACATGGCCCGCGATGTCGATAGGATCGGTAGTCGTGAAGACACTGGGATGGGTGGGCGTCAGGATGAGCGTCTCGATAGGCGGTGTCTCCTGGGCCTGCGCGCCGCTCCCGGCCGCGCCCGTCGCAGCCTGAGCCGACGGAGCAAAGGGATCGACCGTGATAGTGGTGCATTGACCGAACGCGTCGCAGGCCTGGGCGATCTGGGGTCCGTTTGCCTCTCGAACCCCTCCACCCGAACAGTGGGTGGTGAGACGGCAGAGCTTGGTCTGACTGATGCGCTCGGTATACCACGGCCCATCCACGTAGTCGCGACTGAGGCACACGGGCCTCTCCAATATCGGTGGCGCGACCCCTGGACACTGGAAACCGTCCTCGGTCAGGTTGTAGTCCCTGGCGGTGCACCCATAGAACTTGTGCGTTGCCGAGCTATGGGGATGGCACTGCAGGTCGATCCTCGGTGCCTGGGTATCGATCTCCCCCGCCCAGAGGTTCGGGACGATGATCGCGCGGCCGAACTGGTCGACGGCGCGCAGGTCGATGACGTGAGGACCCTCCACACCCTGCACGGCATAGCGCCACGGAGAGAAGGGAGCGCCAGGCCAGTCTAAGTCTACCTCGCGCCAGCGGTTCGGGTCGGCCAGCGCCTGGACAGCATAGTCGAGGAGGCGAGGGCTATCCTTCGCCGTGACGAGCAGGGGGCGTTCGTAGATGGCGACCTCGTCGATCTCCCCGTGGAAGCATCCGGTGCCCACGGCACTGGAGCCGATGGTAAGCGGTGCGCGCCCAGCCGGTTCGGCTACGCCGCCGGCATCAGTCATCGCCACGAACTCGCCGTTGCGGTAGAGACTCCAAGTCCTGAACGCGCCGTAAGCCACGGCGGTCAGATGGACCCATGCCCCCTCGTCCTCCGCCGGGATGGGATGACGAGCCACGAGCTCAACACCGGACCCCTCAATCTGCCCAACCTCGTAGTGACCATCCTTGATACGGAGGAAGATGGAGCCTCGCTGCTCATGGCCAGCGCCCCGGCCGTAGGTGATAATGTTCTGTGTGCCGGCCGTACCGTGGGGCCTGACCCAGGCGGAAAGGGTTAAGTCGCCCGTGAGGCGCACGGGCCCCAGGCTCACGCGGTCATCGACGCCGTCGAAAGCCAGCGCCCGCCCGAATCTGCCGCTCTCCTCCGTCCCGGGACACCAACCGGCGGAGCAACGGCCCCAATGCCGGTTGGCGCTGAGATCGGCGAAGGCGGTGGCTCCCGCCAGCTCCTCAAAGGGAAGATGGATCAGCAGGCCGTCGTAGAGGTCGGACCCCTTCAAGTGACGGAAGCCGATCTCCAGCCGGGCGACGCCGGACGCGGTGGGATCGGCCAGAGCTTCGACCTGGGCAGTGGTCAGGGCCCGCTCGTAGACAGCGAGCTCGTCCAGCCGGCCCACGAAGGTGCCACCCAGCACGATGTCCAGCGGACGGGCGATGTCGGCCTCCATCGTGGCGGTGTCCACCCGGACGCCATCCACGTAGAGTGACAACAGGATGCTCTCTTTCAGCGCCGCCACGTGGTGCCACCGGCCGTCGTTGAGGGCCGCCGGGTTGACCATGGTCTGTCCGGCACCGTCTGGACGATACGTATAGCGCAGCCGACCGTCACTGTCCAGCTCGAGCCATAGACCCTGGGCGGGATGGTCGGGGTCGGTGGCGGCGAAGAGAGTCTGCCCGTCCGACCCGTCGCTCCGGAACCAGGCCGCGACCGTGTAGTCGGTCGGCGCGAAGGCAGGGATGTTCTCCGTCACCGTCTCGGTACGGGTCACCACCTGGTTCGCGATGACCAGCGCATCGCCCAGATCGAAGCGCAGCGCGGTCCCAAAACGTCCCAGCGCTCCGGCCGCGGGACAGCTGACCCCAAGACAGGTAGCGTCCATCCCCCGCCCGGAGCCGTCGCGGAACGTCGTTGCTCCGGCCTGCTCCTCAAAGTGGAAGTGGAGCTGCTGTCCCGTGGGATAGGGTAGATCGCCCACGGTGCCCGCGACGATGGGGGCATCGTGGCCGATGCCGGTCAGCAGCTCCGTCCCGTCGCCGACGGCCGTGATGTCGGCGCTCGGCGGCGTCCCGTCGATGGTGACCGTCTCATCCTCGCGGGTGACCGCGTGACCGAGGCTATCCACGGCCTCGACCCGCACGGTATGGCGTCCGTTGGCGCGTGAGGGCACAGCGTAGTCGATCTGCCAGCGCCCGTCTCCCAATCGAGCCCGCTGCCTGCCACCGATGGAGACACCGCGCCCATCCAGGAGGTCGATCCACACGGCGTCCACCTCGGCGCCACCTCGGTCGTAGACGCTGCCGGAGAGCATCACCCGGTCGATGGCGACGTGCTGCGGGGTGAAGAAGGTCAGGCTGGATTGATC
>CAYQZG010000046.1:0-17492 GCA_964421785.1 uncultured Anaerolineales bacterium
CCTGTTAGTCGTGCGTCCTTTCGGTATCAACCGATCCCTTGCCCCAATATGCTCAATTGGACGACAAGGTGACTCAAGGCTCTGGATTGACGGCCACCCGTTCCTGATTGCGGGAGCCCCACCAGCAGAAGCCGGTGTCGCTTCTTTGAACGAGGCGATGGCTGCTGCTATCCGGGGCGAAGTTCCTGTTGAGGACACGAGTTTTAGCGACGCCTCAGGGCTTGGGACAGCGACGCTAGCCTACCCATTGTCTTTGGACAAAGGAGAGACTGAGACCCTCCGATTCGCTTTCCCCATCGCGCCGGCAACTGACGCTGGGCCAGCGCCTTTTCCCTCTATGCAAGTGGATGCTGCACGTCAACTGGCCGACACAACTGCTGAGTGGGAACACATTCTGGATCGGGTACAGATTGACGTGCCTGACGATCTCGTGGAAGAAGGCATGAAAGCATCAACCGCCTACCTACTCCTCGCCATCGACCCCAATGGTCCCCACCCCGGACCATTGACACACGACGCGATGTGGGTGCGAGACGCCGCCTACATCGGCCTGGCGCTGTTGCAACTCGGACATGCCGATGCCGTGCGCGACTATATCCCGGATATCCTCGCTTCTCAGGAGCCCAACGGCCGCGTGCCCCCCATTCAAGGGGACGACATTCCCTGGGATGACGAAGAATGGGACGCCCAGGGTCAGGCAATCTTTCTCGCTACAAAGTACTATCGCTACACGGGTGAGCTCGCAGCTCTCGAGGCATGGTATCCGGCCCTGCGTGCAGCAGCCAAGTTCATCGTCGAGCTGCGGACCACGGATCCGCAGGGAACGGTTGTCGAGGATGGTACTAACCCGCGCGGCCTGCTACCTCCCAGTAAGAGCGCCGAGGACCTGGGCCCTGCAGACCAGCACTACTACTGGGACAATCTCTGGGCGGTGGCCGGTCTGGAGGAGGCCGCCTATGCCGCTCGCGAACTGGGCGAAGGAGAGGACGCCGCCTGGATGGAGGCCGAAGCTGACGCGCTGCGGGATGCCATACTGCGCTCTGTCGAGCACGTGATGGGCTCGGACCCAGCCTATATACCTGCCGCCGTAGAAGATGTGGAGAGTTCCGCGATGGCACGCAGTGTAGTGCCCGCTCTATGGCCGGCCCGGGTGCTTTCAACAGAGAATCCGCTTGTAGATCGCTCCTTCGACACCTACTATCGACGCTGGATCGCGCCGGATAACGGAGGATTTCGTCATCTCCAAGGTCAATTCTGGCCCTATGGGGGGTTAGAGCTGGCCCACGCCTACCTCCGCCTGGGGCGCAAGGATGTGCTCCATGAGATCCTCGGATGGACCCTGGAGCACCAGACGCTCCCTGGCACCTTCGCCTGGGCCGAGCAGGTGGATCCACAGAGCGGAGGGATTTCTGGCGGGGATATGCCCCACGCCTGGGCGGCCGCGAGCTACGCAACCCTCGTGCGCGAGATGTTGGTAGCCGAGCGAGAAGGCCATCTAGAGCTATTCACCGGGGTTCCCAGCTGGTGGTTCGAAAACAACAGGATGATTACCCTGGGCGATCTCCCCACCCACTTCGGGAGTCTGAACCTGCACACAGAAGGTACAGTCCAGCAGACGAACGGTGGATGGGATGGTGTGTTACGGCTCACGCTTTCTGGAGCAGAGCCGCCGCAAGGTTTTCGCTGGAAGCTGCCCTACAAAGTAAGCACTTTGAAAGGGCCGCCCGGGGTAGCGGTACGCGAAGGGTGGCTTACCATCCCTGAAAACGGAGGCACAGTGCGGCTGACATTTGTTCCGAGCGAGGGATCCTGAGGTCATACAAGGGCAACTCCCGCGTGCAACGCTGGGAAGGCTCTCAAACAGCTACACCCATGGGTAATTCGCGCAGACTTCAGCGACAAACACTTCGCCGATGGGCACTGGTATGCCTCTTCCTGTTGGCGTTCCTACCTCGAGCGATCTACCCAGTGTCGCGTCCCCTGCAGTGGTACTTCCGCTCTGGCGAGTTCGTCCAGGCGATCCTCCACGGCGACTGGACAGACACGCTTTTGTCCGAGCATCCAGGCGTGACAGTTATGTGGCTCTCAGGAGCAACGCTCTGGGGCTGGTACGGACTTCAAGCGCTTGCCGGCTTGAATGCACCAACCCCGCTGGAGACAGAGGGGTACGCCTTTGCAGACCGGCTGGCTGTGGGGGTGCTGCCGCTGGCGCTGATCATCGCCCTCGGTATCGTCTGGGGATGGCATCTGCTGCGACGCCTCTTTGGGGAGAAGGTGGCGTGGATAGGCGCATTGTTGTGGGCTCTGGATCCATTCTTCTTGGCCAACTCGAAGGTGCTCCACCTGGATGCAACGCTCTCCATCCTGATGCTCCTTTCCGCTCTGTGGATGCTGATTTACGTGCAAGAGAAGGGCTGGCCTCCCAGTCGCCGAAAGCCGCTCATCCTCTCGGCCTCGCTGGGCGGGCTGGCGATACTCACGAAAGTCACAGCGCTTTTTCTGGTGCCCTTCGTTGGCCTCTGCCTGCTGGTTGACTGGCTCTCCCTGCTAAAGACTGGTGTTCTTGCCTCGGTTGCCCAAGGCTGCACCGCGGCTGGGGGCCCAGCTGTGGACAGACAGCGCTTGGCAGGTGCAACGGTTCGGCCGGAGCGCCGTCGTCCCGACGGCAGGGGTGAACGTCGCTCCACTTCCGGTCGCGTTGACCTGCTATTTGCTGCTAGAGATTTCGGCCTCTGGCTTCTGGTAGCGATAGGAGTCTGCCTCGCTCTCTGGCCATCCCTTTGGGTACAGCCGGGGGCCAGCCTCGATCTGGTCTTTCGACAGGGCATCCTCTTGCACACTGGCGGCCCCAGAGACCAGCCGATCTTTTACCGAGGCACGTTGGGAGTTCAGGACCCCGGCCCAAGGTTCTACCTGGATACCCTCCTCCACCGCACGACTTTTCTAACGCTGCCTCTTTCAGTGATGGGGCTGCTCTCGTTCTGGTTTCAGAGGTGCAACGCACTAACAGCAAGTGCATCGCACCACAACGGCAAAGATCCGCCAAGGGATGTCGTTTATCCCCGGGATGCGGAGCGCCGTCGTCCCGACGGCAGGGCCGTTTATCCCCGAGCACGAGACCAGTCCCCTTTGCTTCTGCTGAGCTTCGCCGTGTTCTACGTCTTGCAGATGTCGCTGGGCGGATGGAAGGATAGTCGCTATATGCTGCCCGTGCTGCTCGTACTCGACATATTTGCAGCTCACGGCGTTGTCTGGTTTGCGAATCGAGTCGGGCACCTTGCAGCCGGGTTCTTGACGCGTCACGCTTCACGCATCATCACTGCGGGGCTGATTGGCGCTCAAGCGTGCATCGTTCTTCTCAGACACCCTTACTACGGCACCCATTACAATGAACTGCTCGGGGGAATGAAAGCAGCTGCAACGGTCTTCCCCCTTGCTGAATTCGGCGAAGGATTGGATCTGGCAGGACAGTACGTCGACGACCGTGTTGGTGCCCAAGGGACCGAAGTAGGAACACAGTTTCTGGCCAATGAGATGGTGGCCCAACACGTTCGAGCACCGGTCTATGATGTCGCCCAAGGTGGGGAAGACGCGGACTACCTGGTATTCGGCGTCCAATACACAATGCGGGGAACGGACTATCCGCGCTGGGGAGAACTCTGGTACCGGACCTATAGGTTCCGCGAACCGGCGTTCGTGGCCGGGTTCGGTGAACGCCCATACGCCTGGGTCCATCGGCCCGACGCCCAACCAACCGTGCCTCAGCCCGTCGACGCCCGACTAGGAGAGTCGATCCGGCTGGTGGGCTATCGTCTGGCCGATGACGAGGTAGCCCCGGGGGAGACGCTTCTGCTGACTCTTTACTGGCGCGTGGATGCACCCATTGACAACGCCTACACGGTCTTCACGCACTTACAGGGACGCGAGGGGCGGCTGATCGCCCAACAGGACAATCCTCCCGGACGCGGGGCGCGTCCTACCGACGATTGGATGCCCGGCGTGCTGGTTGAGGACCCGTATGAACTGGAGATTCCACCGGACGTCGCGCCAGGAGAGTACACGATCAGCACAGGTATGTACGATCCGGCGACGGTGGAGCGACTACCGGCGTTCGATGCCGAGGGTAGATCCATCTCGAACGATAGGTTGGTGCTGACAAATGTGCGCGTCCGGCCACGAGTCTCCGCCTGGCGCCGGGCGCTTTCGGCGGCATGGCTGGCATTAGTTGCCATCAGCGCCGTTTGCCCACCCATCCGCTCCAGAGGAGAGAGAGAGCGATAGGCAAGGACTCTCCTGACAGGGGCTTTGCAGGTGCAATGCACTATGGCTTGACGCTTAGCAAGTGCATCGCACCACAACGAGGTAGATCGGCTCAGCCGCGAGCCACCGGGAGACGACTTGCGCAGAGCAAGCAATCGGCTAACATTGAAGTCTCGGTGTCGGTTGCCAGTGCTGCGCGTTTTGCACAAACCTGCAGAGGTGCAATGAAACTGATCACGAAGTTCCGTGAGACGAGACACAGCTTGCTCCCAGGGATGCCGTTTATCCCCCTGATAGGCTATGCATCACTGACAGTGTTGATGACCTTGCCCGTGGCAACTCGCCTCACCACTCATCTCGTCGGCTGGGGTAACGATCCCTACGTCCACTATTGGAACACCTGGTGGGTCGGGCAGACGCTGGAAAGAGGGATCAGCCCCTACTACACAGACATGCTTTTTCATCCCAACGGGGCCAGCATGATCTACCACAATTTCGCCTGGCTGAACATCGCCGGTGCGTTAGCTCTCAAGCCTCTGGTAGGACCGGTGGGAGCTTACAACATCATCTTCCTGGTGAACATCGCGCTATGTGGTCTCAGTATGTACCATCTGGCCAGCTACGTGCTGGAGAACCGTGTGGCCGCCTTCATCGCCGGCTTAGTGCATGCCTTCTGGCCCTATCGCATGCACCATACAGCCCATCCCAATCTGATCAGCACCCAGTGGATGGTCTGGTTTCTGCTGTACCTCATGAAGACAGTGCGAGAAGGTAAAAGGCATCACGCCCTACTTGCAGCCCTCTTTCTCACACTCACCGCCTTTGCCCGCCTGCAACTCTTCGTCCTGGCGCTCTTCCCGGCCGCGATCTATCTTCTTTACAGCTTCTTGACCACCCATCAACTGTGGAGCTGGAGGACCGTCGGTCGATTGGCCTTGATCGGCGCGGTGACCGGAGCAGCCCTGATCTACCCTTTTTTCCCGCTGGTGCGGCAGCAGATCGTGGGGCAGCACCCGGGCGACGTATTCGTCGACGAGCAGATGCACGATCAATCGGACCTGTTGGCCTATGTGCTGCCCAACCCGCCCCATCCCCTGCGGAAGTTCTATGCTCCTGACATCCTCCGTACACAGATTGTCTTCCTTGGCTATACGACGTTGGCTCTGGCTATCTACGGCGCTGCTACAGCCAAGAGAGGCCGTCTATCCCAGCAAACACGCCTATGGCTGCTAATGGGCGCGTTCAGTTTCGTTATGGCCCTCGGACCCTCCCTGCGCCTAAACGGTCAGGTCTACCGGGAGATACCTTTGCCCTACCGGCTGCTGGGTTGGAGCTTTCCAGTCCGCATCATGCGGAGTCCGCATCGCTTCAATATCCTGCTAGCCATCCCAGTTGCTCTTCTTGTCGGGTTTGGGGTGCGGGCCTTGTCGAGATTAGAAAGACATGCTCGTTGTATGCCGGTGCTAGCTGCCATGCTATCAGCCCTCATCCTGTTCGAGTATCTACGCATTCCGTTGCCGACCATATCCCTGGCTTACTCCCCTTTCTACAATCAACTGGCCGCGACCCCCGAGCAGTTTGGCGTGTGTGATGTGCCGATGGGCTTCAGTGGTCCGGCCAAGTTCTATATGTATTTGCAGTCTGTTCACGGGAAGCCCATCGTCCAGGGCAAGATGTCGCGACCGGAGCGCGATATCAACACCTTCATCGACGGGAATGCTTTCACAAAGCATCTGCGGATCGCAAAGAGAATGGATCAGGACCTGACGGCCGTCTCGCGGCACCTGGCCTATCTGTCCAATGCCAATGTTCGATACCTCATCCTGCATCGTGATCCACAGCTGGAGAACAAGCGCCCCTCCGAAGAGCGTTGGGCGGAGTGGCAGGATTGGCTTACCTTTGCTCCCCTGTATCAAGACGAGCGCGTCGCTGTCTATTCTACCCAGCCGCAGTACGGGCGTGACTTTGACTTTGAGCTCGACTTGGGCGCTGACATCGGCGTCGTTCGGGCTGGGCAAATCCCTGAGGCCCTCAGACAGGGCAACATCCTAGAGTTGGAGCTGAGGTGGGGTAGCCGTGCAGCACCGCATCGGGACTTGGAAGCCCAGTTGATGCTGGTCGACGAGTTCGGGGAAGTCCAGCAGCTAGTTGAGGTTCAACCGTGCCCTGACTGGCCGACCAGTGACTGGTCAGCCGGAGCAATTGCCATCGGTCGCTACAGCTTCCAGATAGATCCGCATCTGCCGCCGGGGCATTATGACTTGAAAGTTGCCCTGACAGACGCGGGATATCCTGCACCTATCGCGCACCTCAACGTCGAGCCGCTCCCACGGACTTTCGAGCCGCCTGGACACGTAGCGCACAAGCTGGATGCCACCTTTGGTGACGAATTCCGACTCATCGGATATGATCTTCGTCGCCAGAGTGATACGTTGAGGCTGATCCTGCACTGGCAGGCGATTGTCCAACCAGAGACGTCCTACAAGGTCTTCGTCCACGTCTATGACCCAGTGACGGGATCTGTTGTCACGCAGAATGATGCTGTACCGCGCGACTGGACCTACCCGACCACTTGGTGGGAGGAAGGTGAGGTGGTTAGCGACGACGTACAGCTTTCAATCGGAGATATCCCACCGGGCACCTACCATTTGGCAGTCGGTATGTATCACCCGGACAGCGGCGAGCGTCTGGCTGTCGTCGACGCGACAGGTAAGCGTGCCGCCCATCAGCGCCCAGGGATGCTTTCTATCTCCGTGCTGCCGGAGGAGATTCTCAAGTGAGTCCCTTCAAATCGTTTGAGCGGACCGTCAAAAAAGCCCTTCACCGCCTCAAGGAATGGACGGGCCAGCCAGGCACGCAGGGATCGTTTATCGCCCTCGGTGTATACACACTCGCTGCCCTGGTGATGACCTATCCAGTCGTGTTCCGCTTGAACTCGGCACTCGCTGGATTCCCGGCGCGTGACGGCTGGCAGTACACCTGGTGGCTCTGGTTTGCCAAGCGGCTCCTGCTGAGCGGTCGAGGCCTGGCCGATCTCCATTTGCTCAACCACCCGGCTGGCCTCCACCATCCCTATCAGTGGTCATTGGCCTATCTAAGTCTCATCGCCGTGCCTTTGGAGAGCCTGCTCTCACCGGCGACGACGTTCAATCTGATGGTGCTGGCGTCTTTCGTGCTGAGTGGCCTGGCGGCCTATCATCTATGCCTCGCTATCACCAAGCACCACTGGGCAGCGGTGGTGGGTGGTGCCATTTTTGCCTTCGCCCCCAACCGCCTGGGACACGCGATGGCCGGCTGGCTGCCTCAGATGACCGTCTATCTCTATCCGTGGTACGCCCTACTCCTGCTCCAACTACTCCGCCGTCCGACGCTGTGGCGCGCCGTCGGCCTGGGCCTCCTGGCAGGTGCAGCAGCTCTGGTCTATGTGATGCACATCGCCTATTTCATGATCCCCCTGACGTTCGTTATTGTGGGAGCTGACCTGCTTCAGCGGAGGCGTACCTTCTTCAACCGGCGTCGGCCTCAGTACCTGCTGCTGGGTCTGGTAATCGCTTCACTCATCGTGTTACCTTTCACACGTCCACTGCTCGTCGAGCGCTTCCGTGGAGAATCGGGCTACCTGTGGACGCATGGCATCGTCCAACACTCGACCGATCTGTTGGCCTTCTTCACGCCCTCCCCTTTCCATCCCGTCCTGGCTTCCCTTGAGCTGGTGCCCTCGTTCGCCAGACGGATATTCGAAGACCCCGAGACGCTGAGGTGGGATCTGGCCTATCTCGGACTTCTACCCGTATTGCTCGGGTTGTGGGGCTTGCTACGTGGCAGACCCCGACCATGGCGATGGCTAGTCCTGGCACTAAGTGCTGCTGCGCTTTCGCTAGGCCCGATCCTCATCGTTGGCGGACAACCAGTCGAGCACGTGACCGACGGATACCACGCCCGCATATTGATGCCCTACGTCATCGTACGTCAAATCCCCTTCCTTGACTGGGGGCGCACCCCCGGCCGTCTGAACGCGGTGGGAATGCTGGGTCTCAGCGTGCTTGCTGCCTTTGGGATGTCCGACCTACTTTCAAAAGCCAACCTGTCTCGATGGAGCCGCGGCGCGCTGAGCGTAGCTATCACCACGCTCATACTTTTCGAGTTCTTGCCGCTATGGCCTTTCCCCACCGGTGACGCGGATATCCCGCCTGTGATGCAGTACGTTACGGAGCAGCCGGGAGATGGTGCCTTGCTCCATCTGCCTATGGAACGCCGCCGCGTCAACCATCGCGCCCTCTACTTCCAGACGGCGGTTGAACGCCCCATCGTGGGCGGCGAGGTGCTTCGCATGCTGCCGGAGACGCCTCCCTGGTGGAGGTCAATTGAAGATCTTGTCCGCTTTGATTCCACCGCTGACGTTGTACCGCGTCCCAACCAGACACAGCGCCTATCCTGGTTGCGTCACTTCGAGGTAGATTGGGTGTTGCTACACCGCCTGGAGCCGGCTGATGAACTGAAATACCGTCCCAGCCTCGAGCGCCTGCTAGAGCCGGCAGTGGCAGAGGACGAGACGTTGACCGCCTACCGTGTCCCCAGAGAGGTATCTCCGGTCGAAAGCCCCTATCTCTACACCATCGGTGAGCACGGCTGGCGGCGACCTGAGCAGGATGGAGAGGTATGGCGTCGCTGGCTTGGCGAGGAGGGACAACTCTACGTCTACTCGACCCGCGACGACGTTGGCTCCCTGCGCTTCAACGTGGACTCTCACCTCAGTTTTCCGCTGCTGGAAGTCTATCAAGATGAGCAACTGCTGAATGCCTTCGTTGTGGGGGAGCGAACCACCTACACAACGCGGCCCATCACGCTAACCAAAGGGATGAACGTCTTTCACTTCCGTGCCCCTGGGGGCTGTCCTGAGGTCTTGGACGATCCTCGCTGCTGGAGCGACGCGCTACTTGTGCCCCCAGAGGACAATACTCCCCCTTGCGACGCTCGCACAACGTGCCGCACGTTCGTCCTCGACAGCGTCTCTTTCGTCCCGGAGGACGATCTCGCCCAAAGAGAACGTGGGATCAACTTCGACAACCAGATGCAATTGAGCGGCTGGACCCTGGAGTCAACAACGTTGCATCCCGGTGACACATTGACCGTGACGTTGAGCTGGGAAGCTATCGTCGAGCCGAGTAACCGTCACGTAGTTTTCGCCCATCTGCTATCGGCAGATGGCGAATTGGCGGCGCAGGACGACGACGCCCCCGTGGGGAGCGTCGTGCCCCACTCCGCCTGGCCTGCCGGCGCTGCGTTCAAGTACCCCCTGTCCATCGAACTACCTGGCGATCTAGCGGCCGGCGATTATCGGCTCGTGGTCGGCGTTTATCTCTGGCCCGACGTAGAGCGCCTGCCGATTCTTTCTGACGCGTCACAGGTCAACAACAACGTTGTCGACCTGGGTCACGTGGAGATCGCATGGGAGATCGACCTCCCGTGATCAGGCAAGTGCGTAGACGTAGAGCCGATCTCGCGGCCATGCTCGGCTACAGTATCCTGTCAATAGCTTACCTCTGGCCCCTTGTGCGCCGTTTTGGCACAGCGATGGCCGGCGACGGCTTCGACCGCTACGTCTTTCAGTGGACCAATTGGTGGATCACACACGCTTTGAGCCAAGGGAAGCCCCTGTATCACACCGAGATGATCTTCTATCCACAGGGCGTCGATCTCTACTTCCTCAGTTTCTCCTGGCTGAACACGTTTGTCTGGTGGCCGCTGCAGGCCCTTGTCGGCAATCTGGCAGCCTACAACTTCACCGTCTGGTGGAGCTGGCCGCTGGCCGGCTTCGGAGCCTACCTGCTGGGGCGGGAGGTGTTCGGCGATCGACGAGCGGCCTTCATCGCTGGCCTGATCTACGCCTTCTTCCCCTATCATTTTGCACAACGAAACCACCTTAATCTGCTGAGCATCCAGTGGATTCCCTTCTCGCTGCTCTTCCTGATCCGGCTGACTCGCCGTGGGCGCTGGCGGGACGGATGCCTTTCCGGCCTCTTCTTTGCGTTCTCAGGCCTTTCCAGCTGGCATCTGATGACGCTGAGCGGGATGCTGGGAGGTATGTGGCTCCTTTACACGTGGCTCATTGAGCCGCTCACTGAACGGTCAGGCCGGAGCACCGTCGTCCCGACGGCACAGTCAGCGTGGTCGGCCAAGGCGGGATACCGCCCGTGGCGGCCCTTGCTGGCACTGTTGGTCACCGCGGCAGTGCTCACCGGTCCGTTCCTTGCGCCTCTCGTCTGGGAGCAATTCGCCAACCCAGCCGGTCAGGACCCCTACCTGGGCAAGGAGAAGGAGACTCAGACCGATCTTGTGGCCTACTTCGTACCCAACCTGTACCACCCGCTGTGGGGCCACCTAGCAGCACCCGTTCACCGGCGATTCCTCCGCAACAAGGACCACGCCGTGGCTCTGGGCTACGTGCCGCTCGCCCTTGTCGTCTATGGCCTGTCCCGGTGGCGGAAGGACCGCCGGATTCGATTCTGGCTGATCGCACTGCTGGTCTTCTGGATCCTCTCCTTGGGACCGTTCCCGCGCATCAACGGCGAGCCGTACCCGCGGATACCGCTCCCCTATCAACTGGTAGGGTGGAGCTTCCCTGTGCGCTCACTGCGCAACCCGGAGCGCTTCAACATCATCGTCAGCCTCTGCCTGGCGCTGGTGGCGGGCAATTCAGTGGCTGGCATACTGAAGCGAGTCTCAAAGCAACAAAGAACAACCGCCAAAGCCTGCAAATCGCGGATCTACAGGAAGCGGAGGAGCAGTGCTCTCATCGCTGTCGTGCTCAGCGCAATCGTGCTGCTCGAATACTGGTCCTGGCCCTTCCCCACCAGACCCGCGAATGTCCCTGCTGGCTACCAACAGATCGCCATAGAATCTGGCAACTTCGCGATTGTTGATCTGCCCATCAGCAATGACCTGTCGAAGCAGTATATGTACTATCAGACGGTGCACTGTAGGCCGACGGTGACCGGGCACGTCTCGCGCCCCCCGGCAGACGCCTATGCCTTTATTGAGGGCAACGACCTGTCGCGGTCGATGTGGCAGGGACAGCGCCCCGACCCGGAGGGCGATCTGGCGGCCGACCTGGCAGCGTTAGCTGACGCCGACGTACGCTATGTGGTGGTACATAGGGCGCAGCTTACCATCGAGGATTTGACCGCGTTAGAGGCCTATCTCTCAGCCCCACGACGCTACGCCGACAACCAACTGCTCATCTACTCCACTTCTGGCAAGCGATACCGGGACTGAATCGATGGCGGCTGGAGCGCCGTCGTCCCGACGGCAAGGATTGGCTTGAAAAACTCTGAGAACGCTCAACTGCGTTGTGGTGCGATGCACTTGCTAAGCGTCAAGCCATAGTGCGTTGCACCTGTAAAGCCCCAGATCTTGACCGGTTGGAGGAGATGACATTGTGGAAGATCGGAAGCACAAAACGCTGATCTACGTGGGGGTGTTCGCTGTCTACGTTCTATCAACCATCCTGATGTCCTACCCCGTCGTGACGCGATTGAGCACCCACCTGATCGGCGATGGCGACGACATGTGGGTCCATTACTGGAACAACTGGTGGGTGGAGAGAGTGTTGAAGGGGAAGAGTAAACTCTACCACACCGATCTGCTTTTCCATCCCACCGGTGTGAGCCTTTTGCACCAGAACTTCGCCTGGGTAAATATCGGCCTCTGGCTAGGCCTGAAACCTCTGGTAGGGGGGATTGCAGCCTACAACCTGGTTCATCTCCTTCACATTCCCCTCTGTGGCCTGAGCATGTTCCTGCTTATGCGTCGCCTGACCAAATCTAACCTCAGCGCCTTCATCGGCGGGCTGATCTTCGCTTTTCTCCCCTTCCGCATGCTGGACACCAACCACCCCAACATGATCTCCACCGAAGGGTTTCCCCTGCTGATGCTCTTCGTACTGCGCATCTTCCACGATGAAAGTCCCATCCGCGACGGCATCATCGCGGGAGTTATCGTGGCCTTGATCGGCTATATGCGCTGGCAGCTACTGATTCTGGCCGGCTTTCTGATCGTCTCATACCTACTGTACATACTGTTCTGGGAGCATGAACGCTGGAACTGGCGCATTGTGACCGCGTTGGGCCTGACGGCCGCAATCGCGGGCATACTGATGGCGCCGGGCCTATACCCCTATGTTCGAGAGATGGTGCAGGAGGGCGTGGCGGGGGAGCTCTACGAGCTAACACCAGAACCTGGCAAGCAAGACCTGCTCTCCTACATCGTACCTCAACGCCAACATCCGCTAAGCCCTTTGTACGACGCGGTGTTCGTCCGCTGGAGTCACGCAGCAGCACGACGCACCTACTCCGCCTTTCTGGGCCACGTTGTCGTTGGTTTGGCCGTAATCGCAGTTATGGGTCGCGACCAGCAGAGCGAGATCAGATTCTGGTTAGGAATGGCGGTGCTATGCTTCGTCTTAGCGCTGGGTCCGTATCTGCGCTTCAACCGAATCCTGCACGAGCAGATCCCCTTACCGTACCAGCTTATCGGGTGGCTGCCGCCCATTCGGATGCTTGGCGTCTCGCTCCGCTTCAACGCGCTGCTCGGCGTGCCCCTGGCAGTGCTGGGCGGATACGGAGCAGCGACGTTCCGTGCATGGCTGCAGCGGCGTCATCGGGGGCGTTGGCTTGCCCAACCCTGCGTGTTCGCCTCGTTGCTAGGGCTGCTCATCCTGGTGGACTATCTTAGCGTCCCCACAGCAACAGTCCCAACAGACGTGCCCGATTTCTACGATGTACTGGCCGAAGAGCCTGGGGATTTCGCTATCGCAGGGCTTCCAGGTAAGCGTCACCATACTGAGCGCTATATGTTCTACCAGACCGAGCATGCCCGTCCCATACTGGGTGGACACGTCTCTCGGCTACCACCAGAGGCCCTGGACTTTGCCTCCTCAGTTCCTCTGATAGCGGACATGTATGAGGAAGTGGCGATTGACACATCGCTCCCGGACATCTCTCGACAACTGGCCCTATTGGCTGACGCTGATTTCAAGTACGTCATCATACACAAGGAGTTGGCAACAGAGCAGCAATTGGTCGCTTGGCAGTCCTACCTGGCGATACAGCCCCGGTACGAGGATGAGGAGCTAGCGGTATACCCGACGGAGCCAGTTGTTGGGATGGATTGCCCGATAGAGCATGACTTCGACAGTGGGATGGTGCTAGTCAAGACCGATCTATCCACGCAGGACATAAGCCCGGACGCCCTATTCGAGATGGACGTCATCTGGGGGACGACAGCTGCTCCGGGAGAGGATCTACATCTTGAGCTGGCCTTGGTGGACGAAGAAGGAAATGTGGGGCAGAGAGAGCGATTGGCGATCTCCCCTTCCTGGCCGACAGGACAGTGGCCGGCGAATGCCATTATGCGCGACAGATACAGCTTCCAGGTTGAACCATGGCCCAGAGCCGGAGAGCAGGCTCTCGTCGCGAGACTCGTTCAAGCAGAGGGTGGTCCACCGGTGGGCCGGAAGGTGGAAATCGATAAGATCACGATGCATACGGAAGAAAGGGTCTTCGACATCCCTCCGATGGAAAGAGAACTGGAAGCCCAGTTCGGGGATTCCCTACGCCTCCTGGGTTATGACCTGGATCGTGCCGGGGATACCCTCCACGTCACCCTCCATTGGCAGGCGATCCAGAGAATGGAGCAGAGCTACAAGTTCTTCGTACATGTCTGCGGGGTGGAGAGTGGTGAACTGGTTTCTCAGAAGGACGTAGTCCCACACGACTGGTCCTATCCGACGAGCTGGTGGGAAGCAGAAGAAGTAGTAAGCGACGAGCTATCTATCTCGCTGGACGACGTCCCTCAAGGAAATTACCGCGTGTTAGTCGGCGCGTATGAACCGGACTCCGGCAGGCGTCTACCTGTGGTGGATGGCGAAGGAAAGCAGCAGCCACAAGGACGTCTCCCCCTGCCCGACAAAGTTATACGATGAGAGAAGAAGCGGGACGCTCTGATGGCACCACGCCGACGGAATAGACTAATAGCCGCAATCGCCCTCCTGCTAGCAGTCAATGTGGCTTTGATGACGCAGCCATACCGCTTGATCCTATTCTCTACTGGCTTCGTGCTGATCTGCCTTCTACCCGGCTACCTGACAACCCAGCTCGTACTACCTGGCGGTGACAAGTCGGACTGGATCGAGGAGACCGTGCTTACCGTGGGCACAGGATTCGCGCTTATGATCCTGGGAACCCTGGGTCTCCATTATCTACCTGGCCCTCTCCTCGCCAAGCACGTCATCGCTGCCTACGACGGTCTCACCCTGCTGCTTATCGGCGCCTATGCCATCACCTCTGGCGCCACTCGGCCTCGAGGCCATCCTCACTCGCCTCATTGGGAAGGACTGAAGTCCTTGCACCCGCGAGTATGGAAACCCGCCCTTCCACGGTTAGCCCGTTATCTGGTGCCTCTTGCCCTGATACTGGTAGCAGCCCTCTTTCGGTCTTGCAACCTCGGCTACTCCGAGTTTCAGGGGGACGAGTCCCGCGCTATGCTGATGGCGGCAGGCGTGATAAGAGGAGAGGATGGGATCCTGTTCCTCCACCGGAAGGGGCCTGCAGAGATTCTCATTCCAGCCGCGCTCTATGCGTTGGACGGTACAGCCACCGAGCTCACCGCCCGCCTGCCCTTTGCCATAGCCAGCGTGAGCGGCGTGTTAGCCATCTATGCCCTAACACGAAGGCTCTTTCCCCACCGCATGTACGCTGCTCCGTTGGCAGCCGGATTGCTGGCCCTGGACGGCTACTTGGTGGCCTTCGGCCGTCTCGTCCAGTATCAGAGCGTCGTATTCCTCATGGTTGCCCTGGCCGCGTGGTGCTTCCACAGATGGTATCGTGATGGAAAGACGATCCTGATCCTCTTCGGAGCAGTATTTGTGGCCGTGGGCACACTGGCGCACTACGAAGCGATCCTAGTGATCCCCTTTGCCGCGTGGCTCTTCTGGGCCCGCGGGCGCCGGGAGCGCTGGTCCGTGAGCCAGTGGGCGCGGCATGCTCTGGGACCTATCGTGACCTTCATCGTCATAGCCAGCGTCTTCTACGTCCCCTTCGTTCGTCACCCTCATTTCCTCGAGGATACGGCTGGGTACATCGCCGGAGATCGTATCGGCAGCGAACTACTGTACAATAACCTGAGGGATGTCTTCTTCCGGGCCACGTTCTACAACTCCACGTACTACATCCTCTTCCTGATCGTGGGCGCATTGATATGGGCCATCTACCAGCTACGAAGTGCTTTGCGCCCCGCTGGCCTGGCTGCGGCAGCCTCAGCAGCTCTTGTCGCCGGGCTGACGATCGGCATGCTGGCGCCCCAATATCTCGTTGTCCAAGGTGTTTCTTTGGCACTATTGCCCTTCATCATAGTGTTGGGCATTCTGATGGTGTCATCACGTGTCGAGGACGAGGTCAAAGCCACTCTTCTCTGGTTTGGTGTGCCTTTTATCATCGCGCTGTTCCTGACGGAGAGGCCCAAGACTCACGTCTACACCATGTTCCCCGCCTGGGTGATCCTGGTTGGCGCGGCCTTCAATCGGGTTGGTGCCGACGCTAGACAGCGACTAGGAAGGATTGACGTCGGCGGTTACACCGCCCCTATTGCTTTGGTGAGGATCGGCTCGATTCTGGGCGCCATCGCGCTTCTGATCGTGTTTGGCTACTATACCTACATCGTCTTTGTACGGCACACACCGGATTTCCGTCGAGACGGATATCCTGATACACGGCCTTCTCTTTACTATACGTTCTACGGTGATTGGTCACCGGGCGGGGGCGGGTTTGCCTTTCCCCATCGTGGGGGATGGAAGGCCGTTGGTGCTCTTTACGCTCAAGGCGTGCTGCAGGGCAGCTACCGTTCCAACGAGGAGGCCATCACGACGTCCTGGTACACACGCCAGGCTCCCTGGTGCGGTGACTCGCCCGACTATTATTTCATCAGCCACGTGACCCACGACCGGTGGGACATCCACCCAAAGCGCGTCCGTCGGGAGAACAACCTGCTAGTAAACATCTGGACCGACAAGACGTTGCTGTTGGAGATCTACACCAGCAAGCCGGTGGAAGAATCGACACGGTCACTCGGGTCAACGTGGCTATCCGAGCCCCGTGATTACGACCTGGCAGAGCTGGAGGGGGTATTCGACGCAGCAACCCACCCAGATGTCTGGCTATGGGCTCTGAAGGACCCTGTGCCGCAGCATCGCGTCGACGCTCGACTGGAGGAGAGCGTTTATCTAATGGGCTATGACGCCCCGCAGCACGTGGCGCCGGGCGACGTGCTCTCCACGGTGTTATACTGGCAGCCCGTCAGAAAGCTCGATCGATACTACAACGTCTTCGTCCACGTGGAGGTCGAGGGGGAGCACATCTGGGGACAGAGTGACGAAGCACCAGCATGTGGCGCTCAATCGACCAAGGATTGGCGACCTGGCGACGTGGTGGTCGATGGACACACGCTGCAGATAGACCCGGAGACGCCGCCTGGGGAGTACCCTCTGTTGGTCGGTCTATATGACCCCATGACGGGAGAGCGTGTGTCGGTGACGGGTCAGGATGCCAATGCGTGGGGTAACGCCGTGCGCCTTGGCACGGTGCAGGTGACTGATGCAGAAACCAGCCAGACTCAGAAGGAGGATAGACCGTGACCGCCTCGCGCTGGCGTGAGGCAGTGGCCGTATTCCTGATCCTGATGCTAGGCCTGTTCATACGGCTGGCGAATCTTGACGCTTTGATCGTCTCCGACGAGTTGCGGTGGACCTGCCGCTCGCTGGGGTTCCAAGATGCCTTGCTCCGACGAGACTGGGCGAATACGTTCCGGGTCGGTCATCCTGGCGTGGTGACCACTTGGCTGGGCACACTATCCATCCCTCGAAGGGATGCGACGGTGATCAGTCGAGCCCTAACCACCTGTCGTAAGACCGACGACGCCAGGCGGCTCAATGAGGCCGGACAGACGTCGAAAGAGCTGTCTCAGCGTTTGAGGGAAATGGACGAGCTGCTATTCTCCGGGCGCGTCGGGGTGGCGGTCTTCACCTGGTTGTGTCTCATCCCTGTTTACTTCCTCATCCGCCATCTTTGGGGCGTGGAGGTGGGCATAGCCGGGCTGGTTCTGGTCAGTTTCAGCCCCTTCTACGTGGCTCATTCCCGGTTCCTGCACGTGGATGCAGTGCTGACAAGCCTGATGACCCT
>CAYQZG010000046.1:17592-27791 GCA_964421785.1 uncultured Anaerolineales bacterium
GCCATCGGCTATGCCGAAGAGGGACACACACTGGGCAACTACTTCATGGGCCGTCCCGTCCTCGATCCCGGCTGGGCTTTCTATCCGCTAGCAATTCTGTTCCGACTCAGCCCCTTAAGCTTCATCGGCCTCTTTGCGAGTGTAGGATGGCTGTTCAGAGGTCATAAGCGTGCCGGTGAGCGTTTTGGCTTCCTCATCTTGCTGCTTTACACCATGCTTTTCGGCGCCTTTATGAGCCTGGGCGCCAAGAAATTCGACCGCTATATTCTGCCGGTGTTCCCCGCCCTGGAGATCGTAGCTGCCCTCGGGCTCATATGGCTGGTTGATATCGTTCGCCACCACGTACGAAGGACTGAAGTCCTTGCTGCCTTGCCAGGAAATAGCGCTCTGTGGATCACCGCCGCCAGCTACACGATGGCTGTGACGCTTGAGCTCAGCCTGGCCTTCCCGCATCAGCCCCACTATCTGACCTACTACAACCCTCTGCTGGGTGGTACAAAGCGCGCTGAGGATGTACTCCTATTGGGCTGGGGCGAGGGATACGAGGAGATCGTTCCCTACCTGAACGCGAAGCCGGACGCCGAGGAACTCCAGGTGGCCGTAAGCCGCTTCTCCGGATTCGCCCCCGTCTTTCGGGGCGAGCCTCGCTCTATGCGGACATACAGCACCTGGGAGACCGATTACGTCGTGATCTACGTCGGCCAGGTGCAACGCCGGCGATACGAACGGCTGCTGGAAGAGTACTTCTACAATCCCAGAGCCGAGCCAGAACACATCGTCAACTTGCACGGCGTCGACTATGCCTGGATCTATCCCAACCGGCATGATGTCCAGCCTATCGAATATCTCGAAGAGCAAAGCAAGCCAAACGATGGACAGTGCCTCCTGGTCAACGGCGATTCCCTCTTTGCCAAGTACTACCAGGGAGGGCTTCCAACCTATACTTTCGATGGTCGATGGAATCCCGCCGAGGAAGCCCACTTCTACTGGAGCGCGGAGCGGCTGGCAGCACTGCTTGACGATCTGAACGGTGAGTGCCGACAAGTCTGGTACGCTCGATATCCTGAGTACGAACCAGAAGCATACGTGCGTCTCCTGGAGCGCCGGGGCCTGCTGGTGGAGCGGGCATCATATCCCCACGTGGAGCTTCTGCTCTATCGGCTGACTCCTCCTAGGATAGACGAAACGGTAGACCTACAGTTTGGGAACCTAAGGCTAACTGGCTACGGTCCCAGCGACCCGCCCCCGGCTTGGGGCCGGGATGGTGGTATCTTCATGGCTTGGGAAGCTACGCAGGCCCTGGACGAGGACTACTCTGCCTTCCTCCACCTTTACGATGCCGATGGACAACGCATCGCACAGGGGGATTCGCTTCTTGTCGACCAAGCGCTGCAACCTACGTCCCGGTGGCTACCCGGGGATTCAAACGTGGCGCTCTATCACTTACCCATTCCGCCGGGCACACCTCCCGGTCGTTACCACCTCGCATTGGGCGTCTACCAGCTGGAAACGAGGGATCGCCTGCCGCTGTTAGATGGAGAGGACGGCTCCCACGACAAATCAGTTCGATTGCAGGTGGAGGTCGGAACGCCAGACCGCGCACCTCAAGTAGCCGACCTAGACATCTCTCACGTGGCAGAGCGGGATATCACCTCTTGGCTCAGGCTGGTGGGCTATGACCTGAAGCATGAGGCCATCCTGGCTGGCCACGACCTTCCCCTCCGGCTGACGTGGAAAACGCTGGACGCCGTCGAGCAAAACTATCGGCTGGCGTTGGGGCTGCGCAGCGAGGGCAGAGCCGCTTCGCCTACTGTCCATTTGTCTTCTGAGACCGGTTTAGTTGCGACGGACTACCCCTCCTCTCGCTGGCGACCTGGCGATGTGCTGCAGGAGTGGTATTATCTGCCTGTCGCGGACACAATCCCTACAGGCGAGATGACGCTGACCGTCAACCTTCTGGACGAGGATGGACAGCCTGTTTTGGCCCAGCCCTTAGGGGTGACGGAGATATGGGTGCAGTCTAGGAGGCCGCACTTCGACCCACCGGAGCATGTCACTAACCCCCGAGCAGTCAATCTGGGTGACAAGATCACGTTCCTGGGATATGATATGACGTCATCGGTGAGGGC
This sequence comes from uncultured Anaerolineales bacterium, assembly GCA_964421785.1. Classification (GTDB taxonomy): domain Bacteria; phylum Chloroflexota; class Anaerolineae; order B4-G1; family B4-G1; genus SKLM01. Next base: position 19,722 of record CAYQZG010000046.1, read on the forward strand.
GGGAGGGAATCTACCACTGACGGTCTACTGGCGGGTGGAGCAGGAGATGGAAGAGAGTTATAAGGTCTTCGTGCATCTCTACGACCAAGAAGGAAACATCATGGCACAGCAAGATCGGGTGCCGGGGCTGGGAGCGCGGCCAACGACCACGTGGGAGAAGGACGAGATCGTAGGGGATCGTCTGCTGGTGCCCATAGACGATGCTGCGCCGATCGGAGCGTATCAGCTTGCCCTCGGGTTGTACGACCAGGAGACTGGAGAGCGGCTGACCGCCTACGGCCCAGACGGTCAGCGCCTGGAGGGGGATCGTGTCCTCTTGAAGCAAGTGGAGGTCGAGCCCTGACGAACAGACCTCGCGTTGAGGTCTTGTCCGTATGGAGCGTCGGGGACAAACCCAACCCGGTCGACAGTGGGAGGGAGTCGCCAAGCTCGTCCCCGGGCCGCCTGCCCTTTCTTTGGAAGAGAGTCGCTCTTAGGAGGTAGATCTTGAAGTTGAGCTACGAATTGCGCCTTCTCCTAGTCTTTCTTGTGCTTCTGCTCGTCTATCTGGCTATCGCTGGGGCCTTCCTCTATCCCACAGGCTATTACGGTGCTGCTGGAGAACCTAGCTACGCAGACCCATGGATCGCCAGAGCGGAGACCATCGTCCAGGGTGGGTTGTTGTATGAGGACGTGTCGACCACAACGCCTCCGCTCGTCAATTTTCTCCTGGTGCCTCCGGTGTTGGTGTCCCGGCTCTTCAGACATCGAAACCCGTGGTCCACGTTGTCTTTCATGGTTTATTTCTCTATCTTCAACCTCCTAACCGCCTACGTGCTGCTGAGTACAGAGACGGACAGAGAGAAGGGATACCTCTCCGGTCTTCACTTCTTGCTGAACCCGCTCACGTTTGGCAACTCAGTCCTGCGACGCCAGGACGAGTCGATCCTGGTGTTCTTCTTCTCGCTGGGCCTGCTCTTCTTGTTGCACCGGCGTCACTGGCGTGCCAGTCTCGCAATTGGGCTGACCATGCTCATCAAGCTGAGCGGCGCCCTGATGATACCCGTCGCATTTTTCCATAGACGAGACTGGAGGTACTTGATTATTCCGGTGGCGGTTTTCGGGCTGGCTTTCACGCCATTCCTGTTGAGGGCAGGGGAATCGGCCGTGTTTTGGGACATCTCCGGCGACAACAAACAGCATCCATTTCAGCTTCACGGTATCAGTTTCGGCAACCTATGGCGCCATGGACACAATGAGGTCCCGCTCATAAGCCTGCGAGCCCATTCGAGCATCCTTGTGATAGGTTCTCTCCTCGCCCTGGCTTTCATTGCCTGGAGACCACTCGGACTGCTTGAAGATCTCTCTTTGTTGACTTTAACCGGCTTGTTCCTCTCTCCAAAGCTGCACACCGGCTACTTCACGCTGGTCGTACTGATGATGGCCCCATTAGTGCGCCGATATCGCATCGGCTGGCTGTACTTCCCCGCAAGCGTGTTGATTATGCTAGTAGACATGCTCAAATCGGAGGTAGACGCCTATAACGTGGCATTCGCCCTGCTGGCTATGGGCTTCCTGCTCCTGATCGCAGCCGTCGTCCGCTTTAGGTTCATGGCCAGAGCAGAGGTGACGGAACCCGCTTGATGAAGAGACGCGACTGCCGAGACCCGTTATCACTCTGCCGCAGCGGGCACCGACCGAGCCCCTCAAGATCATACTGATGCCAGACAGCTCAACCCGTCAAAGCGCCATATTACAGAAGCGCAGCGGCGGACGCGTATCGCGTCCAGAACTCGTGGTAGTCCTTTTATTGCTCACGCTAAGCATGGGACTGCGTCTAACAGGGCTGCAGCGTTTTATCGCCAACGACGAAATACGGTGGACGTGTCGCTCAATACAGTTCCGAGAGGCTTTGCGACAGAGGGACTGGGCAGGTACCTTCCGCGTGGGCCATCCCGGCGTGGTGACCACCTGGTTGGGTGCTGCCTTCATCCCACGAGGTCAAGCACAAGCCGAGAATAGCTGCCGCGTGAGCAAAGGAGGGATGGAACTTGATCGGGTGGCAACCACATCGGAAGAACGAACGCGACACATAGCTGAACTGGGACAGCTGCTCTTCAATGGCCGGGTTGGCGTCCCGCTGTTTACCTCGTTGTGCATCACAGTCGTCTACATCCTGATGCGACTTAACTTCGGGCCCAGAGTCGCGGTGCTAGGGCTGATCCTGATAGCTCTTGACCCTTTCTTCCTGGCTCTCTCGCGAGTTCTTCACGTTGATGCTGTCCTGACTGGCTTAATGGCTGTCTCCTTGCTTGGCACATTGGCTGCGCTCCGCCATTCAGGATCCCGCATCGGGTATCTGGGGCTCTTGGCGTTGTCCGGCACCGCGACTGGCTTAGCGATGTTGCAGAAGTCGCCTGCGGCCTTTCTGGTGCCTTGGACAGCTCTTCTGCTGACAGCTCATGCCTGTCGGGAAGGGATGGATCGACAGGCCCTGCTTCGAGTGGGGCGCGATCTGGCGTTCTGGGGCCTTGTCCTGATAATTGTCTACATGGCTGTGTGGCCAGCTATGTGGTCTAATCCGTTGAACACGGTCCGAAAGGTGGCGGAAAAAGCCGTCGGCTACGCCGAGGAAGGCCATGAGCCTGGTAACTACTTCCTGGGGCAGCCCGTTCAGGAGCCTGGCTGGGGATACTATCCGGTAGCCGTCACATTCCGCCTCAGCCCTCTGGTTCTCATTGGGCTCATTGCATCCTTGATCTGGCTTGTCCAGGGCAGAGAACCTGTCAGGCACCGATTTGGAGTGGCTGCCCCGCTGCTTTACAGCGTGCTTTTCGGCGCGTTCATGAGCTTAGGGGCCAAGAAGTTCGATCGCTATCTTCTGCCCATCTTCCCGGCCCTGGAGATCGTGGCTGCCACCGGCTTGCTAGGGCTGGTTCAGGTCGCGGACACGCGTCTAAGAGACTTGCTACCCCGCCCTTTGTCGATCTACCCGATCGCCTACCTGATTGTCCTGGTCATCCAGCTGTCTCTGGTTTTGCCGCACTACCCCCATTATCTGACCTACTACAACCCCCTGCTGGGAGGACTGCGTCAGGCCAAAGATGCGCTCGTGGTAGGCTGGGGCGAAGGCTACGAAAAGGCTGCGGCGTACCTGAACGCCAGGCCGAACGCACCAGAGTTGCAGGTCGCTGTGCCGACTTTCACCGCCTTCGCCCCTTTGTTCTCTGGAGAGACCCTTTCGATAAGCAACTATTCCGCCTCGCAGACAGACTACGTGGTGTTCTACCTTTCTCAAGTGCAGCGTGAGCACGATCAGACCTTGATGGAGCAATACTTCTCCAATCCGCGGGCTGAACCGGAGTACATAGTCACCCTGCACGAGGTCGATTACGCGTGGATCTATCCGAATCTGAACTACGTCCAGCCTATGAGCTACCTTCGCGAACATGGCCAGCCCGACCGAGACGCTCTCATAACCAACGGCGACTCGGTCTTCGGCAAGCATTACCGAGGCAAATTGCAGGTGCACGAGTTCCACAGTCGGTCGAGCCCGCAGGAAATAGCCGGGCTACTGGATGATCTTCCCGCCAGTGCCCAGCGAATTTGGTACGCTCGCTATCCCGAAACCGACCCAGATGCCGCTAGTCGATTGCTGAAGAATAGAGGTCTGCTGGTGGAAAAGCGGGAGTTCCCGGACCTGGAGCTCGTCCTCTACCGTCTGGTTGATGAACAGCCCGCCCCGGAGAGCCTGGATCTGCAGTTCGGCGACCTGCGGCTCTCTGGCTACACCCCTACCCGACCACCGGCAGCTTGGAGACGGGATGGCGGCTTCCTGCTGCAATGGGAGAGCAATAAGGTGCTGCAGAATGATTACACTGCATTTGTTCATCTCTATGATTCAACGGGCCACCGTATCGCCCAAGGCGACAGTCCGATCGTCAATCGAGACCTGCTCCCCACATCGCAGTGGCAGCCTGGCACGTCGGGCACGACTCTCCATCACCTGTCCATTCCCGTCGGGACGCCACCAGGTCGATACGACCTTGAGGTCGGCGTCTACGACCTTGAGACGGGGGAACGCCTGCCGCTCCTCAACGCTGAAGGAGAACAACAAGGCACGTCAGCGCATCTTCAAGGTGAGGTCGGCGTCCCCGATCAGATCCCTGACCCTAACGATCTCGTCATCGCCCAGCCATCAGAACACGAGATCGACCCCGGTCTCAAGCTCTTAGGCTATGACCTGGAACATCAGGCGGTGCCGGCCGGGGAAAAGATCCCCCTTACGCTTTTCTGGCAGGCACTGGACAGCCCGAGACAGGACTACCGACTGCAACTGGGGTTACTCGACCATGGGAGAAACGTCCTCGAACAGCGGGAGTTGAGTCTCGTGAGCACCGGCTACACCACAAGCCAGTGGCGGCCAGGAGAGCTTATCCGGGAACACTACTATCTGCCCACAGACGAGAAATTGACCACGGGAGAGATAACGCTTACGCTCAATCTACTGGATTGGGATGGAGGGCCAGTGCTGGAGCAACCACTGAACCTAGCTCCCATATGGGTACAATCCAAGGAGCCCAGCTTTGACGTTCCATCAGGTGTCGACTCAGCGGGCAAGCTCAGCCTGGGCGCTCCCCTGCGTTCGCAGCCCTCGTCCTCGAGGGCGTCGCAGCCGAGGATCAGCCTGCTTGGATACGACCTGGATTCGGCGGGGAAACCTGTAGACACCCTGAAGGTAACGTTGTACTGGCGTGCGGACGGAGAGCCTGAGCGCAGCTACAAGGTCTTTGTGCACGTCTATGACCAGGAGGGAGACATCGTAGGACAGCGGGACCACATACCGGGACTGGGTATACGTCCCACGACGTCGTGGGAGCCGGGAGAAGTGATCGCGGATCGCTACAACGTAGAGGTAAGCGCCGGCCTGGCACCAGGGACGTATTCGGTGGCAGTAGGCATGTATGACGCAGACAGCGGCGAGCGCGTACCCGCATTCGGGCCGGACGGAGAGCGCCTGGTTCAAGATCGCCTGCTGCTCGGCGAAGTGACCATCCGACCCTGAGCGTGAGGCGTAAAACGTAAGGCGTAAGATGTGAGCGATATGTTTCTCCTACGGAAAGCATTGATGGATACACGGTGGAGCTGTAAGTGCAAGGACGTGACCTACTGGATCGTCTGGGGTCTGTTGATCGCGCTATACCTCGCCTGGCCACTGACACACTTGAAGGCATACCGCTGGACCAACGATGAGGGCCTCCATATGCAGGAGGCAGCCCTCACGAATGCAGGCTATCCCCTTTACACAGAGACCGCCTTCAACAAACCACCGCTGCTGATATGGATTCTGCGGGCTGCCTTCCGGATCGCTGGCCCTACGATGGTCGCAGGCCGACTGGCCGTCCTTTGCCTGACGACCATGGGGTTCGTCGCCACAGGGATCATCGCGCGACAACTGTGGGGCAGGTGGGCTGGCGTGGTCGCAATGGCCCTCCTTCTGGGGCTTCCGGAGTTGCCCTTGCGGGCCCACGTGGTGATGGCCGGTCTGCCGCCGATGTGCTTCGTGCTCGTTGCCATAGCGGGTGCCATTCTCTTCCAGTACCGTCGGGCACCGGGCTGGATCGTCCTCTCCGGTGCAGCCTTTGTTGGAGCGATCCTGATCCACCCCCTGCACCTCTATGCGACCGTACCGTTGGCCGTGGTCCTATTCCTACCCGACTGGATTCTGCCCGCTGACGAGCCGTTGCAGAGGGTCAGGTGGCCGGACATCCTCCTCTTCCTTGCCCCGATGGTAACCGCCGGTTTGTTGGTGTTGGCAGCAGTCGATCGACGCAGTTTCTTCAGCTGGGTCTTCCAGTCCAATTACCAGGCGGTGAGGAAAGTGCCGCTGGATGAGAACTGGCAGATGCTGACCAGTTTCTTGAGGAGCAGTTGGGCCCTGATAGGGCTGTCCGCAGCAAGTTCAGCTATGCTGGCCACCTCCTCAAGCAAGCGTCGCGCTCTACCGTTCCTGGCGACCTGGTGGTTGTCCATATCTGCGATGCTCATGGTTTTGACCCCCTTATGGAGGCAATACCTCATATTCCTTGCCTTTCCGCTCGTCATCGCGTCCGCCGGTGGCATCGTAGCAACGGGGAAATGGATGCTCAGATCACGCCACGGGAGGTGGCGTCAAGAGAGCCTACACACCCTTTGGGCCGCACTGACCATCCTCGGATTGATCATCTTCGGCGTGGATCGATGGCAGAAGACCAAGCCGTATCTTCTACAAGGCCCGGAGTGGTCGTCGGAACACCTAGCAGCGCGAGCATTCATCGAGGCAGCGGTACCGCCAGACGGGTTCGTAGCTACCGACGATGCGCTGCTGGCGTTCGCCGCTGGACGTTTGGTGCAGCCTCCCTACACGGAGGCAACGAAGAAGCAGATCGAGTTGGGCAACTTCACGAAAGAAGATGCCATGGCAGGGATGCTGCGGTACGGCGCCCAGGCCGCTCTATTCGGTACGGGTCGTCTGACACGGATACCCGATTTCGAGACGTGGATCGACGAGGTAGCGACTGAGCGACGTGAGTTTGGTGACATGCGGGCCTACCGGCTGGACCTACCGCGCCGTGACCCCATCTCGACGATGGCGTACTTCGAGAACGGGATCGAGCTGCGCGGCTACGCTCTCTCACGAGATGAGTTGCATCCCGGGGACGTGCTGACGGTCATGCTGTTCTGGAAGCGCACGGAGAGCGTACCCGAAGACTACCACGTCTTCGTCCATCTGATTGACGATCATGGAGGCTTGTGGGGCCAGCACGACGGGCCACCCCGGGGTGGTGAGCGCCCAACCAGCCAGTGGGAAGAAGATGAGCAAGTATTCGACATGCACAATGTGAGAATCAGTCCTGAAGCGCCGCCCGGGAGCTACCGTTTAACTGTTGGTATGTACCCTTGGCCCTCGCTGGAGCGGGTGGCGGCCTTTCTCCCCGATGGAGATCGATGGCCACAGGATCGCGCTGTGGTGACGGAGCTCAGCGTCATTTCACCATGAGACCTGGAAAACTGAGGATGGACGATGGACGACAGACGATTGACAGAGATGCTTCAGTGCGTAGATGTGGTATGATGTAACCACTTCGCCACTTCGGCCCGGATGCGGTCGGCATCGCGTCATTCGCGGGAGCGGGCTGAACGCAATTGAGCAGTTCATAGAAGCGCAGCGGCTTTCTAGGGAGAGGGGAAGAGGACTTTGAGGCTTACAGAGCGAGGATGGACAGACGTATTCAGCCGGGCGATCTGGCATAAGGTAGCTGCAGCCGTCATTCTAATGGCGCTACTGACCAGCTTCTTGACGAGGGGGTGGACAGAGGTCTTGGCGAACTGGAACTCGCGGCCCACAGACCAGTCCGCCTACATGGAGATCGGCCTAGATATACGCCACGGCATCGCCCTGACGGATGGCAACCGCCACCCTCTCTTCCCCTCCATCCTTGCTCTCTTCGCAAAGTATGAATGGTCATACTTCACCACCGCGAAGCTGCTAAACCTGACCATCGCAACACTTATGCTGGGCGTCTCCTACTGGGTGGTCACCAGAGTGAGCAACATCCACGCAGCTTTGATCACCGTCGTCCTGGTGAGCCATGCCCATCGCTTTCTTGATAGCGCTGGCAAGGTAGTTGTGGAACCTCTGCTGATGCTCATCATACTCGTCACCTGGTTTCTCCTGTGGCAAGGCAAAGGCAGGACAGCTTGGTACGGATTGGCTGGACTCGGAGCCGGCCTAGCCTACCTGGCGAAGGGGACCGGTCAGATCATCCTCATCGCGTTCTTGGCATCGTCAGTCATAATCCATGGGAAGCGCGTACTGCAGAGACGAGCAACATGGCTTTTCATTGCCGGTTACGTGGTACCCGCTTCGGGGCTCTGGTTGTATAACACAGTGACCTACGGAAATCCATTCTACAATCTCCCGACCACTCATTACATGTGGCTGGACGCGTGGGAGGACAGCTACATGGCCAGCTCAGGACAGTTGCCAACTATGACCTCCTATCTACAGACCCACAGCGTCCAGCAGATCGTACAGCGTCTGTCGAAGGG
>CAYQZG010000047.1:0-6459 GCA_964421785.1 uncultured Anaerolineales bacterium
TGCCTGGGCGGAATCGCCCCAACACTACAACCGCACTTGCCAGAGGAGCAGACTTACGAAGTCTTGGAGTCCACGCCCAACGCGGTGTAGAGGCACTCACAGAACGATTCCAGGCCTGTCTAGCATTGTCGCGCAGACTTCGGAAGTCTCTTGCGGGAAATGAGGTTGTAGTACTAAGCGGAACGGCGCGACCCGGAGGCCACCACGATACCTACGAGGATCAACAAGCCACCTCCTATCGCCCAGATGGTCGGCCGCTCGCCCAGCAACCACCAAGCAAGAAATGTCGAACCGATGGGCTCGCCCAGCGTAGCCAGCGTCACGAACGTCGCCGAGAGATAGCGCAGCGCCCAGTTCAACGCGGAGTGGCCCAGGATTTGGGGGCCCAGCGCCATCAGTCCCAACCAAAACCACGTCTCCGGCTGTTGAGGGAGCCAGGCCACGCCCGAGATCAACAGTGTGCCAAGCAGAACCACGGCAGCGGTTCCGTAAACCGGGTAGACGTAGCCCAGCAGCGAGAGCCGCGCCCGCAGCCGTCTCCCGATGACGAAGTAGCCGGCGGCAGAAATCCCTCCAACCAGGGCCAAGATGTCCCCCAGAAACCGATGACTACCCTCGCCCAGATCGCCGAGTGCGATAACCCCGCTGCCAAGAACCGCGACGACAAGAGCGATGATCATACGCCGCTCCAGACGCTCGTCCAGCAGCAGGTGGGATCCAAGCGCAGCGAAGATGGGATGGGTCGTCATCAGCACGACCGAGGCCGCCACTGACGTCAATGAGAGCGATGTGATCCAGGACAGGAAATGAATGGCCAGCAGCAAGCCGGAAAGGAGAACGCGCCGCCACTCACCAACCGTCAATGTCTCCCATTCACGGCGCGCCCTGGCTATAGCAACCGGCGTCAGAATCAGCGTCGCCAGCGTCAGACGCCACGCAGCCACTGTCAGCGAATGAGCTCCAGCCTGGGCCAGTCGAATCAGAATCGCGGCGCTGGATACGGTGAAAACCCCTATACCGAGGCCGACATAGGGGCGAACACCGTCCTCTCGTGGTGGTGTTTGCGAAATAGATCCCTCCTCTGTAAGCGAAGCGACATCCGCTTTGAAAAAGGTAAGCGACTGGGCGGCCTCCGCCCGGCATCCTCATCGGTGTAGAGACTCTCGTCACCGCCCTATTATACCACCCCTGGTGGCAGCCAAAAGCCGCGCCGCATCATCACAGGCCCCCTCGCCCCAGACAAATCCAGAACCAAAGGGCGTACTCGGGCGACACAGTCACCCGCACGTCGGCCGGTATGTGGATGTGCGTCCCGGAGAAACCTGCCAAGGGATGCCGTCTATCCCCCTGCTGCGGAACGGTCTCGTAGACAAATCCACAGCCGCCGACGGCGGCGTCTCGATTGAGTTCTTCCACCCAGTAACTATCGACCGGCTCGGCGCCAGATATGCGCTCGTACCACGTCAGCTTGAGCTTGGGCAACTCCCGCCGCTCCGACAGACTGATCAGTGCATCCAAGGCAGTCACGACGCCCGGCTGCAACACGCCTGTGCGCACGTTGTGGGGCATCACCTCCACGTCGCGGAAGGCAAGTCGACCACTCGGCGCCCCAATCCTCACGTCCGGGATGATGACGTGCCCACCGTTTGCCTTCAGACGACTCACCTCCTCCCGGAAGCTTTGACAGATGGCCTCCAGGCGACCGACGTTCTCCCGGTCGAACCGAATGCACATGGTGACTGCGTCGACCCACGATCTCCCCCCCGCTGGGGGGGGATTAAGGGGGGGTGACCGTGTCGACACGGTGACCACGGTCGACCGCACGCCTCCGCCATCAGTCACGCCGAGTGCGTCGTGCGCAGGGAGCGATCAAGAAGCAGGGAAATGAAATAGCTAGAGGGGATGGAAGACGCCGGAGAGAGCGGCCGTCAACGCGATCTGGAAGACCACTCAAGAAAGGTAAGCGAAGGAAGCGCAGCGGCTGAAGCGGCATCCGCATCAAGAAAGGGAAATACAGCGGCCTACCCCTCCAGCTTGGCAGCAGCGTCCCGATCCACCAGCCAGGTCAACGTCCCATCGGTGGGTTGAATCAACTCGGCAGGCAGTCGGGGGATAGACGTCGTCCCTTGGTCAGCATGAACGCGAGCGAGCGCGTCCGCCTTCCTCTCCCCACTGACCAGGAAGATGACGTGACGAGCATTGTTAATGACCGGAAGCGTCAGTGTGACGCGCCAGGCATCCAGCTTCTCCACGTAGACGGCGACAGCGTCATATCGTCGCTCCTCAAGCGCCGTTGTTTCCGGGAAGAGGGAAGCCGTATGACCATCAGATCCCAAGCCCAGGAGGATCAGGTCGAAGCGCCCCTTGTCGCCCAGGACAGCCTCCAACTCCACTCGATACGCCGCTGCAGCCTCTGCGGGCGGCAGCTCTCCGAGGATACGATGCACCAAGATCTCCCCCCCGCTGGGGGGGACTAAGGGGGGGAGCAGGGCTTGGCGCGCCATGCGGTAGTTGCTGTCCGGATGGTCGGGCGGCACACACCGTTCGTCACCCCAGAAGAGCTCAACGCGGGACCAATCGACCGCCAGAGAACGTGGTGCCTCCGCTTTGAAAAAAGTAAGCGAAGCGACATCCGCCAAGAGGCGATACATAGGCTGAGGCGTCGAGCCGCCGGCAAGCGCCACGACGAAGCGCCCTCGCTCAGCGATCGCGGTGGACGCGAGCGTGACAAACCGTTCCGCTGCCAACTCGGCCAGGCGTCTAGCGCTGGAGACGACCGTGATCTCGCTCACGATTCTTCCTTACCTCCACCGCAACACTGATGATGCCAGGCCCGGCCATCGCGCGCCAGGAGCTGATCCGCCACGGACGGCCCCCATGTGCCGGACGCGTAGAATGCCAGCGGCGGTCCCTCTTCCCCTTCCCACCGCTCCAGCACTGGATCTATCAGGGACCATGCCAGCTCGATCTCGTCCGCCCGCGCGAAGAGCGACGCGTCGCCGTTGAGAGCGTCGAGCAGCAGCCGCTCGTAGGCATCGGGCAAGGCATCGGTGCCAAAGTGTCCGGCGTAGTGAAACTCCATCGTCACAGGACGAGTCTGCATCCCGGCGCCAGGCTCCTTGGCCTGGAAGCGGAGGTGGATGCCCTCGTTAGGCTGGATACACAAGGAGAGCACGTCGGCTGTGATATCCTTCTCCCGCCCAACGGCGAACATCAGGTGGGGCACACACTTGAACTGGATGGCGATCTCCGTGGTCTTCAACGCCAGATTCTTCCCCGAGCGCAGGTAGAACGGCACGCCCCGCCAGCGCCAGTTGTCGACCCACAGCTTAAGCGCAGCATAAGTGGGGGTGTCGGAATCCGGCGCGACCTCCTCCTCGTCGCGGTATTCGCGGTATTGGCCCCGCACTGTCTCCGTGATCGGCGGGATAGCCTCCAGAACCTTGGCCTTCTCATCGCGCAATGCGTTGGCCTCAAACGCGACGGGCGGCTCCAGCGCCGTCAGCGTCAGCAGCTGGACCAAGTGGTTCTGGAACATGTCGCGCAACACGCCCGCCTGCTCGTAGTAACCGGCACGATGACCGACGCCGACGCTCTCTGCCACGCTGATCTGCACGTGATCGACATAGTTGCGACTCCAAAGGGGCTCGAAGATCGCGTTGGCAAAGCGGAAGCTCATGATGTTCTGTACCGTCTCCTTGCCCAGATAATGATCGATGCGGTAGATCTGGTGCTCGTCAAAGACGGTGTGAAGCTCCTCATTGAGCCGTCGCGCGCTCTCCAGGTCATGGCCGAAGGGTTTCTCCACAATGATGCGCCGCCAGCCCTCGTCGCTCCGATTGAGCCCAGCCCTTCCCAGTCGATCGACGATCATAGGATAGAGTGTGGGGGGAACGGCCAGATAGAAGAGCACGTTGCTGCCGGCCTCCTCGCGACCCAACGGCGTTTCGCTTGGCATTTCACGCACCGATGCCAACCGGTTGCCGAGGCGACGGTAGGTCTCCAGGTCAGAGAGATCACCGGCCATGTAGACATAGTTCTTGGCATACTCGGACCAAAGCTGACAGACGCCCTGCGCGCCCGACGCAGCACGGGAGTACTCGACGATACCGTCATACAGCCGATCCCTGAAGGCTTCATCAGTGTACTCACTTCTGGATATGCCGATGACGCGCGTCTTCGGCGAGAGCAATTGGCGGCAAGAAAGCGTGTGTAGCGCTGGCACCAGCTTGCGCTGTGTCAGGTCGCCCGACGCGCCAAAGATCACGATGGTGGCTGGGACCGACTCACGAATGGCTTGTCTGGATTCACTGGAAACTTTCATGGCAGCTCCTTTCTGAGCATCACGGGGCCGGTCGCTAGGACTCTTTCTGCCTCTTCATAGCGTGACCACCGAACTGGTTGCGCAGAGCGGCCAGCAGCTTGGCACCGTAACTCCTCTGCTGTCGACTGGCGAGCCGCATCTGGAGCGCCAGAGTGATCACCGGCGCTGGCACATCCAGGTCGATCGATTCGAAGACGGTCCAGCGCCCCTCACCGGAGTCCTCTACGTATCCCTTGATGTCACTGAGACCCTGGTCCTCGGCCAGCGCATCGGCAGTTAGATCCAGCAACCACGAGCGGATGACCGTGCCGAAGCGCCAGATCTCGGCCACGTTGTGAAGGTCGAGGTCGAACGCCTCCTTCTGCTGCATGATCTCGAACCCCTCAGCGTAAGCCTGCATCATGCCGTATTCGATGCCGTTGTGAACCATCTTGACAAAGTGACCGGCGCCGCTGGGTCCCACGCGCCCCCAGCCTTTGTCCGGACCGGGCGCCAGCGTCTCGAAGATCGGCCTCAAGTGCTCTACGATCTCCTCCTCGCCGCCGACCATCATGCCATATCCTTCTTTGAGCCCCCAGATGCCGCCGCTGACCCCAACGTCCACGAAATGGAGCCCCTTCTTATGGACCAGCTCGGCGTGGCGCAGCGAGTCCTTGTAGTTGGAGTTACCGCCGTCGATGATGACGTCGCCCGGTTCCAGAACCTCCAGCAACGATGTGACCACTTGCTCGGTGGGACCGCCGGCAGGGACCATCGACCAGGCCACCCGGGCCGGGGACAGCTCTCCAACGAGCTCCACGAGCGATTCCACCGGGACGACGTTCTCCTCCTCGTCCGCCAGATCGTACGCAACTTCGACGTTAAGACTGTAGCCCACCACGCGGTGGCCGTCTCGTGACAGCCTACGCGCCATGTTGGCGCCCATCTTGCCCAGTCCAACGAGTCCTAGCTCCACAGTGCGTATCCTCCTTACCTAAATCATCTCAGGCCGGTACCAACACCGGATAGCGCGCTCATCACTCAGACGGTCCCACAGATTTGAATCTTACCTAGCACGACGACGTGACCTCTGTCCTGTGAGACTTCCGAAGTCTTTGTTGGTCTCCCCCCGCTGGGGGGGGCTAAGGGGGAGGGTGACGTCGGAAGTCTTTGGCCAGCGAAACTCTCGTTGTAGCATAGCGATGGAAGGCCAAAGCACGCTGGGAATTGTACTATCTACCGCTTAGTCTGGCAACCCGTCCAAGCCGAGAGCTGGCCAGTTCATAAGGCCAGCTCCCAGGTCATGCAAGAATCGCAGAGACAGACGACTCTACTCGCCCAGCCTGCGCCCCTCCCAGACCCCGTAGTGCGCCTTCGTGCGATCAAAGCGGTCATGCTTCCCGTGCGGGGGGCGCTCCCGGGCCGGATAGCCCACGGCGATCAGCGCCGGAATGCGCACGCCGAGCTCAGTGGGGATGTGAAGCGCGTCGCGCAGCATCTCCTCGGCCATGCCCCAGAGCATACTGTCCGGCTCGCCGACCCAGGCTGTCCCCAGGCCCATGGCAGTGGCTGCGATCAGCATATTCTCTATGGCTGCGCTCACGTCCATCCGCCACGTCGTCGAGACCTCCGGTCGAGCCGCGGCGGCGATCAGGACCGGCGCCGTCTCAAAATAGGGATGCAGGCCCAGAAAGTCAGCCAGCTTCTTCTGCAGATCCTTGTCGCGGATGACGATGAAGTGCCAGGGCTGGCGGTTGAGCCGGCAGCCTTGGTTTAGGATCAACAATTCGGGCGCTGACGCCTCGCTGCCTCCCGGATGTCGAGGTGCCGTCAGAGCCCGAATCGCATCCTCATCTATCGACCACACAGACTCATCGAGAACTTCTTCCGCCCTACTTGGCGCTGCAAATGTCGTTGCCAATGAGATAGCAGTCAGCTTTTGCCTGCCAGCGAGCCGCATCGGCCGATATGGCAGCATCAAGTGTACGTCCATAATGTGAAGCGAGACGGTTGTACCTAGCAGCGCTGGCGAACCGCGACCGCGTTGAATGACTCGGTCCAGCAGCCGCCGCCAGCCCGCGCAAATGGACGCTCTCATCGACCACCGCCCAGCTCCCCGCGCCAGGCCCTGCCAGCCCGCGCAGTCGCGCGATCTC
>CAYQZG010000047.1:6559-13348 GCA_964421785.1 uncultured Anaerolineales bacterium
CATCCGCCATAAGAAAAGGAAGCACAGCGGCATCCGCCCGGCATCCTCCTGGCAATGCACCCTTGACGCCGCACGAGCCGCACGCCCAATCGTCCATCGTCCATCGTCCGTCGTCCGCCTTCATCCTCCTGGCAATGCACCCTTAACGCCGCACGAGCCGCACGCCCAATCGTCCATCGTCCGTCGTCCGTCATCCGCCTTCATCCGCCTGGCAATGCACCCTTGACGCCGCACGAGCCGCACGCCGGTAGTAGGACGCTGCTTCCTCTCGCTCGCCAGCGCGTCGATAGTGCGCAGCCACCTGGGCTGCCACCGCGTCCAGGTTATCGGCGTGGACGGTCTCCAGCGCCGCGGCGACGTGGCGATGGAGCATCCGGCGCCTAGCTTCGCTCAACCCAGCGTATGCCATCTCCCGCAACTTGTCGTGGCTGAAGTCATAGGCATTCTCAGCCTGTTCTCGGATGATCCGACGCTGCCACAATTCGTCGAGCCCACGGACCAGCCGATTCTCACCAGCATCGCTTGCCGCTGCCAGCACATCAAACGTGAAGTCCCGACCGATGGTCGCGGCCAGCTCGGCCAAGCTACGAGCGAGAGGGGACAGCTGATCCAGGCGAGCCGCAAGTGCGTCCTTCACGCGGGAGGGAAGCGGACGAGGAAGGCAGACGAAGCCGCCTGACGGTGACTCCACCACCTCGTCGGGGAGTCCGGCCCGCACCGTCTCGACGATGAAAAGGGGATTCCCCTCGGTTTCGTTGTAGAGACAATCGACCAACCCCGATGGTAGATCACGTTCGGCCACGTTGCTGGCCAGGGCACCCGTCTCCGCCCTGGTGAGCGGGGAGAGATCAATCTCCGTCAGCAAGCCATCGTGCCGCAGCTGATGGAGCAAGGATGTTAGAGCATGATCGTCCTCTGGAAGCGCAGCAGCTGCCACCTCTGCGGTCCGGTACGTGCCCACGACGAGCAACTGAGCCTGTGACTCGAAGCGCACCAGGTAGTGCAGCCACTCGAGCGTCCCACGGCCGCACCACTGGAGTGAGTCGATCAGCAGGAGCAACGGCCGGGCGGCGCCCAAAACGGCTCGCGCCAGCGCTTCGAAGAATCGCCGCCGCTGCCACGGCTCTTTCAACGGACCCGGCGGGGGGAGATCGGACCGCTGGGCAAGGAGTTCCGGCAGAATCCGGGCGATCTCCGACAGCCAGGGCCGATCCAAACGTGGCAGCGATAGAGCACGCAGCCAAGCGGCCACGGGAGCGTAGGCCAGTTCTCCCTCGGCAGCGTAGCAGCGGGCAGTGGCCGTAGCGACACCCTGGCGAGCGGCCCATTGAACCAACGCCTCAGCCAGCCGCGTCTTACCAATCCCCGCTTCTCCCGAGATCAAGACGACGTGCGGCCGTCCGGCGGACGCCATGTGCCAAGCGCCTCGCAACTGAGCCCAAGCTTCCTGACGCCCAACCAGGGGAGAAAAAGCGGCCGTCCGCCTCAAGAAAGGTAACCGGCCCGGGGACGGGGGGCGGAACCGCCGAGGCGGCACCCGCCTGGGCGGCCGAGCCGGTGGTGTCGATGTCTCTTCCATCGTCAACATGAGATCAGTCGAGGGGATGGCGTTTGTCCCCGTGAAGGGATGCCAAGAGCGTTGGGCATCCCCCTGACACCTCTAGCTCGCTACCAAGCTGGCCCTCAAAGCCTTCACATTGTCCAGCACGGACGCTGCCTCATCGGTGACCGCTGTCGACCCGATTCCCCTCCCCCTGGGAGGGGTCAGGGGAGGGCCGGTGACCGCCGTCGACCCGTAGATGCTCGATCCGGAGACCATCATGGTCGCCCCAGCCTCCACCACCAGCGGCGCCGTGGTAGGATCGATGCCGCCGTCGACGCCGATGGGTATGTCCATCCCACGCTCACCGAGCATCAGCCTCAGACGTCGGATCTTGTCCAGCTGGCTGGTGAGAAAAGCCTGGCCACCCCACCCCGGGTTGACGGTCATAATCTGAATCAGATCCACGAGATCCAGAACCTCCTCCAAGACCGTCAGCGGGGTAGCGGGGTTGATGCTCACCCCAGCCTCAATATCCAGATCGCGGATGGACTGCAGCACACGGTGGAGGTGGCACGTGGCCTCCTGGTGCACGATCAGACGATCAGCTCCCGCCTCGGCGAAAGCCTTCAGATGCCGCTCTGGCTCGACGATCATCAGGTGGACGTCAAGCGGCAAGTCGACGTAGGGGCGCAGGGCCCCCACGATGCCGGGGCCAAAGGTGATGACGGGCACAAAGCGCCCGTCCATCACGTCGATCTGGATCGCATCGACGCCGGCGCGCTCGGCCGCCCGAGCCTGCTCGCCCAGGCGTGCAAAGTCAGCAGAAAGAATGGAAGCTTCAATCGAAATCATGGTCACCTCCTATGCCCCCCCGCCGTAACCACAGCGACCGACGCTGTGCTGCCGCGTTAGCCGAAGACGCCGCCGAAGTGCGTTGCACCTCCAGGGGCACCCTCAAATGTCGCGTCCCCTGCTCCGTCCCGACGATGACGTCCGAGGCAAGACCGAGAAAAAGCCCATGCTCCAAGATACCCGCTCGTCGGTCAAGGCGATTTGCCAGTTGGGTCGGACTCGATAGGGAACCAAAGTCACAATCCAGGATCAAGTTCCCCTGGTCAGTCTCGAAAGGAGATCCCCCTTCAGCGCGGCGCAGCGTCACACGCGCCCCGAGCGATCTCAAGAAAGCCTCCTGAGAGCGCCAGCCGAAGGGCGTGACCTCCACGGGCACCGACCACTGCACGCCCAGAGTCGGCGATAGCTTCGTCTCATCCACCACGATGATCTCACGGCGTGAAGCCTGAGCCACGATCTTCTCACGCAGCAGCGCCCCACCGCCACCCTTGATCAGGTTCAGATCGTCATCCACCTCGTCGGCGCCATCGATAGTCAGGTCGATCTCCGGATGATCGTTAAGCGACGTCAGTGGGATGCCCAACG
Source organism: uncultured Anaerolineales bacterium (assembly GCA_964421785.1). Lineage (GTDB taxonomy): Bacteria > Chloroflexota > Anaerolineae > B4-G1 > B4-G1 > SKLM01. Next base: position 9,540 of record CAYQZG010000047.1, read on the forward strand.
CCCGCGCATCACCCTCCACCTGCGACGACGTAGGGATGCCCAGGATGTCGTGGAGCTCACCCGCTTCCAACATCGCCGCAATGCGACGCAGGGCGAAAATGGCCGTGCTGCCGTGTCCCAGGCCCAAGACCATCCCCGGCGTCACGAAATCGACCGCCCGCTCACCGGCTTCCCGCTTCAACGTTACGATGTCCATCGTTTATCCCATCCTGCCTCTTGCATCCTGCCTAAGCCAGTTTCTCCAGCCCCTCCAAAACATCCTCGCCCAGATGGAAGCGAATCACACGCCGACCGGCCTCCTCCATCGCCTGCCGATCGCCCAGCGCCTGGGCCCTCTCCAACACGCCAAACGTGATCCCCGACTCGGGAGAGCCCGCCTGATCCGGTATATCGGCGTCGCGCACGGCATCCGCGGTGAACTGGATGAACAAGCCGGCCCCGGCGTCTCCCTTGTACAGCTGTCCAATGGAGTGGAGGAAACTGGGGCCGTAGCCCACCGTAGTCGCCAGCTTGTAGCCGTCACGCAGCTGCGTGCGCAGAGCCAGCAACGCTGCATCAGTGCGCATCGTCGGCTGGACGTACGCCTGTAAGGCGATATAGGGCCGGTCCGAGCTCGGCGAGGGGCTGCCGCTGGAGGGAGCCTGGCTCAGAAACTCGTGAAGCGCCTCAGATGTGACCGGCGAAGATTCCCCGGCCGGCAGCTCACCCTCTTTCTGATAACGCTCCACCATGCGACGTGCCTGCACCTTGGCGGCCTCGACGTTGGGCTGATTGAAGGGCTGAATGCCCAGCCGGTAGCCCGCCACTGCGACGACCATCTCCCAGAGGAACATCTGCCCGCCTATGTCGTAGAGATCGCGCAGGTTAAGCCGCACGAGGGGATGACCGGCCGCTGCCAGTCGATCCAGTTGACCGTCATAGGCGTCGTCGCCTTCCATCCGCAGGTGGATGAAGACCCGATCGTCACCATAGACCTCCGGCGGCCCGAGGGGCTCCCCCACCACCGGGAGTATGCCGGTGCCCGACTTCCCCAAGCTCTCGGCGATGAGCTGCTCCACCCAGGCCCCGAAGCTGGCCACCTCGGGCGAGACGACGAAGGTGGCCTTGTCCCTCCCAGCCTTGGTCAGCTCGCCGAGAATGGCGCCCAATTGCGCGCCTATATTGTTCCCGGGGACGCCCTTGAGGGTGGCCTTCAGGGCTACGCAGGACTCGCAGCCCGAGGCCAGCGTGAGCGCGCTGTCGAGCAGCCGCTCCACGTCGACGCCGATCAGCGCCGCCGGAACCAGCCCGAAGAATGAGAGCGCCGAGTAGCGCCCTCCGATGTTCGGATCGTTCAGGAAGACATCGCGGAAGGCAAGCTGTCTCGCCAGATCGACCAAATGGCTTCCGGGATCGGTGACGGCGACAAAGTGCTCCCCCACATCCTCCTCGCCGACCAGCTTGAGGACCTGGTGGTAGAAGAACTTGAAGAAGGATAGGGTCTCGGTTGTTGTGCCCGACTTGCTGGCCACGATGAAGAGAGTCCTGCTGAGGTCGAGGCGCTCAAGCTGTGCCAGAACAGCCCCAGCATCGGTGCTATCGAGAACAGCCAGATCGAGGTAGCCGTCTCGGGCGCCGAAGGTCTTGCCGAAGACGTCTGGTGCACGGCTGGAGCCACCCATGCCCAGCAGGAGAACGTCCGTATAGTTATCCTCGCGGAGATCATCGACCAGAGCGTCCAGACGCGGGACGTTCTCCTTCATCACACTGGCAATGTGCAGCCAGCCCAGCCGGTTGGTGATCTCCTCCGGGTCCGATTTCCAAACCGTGTGATCGTGCTTCCAGATGCGGTCCATGATGTTCTCCTGGGCCATCTCACCCAGGGCGCCACCAACTGCCTCCTCGTAGCGGCCCAGCCCGGGAGACCTCTCCGACCCGGTCTCCATACGCTGCCATTCAGACGCCAGGCGCTCGATCTTCTCCTCAATGCTGTCCATCAAAGATGCAAAAGGCTTGGCGAACTTGTCGACGCCCTCCTTCAGCAGATCGTCGGTGACCTGATCCAGATCGATGCCCAGCTCAGCCAGCCGATCAAGATGAGACTGTGCCGTCGTCAACTGCGTCTCCAAGGTGCGGGCGACGGTCCCGTGATCGCGGAAAGCGTTGAGGGTGGAGGGCGGCAGGGTGTTGACAGTGTGAGGGCCGATCAAATTGTCCGGATAGAGCGTATCGGAGTAAGTCGGATCCTTGGTGCTGGTGCTGGCCCAGAGAACGCGCTGCAAGCGCGCGCCCTTGTTCGCCAGACGCTCCCAGCGCTCACCGATGAAGGTGGACTTGAAACGCTGGTAGGCCATCTTCGCATTGGCGATGCCGATGGCGCCTTTCAGGTCCTGAGCCTCCGGGGAGCCAAGCTCGTCCAGCATCCGGTCCACCATCACGTCCACGCGGCTGACGAAGAAGGAGGCCACCGAAGCGACCCCAGTGACGTCGCCCCCGCTGGCATCCAGTGCCTCCAGCCCGGAGATGGTCGCCTCCGCCACCTGATCATACTGGGCGAGCGAGAACATCAAAGTGACGTTGACGTTGATCCCTTCACCGATGAGCTGCTCAATGACCGGGATCCCCTCGGGTGTGGCCGGCACCTTGATCATCACGTTGGGCCGACCCACCGCCTCGAAGAGACGGCGTGCTTCTTCGAGCGTCCCCTTGGTATCATACGCCAGGTCAGGGCTCACCTCCAGGCTGACGTAGCCGTCAGCGCCATCTGTCCGGTCGTAGACCCGATAGAGCACATCGGCGGCCATCTGGATATCTCTGATAGCTAACGTCTCGTAGATCTCCTTCGCCGCCACGCCCTGACCCTCAAGGAGGCGCAGGTCCTCGTCGTAGTCGCTACTGCCGGCAATGGCCTTCTCGAAGATCGAAGGATTGGACGTCACACCGCGCAGTCCCTGATCGACCAGATCCTTTAGCTGGCCCCTGGTGATGAAGGAACGGCGTACGTAATCAAGCCAAATAGCCTGACCAAACTCGGCCAGTTGATCAAGTTTTGTCATGGGTCCCCCTTCTCCCGTGATGAGCCTGTCAAATCCACCTGCGCGACCTTGTTCTGGACCGCCAGCATCTTGCTGGCTCCTCTGTTCGAATCCACACCTATACCTGACTCCAGTAGTCCTCAAGCGTCACGCCCAGCCCGCCGGCCAGGCGGTTGACGAAAGCAAAATACGCCGTGATCTGTACGACATCCAAGATAGTACGATCGCTGAACCCGACCTCACGCAATCCCTCCACATCGCTCTCTGCGACCGCGAATGGCCTCTTCGTCAGCTTTACCACGTAGTCGAGCATGACGTGATCTTCCACGCTGAGCGGCGCTTGCCGAAAATCCTCCTTGAGCTGATCCACCAATGCGTCATCACGAACCAATCGACGGAGAGACTCCCCGTGATGCACCATTCAATAGACACATTCATTCAGGGCCGATACTACCACGCCGATCATCTCACGTTGGTAGCGCTTCAAAGGTGAAGGGCCGAACATCAGCGTGCGGTACAGCGCTCGATGGGCGAGCATTGAGCGCGGATTCAGGCTATGCACTTTCATGATGTTCGCCGCTCGGCCGGTTGTGGAGTCAGCACACTCGGCATAAGCTTCGGCCAACGGTGCTTGGGCGGTTCCGCCGTAAGCGCAGCGGCGCGAGCTGTCTTTGCCGCCGTCCTCCTCATCGATCGTGACGATCCAGGCAGCCTCTACCATACAGCCTCCTTTGTGACCACTGTCGACCCGGTGACCATCGTCGAACCGGCCACTGCGTCGACACGCAGTACCCT
>CAYQZG010000047.1:13448-15535 GCA_964421785.1 uncultured Anaerolineales bacterium
ATGCCGCTTGGGTTAACAAACGAATCCAGTATCGCCCTGGAAAGGGCCATCCAAAAGCCAAGCTCAGACGTACATACACTTCCGGCGGGATGCCGATGTCAGCCAGGTAGAGCTCACCAGATACGCTGCGCAGCCCGGTCTTCGGCAGCGCCAGCGTCAATGTTCGCTATGGCATCATACTGCCGTAGCGCGGATCGCGCGGGAAGAGATCCTCCTGTCGTCATCATATCCAAAGCCTCCTCTCAGCCAAACAACTCAAGCCCATAGCAAGCCGCGCCCAGCAGGGCGATATCCGGATTGAGGATCACGTGCACGGGAATGCGTGTCATCAAGTCGGTGTGACGCCCCTTGCTGTGGAAGGCCTCCAAGAATTCCCCCTGCTCCAATGCAGGAAGGATACGCGGTGGAATACCTCCACCGAGGTAGACGCCGCCCGTGGCCATCACCTTCAGCGCCAGATTGCCCGCCTCCGCTCCGAGGATAGAGACAAAGGTGGTCAACACCAATGAGCATAGCTCGCACTCCCTTTCGTCGTCCAGTGCCGCGTTGACGATGACGGGTGTGGCATCCTCAGCCTGGGCCAGCTGCTCGGCCAGCCAATCAGGCTCTTCGGCGTAGCCACCGTCCCTGTAGTACGTGTACAGGTTAGGCATCGCCATACCGGAGCAGACCAGTTCGTAGCTGACGTGCTCGTGGCGAGCCCAGAGGTAACGGAGCAACTGGATCTGGCGGGGCGTCATCGGCCCAAAGTCCGTATGACCACCCTCTGAGGCGTGGGGTCGATAGCGACCGTCATCTTTATCCCATGTGAGAAAGGCCTCGCCCAGCCCGGTTCCCGGTGCCACAACGGCTATGGCGCCTTCGGAATCAGGCTCTCCCTGCTTGAGCGTATACAGCTCGTCCGGCTCCAGAAAGGGAATGCCGTTAGCGGTGGACGCCAAATCATTGAGCAGTAGCACCGGAGACAGACCGAGCTTCTTCTCCAGCTCAGCGGCGTCAACCAGCCACGGCAGGTTTGTCACCTCAACCCGGCTCTCAATCACCGGGCCAGCCACCCCGAAGCTGGCCCGATCCACCGGGACGTCGACCTGATCGAGAAACACCTGGGCGATAGCGCCCAGACCGGCGTAATCCTTGCTGGGGAACGTCTCTCGAGCCAGGGGCTCCCGCGGACCCAGCTCCTTCGAAAAGATCGCCAGCGTGCTCTTGGTTCCCCCGATATCTCCGGCAAGCAGCATACCAACCTCCTTTACTTACACGCTCAAAACTCGGCGCCTGCCACGCCTTCGCCGCCATCGACACGAAGGATCGACCCAGTGGCAAAATCGTTCTGGGAGAGGAAGACACAAGCGTGAGCGACGTTCCCCGGGGCCCCGATACGGCCCAGCGGCAGCGACGAGGCGATGCGCTCCTCCGCCGACGACGTGCTGCCGGGAGGCAGGAGCACCGGTCCGGGCACGACGCAGTTCACGCGGATGTTGTGCGGCGCCAGAGCCAGCGCCGACACCCTGGTCAACATCACAAGTCCCGCCTTGGAGACACTGTGGTGGGGATACGAGACCCAACCATTGATGCCGCTGTTGTCTCCGATGTTAATGATCACGCCCCGGCTGTCGTTCTCCATCATTAGACGAGACGCGTGCTGGGTCAGCAGAAATGGCCCAGTCAGGTTCACATCCATCACTCGCTGCCACGCCTCGTGCGTGATCTCCAGCAGATCGGCGCGTTTGAAGAGCGCAGCGCTGTTGACCAACACGTCGAGCCGGCCGTAGTATCCTCGGACCTCCTTCAACATCCGGGCCACGTGATCCGGGTTCGCCTGGTCGCCCATGGTGATGAGGGCATCCACGCCGAGCTCCTTCGCCGCCGTGACCGCGGTCTGGGCCGGCTCCGCCGAACTGGGCGAGGCATGGTGGATTACCAGGTTCGCGCCCTGCTCGGCAAAAGCAAGAGCAATAGCCCGACCAACGCGCCGCGCCGAGCCGGTGACGAAAACGACGTTATCCTCAAGCCCTCTCATCGTCCGTTGTTATGCGATGCACTTGCCAAGCGTCAAGCCATAGTGCGTTGCACCTGACGAAAACGAC
>CAYQZG010000047.1:15635-24684 GCA_964421785.1 uncultured Anaerolineales bacterium
TGCGATGCACTTGCCAAGCGTCAAGCCATAGTGCGTTGCACCTGACGAAAACGACATTATCCCCAAGCCCTCTCATCGTCCGTCGTGGTGCGATGCACTTGCCAAGCGTCAAGCCATAGTGCATTGCACCTGACGAAAACGACGTTATCCCCAAGCCCTCTCATCGTCCTCTCCTTCAACGCTTTGTCTAGTCCCGTTCACCAGACACACCCGGCTCCGTCATCCGCTGGGGATCGAGAGCCGTGTCCAGCCTCTCAGGCGAGAGCACGGGTGATGTCGCTGCGCTTACCTTCTTTGAAGCGGATGTCGCTCCGCTCATGGCCGGATCCCCGCTGGTCGAGCCAAGCTCCTCGGCCACCTCGCGCACCGTACGCCCGGTGCGGTGGGCCTCCTTGGCGATCTCAGCAGCCGCGTCGTAGCCGATGGCCGGCGCCAGGGCCGTGGCCAGCGCCAGGCTCCGTTCCACCATCTCACGGCAGCGCCCCTCGTTCGCCTCGATCCCAACCACACAACGGTCCGTGAAAACGCGGACGCCACTCGCCAGCCACTCAACGGAGCGCAGGAGATCATACGCCAGCAGCGGCATCATGAGATTGAGCTCGAAATAGCCGCCCAGACCCCCCAAGGTTATCGCCGCGTCGTGGCCGATGACCTGGGCCGCCACCAAAATCAGCGCCTCGGCCATCACCGGATTAACCTTACCCGGCATGATGGACGAGCCCGGCTGCACAGCGGGCAGCTCCAGCTCCCCCAGGCCGTTGCGCGGGCCGGAGCCCAGCCAGCGGATGTCGTTGGCGATCTTGGTCAGACTGACGGCGATCGTCTTGAGGGCGCCTGAGGCCTCGACGACGCCATCCCGGGCAGCGTTGGCCTCGATGTGGTTCTCCGCCTCTATGAAGTCGGTCCCCAGCGCCTCGTTGATGGTGGCGATAGCCCGCCGAGGGAACGCGATCGGGCGGTTGAGGCCGGTGCCGACGGCGGTGCCCCCCAGCGGCAGCTCTCGCAGAGCCCCCAGCGCTCTCTCTGCCCGTTCGACGCCCTTCCGCACCTGGGCGGCGTAGCCGCCAAAGACCTGGCCCAGTCCGATCGGCGTGGCATCCTGCAGGTGAGTGCGACCGATCTTGACGACGGAATCGAAGGCCTGCGCCTTCTCCTCCAGCGCCTCGCGCAGGGATTCCAGCGCAGGGATCAGCTCGTCGCGCAACGCCAGGGTGACCGCGACGTGGATCACCGTGGGAATGACGTCATTGCTCGACTGGCTCATATTAACGTGGTCGTTGGGATGCACCGGCTTCTTGCTTCCCACGTCGCCTCCAAGCAGCTGGATCGCCCGGTTGGCAATGACCTCATTGGCGTTCATATTGGTCGAGGTACCGGAGCCGGTCTGGAAGACATCGACGGGAAACTGATCGTCCCAATGCCCCACGGCGACCTCATCGCAAGCGCGGACGATAGCCTCTCCCAATGGCCGATCCAACAGACCCAGGTCCACGTTGGCGCGCGCGCAGGCCCGCTTGACGTGCCCCAGGGCGTGGATGAAGCGTCGCCCAAAGCGAAGCTCCGAAATCTGGAAGTTCTCTATCGCACGCTGCGTCTGCGCGCCCCAGAGGGCATCATCTGGAAGCTCGACGGCCCCCATAGCGTCGCGTTCAGTTCGCATCGCCCCCCTAGAAGTCTTGTGCGTCCTGCGTAGGTGGATCTCCACCCGTACCGTTCTTCAGCCTGACGAAATCGGGGCTCTGTCTCCAGCGTCCAGCACCGTCACTCCTTCTCCAGCCGCGTGATGCGTGCGCGAGTCTTGGCAATCCCCTTGGTGGGTGGAACGCCCTTGGGGCAGATCTTGACACAATTCCACACAAAATCACAGCCCTCCACACCATGTTCCCCACCGACCAAAGCCAACCGTTTCTCGTCGGCGCCGTCCCGCACGTCGGCCAGAAAGCGATAATGCTGTGCCAGAGCCGCCGGACCGAGGTACGCCGGGTCCTCTTCCGCCACGGGACAGACGCTATGACAGCAACCGCAGAGGATGCAGTTGGTGTACGGCTCGGCTTCCGCCCACTGCTCTGGCCTCACCAGGCGCTCGGCCTGTGGGGCGGGCTGCTCCGGCTGGAGCCAAGGCTCGACGGCCTCCAGCTTATCGAAAAAGGGCTCCATGTCGACGACCAAGTCCTTGATCACCCGCAGATTCCGCAGCGGCTCGAGGGTAATGGTGCCCAGGCGAGATCGCCCGTCCTCGGCCGGCACCTGAGCCTCCTCGCGCTCAGAGCCTCGATAGACGGTTCGTGGGTGATCGCCTCGATCTGACTGGGCCACCAAGCCGTGAACCTGGGTGCGGCAGGCAAGCTCCTCACGCCCATTGATCATCATGGCGCAGGAGCCGCAGACGGCGCCCCGGCACGCGTAGCGGAAGGCCAGGCTGCCATCCTGCTCAGCCTGGATGCGCAGGAGCGCCTCCAGAACCGTCATCCCCTCCGGCACGTCGAGGGTGTAGTTCTGATAGGTCGGCTCGTCGTCCTTCGTCGGGTCGAAGCGCTGGACTCTAAAGGCGAATGACTCCGTATGCACAGCACACCCCCCTGCCTATCTGCCGATCTATTCCACCAGGCTGCTCAGCTCAACGCTCTCATCGCGCAACGCGTCCGCGACGTCGTCATACGCAACGCGCGCCTTGACCAGCCTGGGTATGAACTTACGTGCGCCACCCAGTCGACCAACGGTCAGCACACCGACCATGGTTCGTCGAGGGGCCGGAACCGCTGAGGCGACATCGCCCAGGGCACCCGCGCCCTGATCGAAGTAGAAGATCTGATAGCTGGAGCTGCCTATCTCTCCCCGCACCACGGTCTCATCCCACGACATCAGACTGCCCCACACCTCGAAGCCCATGTCGAACATGTCGGAGAAGAAGTAAGGCAGTGCTGTGTAGGGCTTCTTCTCTCCGGCCATATTGCGGCCGGCGCGGAGTCCCTGGCGTCGGGCCACGTCCCAGTGCTCGACGCGCAGCCGCGTGCCGAACGTCGGATCCGGCCAGGCGGCGATGTCGCCAGCGGCGTAGATGTCGGGATCGCTGGTGCGCAGATGGTCATCCACGATCACCTCGCCCCGCTCGGTCAGCTCAAGCCCGGCGCCCTCGGCCAGCTCGGTGTTGAGCCGGATGCCGACGCCCATCACCACCATGTCCACCCCGAACGTCTCCCCGCTGTCGAGCACGGCCCGCTCGACGATGCCGTCGCCTTCTAGGCGCTCCGGCTTGGTGCCGCTCAGGATGCGCACACCCTCGTCCTCGAACGTGCTGTGCAACAGGTCGCTGAAGACCTCCGGCACAATGCGCTCCAGCAGGCGCGACTCCGGAAAGACCATGGTCACGTCGACACCGACCTGAGTCAGCGAGGCCGCCACCTCGGATCCAATGAAGCCGCCCCCGATCACCAAGGCCTGGTTGGCACCCTCGGCGGCGGCACGAATGGCGTCGCTGTCCTCAATGGTGCGCAGCGTGAACACGTTGCCCAAGTCCGCCCCGGGAAGGGGCAATCGCCAGGCGCGTCCGCCGGTGGCCAGCAGCAGCTTACGGTAGGTCAACTCGCGGCCATCCTCCAGCTCCACGACGTGCGCCTCGGCATCGACGCCGGTGGCGCGCACGCCCTGCATCACGTCCACACCGATCTCCTCGTACCAGGACTCGTCCTCCGGATAGACGGCGCCCACATCCTCCTTCCCCATCAGGTAGCCCTTGGAAAGCGGCGGGCGCTCGTACGGCACGTGCGGTTCTTGCGTGATGACGGCTGCGCTGCCCTCCGAATCCACCTTGCGTATGCCCTTAGCAGCCCTCTGGCCGGCCAACCCGCCTCCAATGACAACGTAATCATACTTGATCATGTCACTCCCTCCTCTGCTCTGCTCTGCTTCAGATTGATGCGCAATCCGTTCTCCAAACGATCCCAATGTGTGCTCGCTGTCCCTCATTTCCACGCACCTCCAACTTGACCGCAGACCTTGCCAGCAGCGAATCAGAGTTCCTGCCGGGTCAGTACTCGCGCTCCTGAGGCGGGTAGGTGGTGATCATCACGTCCTTGTAGGCCAGCTCGGCCCGCCCGCCGGGGCTGTAGCTCGCCAGACTGTGCTTGAGCCAATGCTCGTCGTCGCGCCCCAAGTGATCCGTGCGCCAGTGCGAACCACGGCACTCCGTCCGCCGCAGCGCGGTCAGCGCCGTCACCTCGGCGAGATCCAGCATCCCGCCCAGCTCCAACGCATCTACCAGATCGTAGTTGAAGGCCTCACCTTTGTTGTCGAGCAGAACCCGTCGGTAGCGCTCCTGGAGCTCGGCCAGTTTCTCGACCGCCTCGCGCAATCCCTCCTCGTCGCGGAAAACGCCCACGTGCTTCGTCATCGTCTCCTGCATCTCGCGCCGGATCGCGATCTGCCGCTCGCCCTCACCGCGCCTCTTGAGCGCCTCGATCTCCGCCTCCTGCGCCGACAGAGCATCTTCCAGTATTTGCCCGTTGATTCGCCGAGTGTGCGCAGCTAAGTCACTCGCCTTCTCCCCAGCCCGCTTGCCGAAGACGATGGTCTCCAGAAGCGAGTTGCCGCCCAGCCGGTTGGCGCCGTGGACGCTGATGCAGGAGCACTCGCCGACGACGAAGAGGCCCGCCACGTTCGTCTCGCCGTTCTCGTCGCAGGCCAGGCCGCCCATCGAGTAGTGCTGGCCCGGCTGGACCGGGATCGGCGTCTCGATGGGATCGACCCCGGCGAAGTCCATGGCGATCTGACGGATGCCGGGCAACCGCTCCTTGATGACCTCCTCACCAAGATGACGCACGTCGAGCTTCACATACCCGTCTTCGAAGCCACGTCCCTCATCCACCTCCGTTTGGATGGCGCGGGCCACGATATCGCGCGGTGCTAGCTCCATCGTATCCGGCGCGTAGCGCTCCATGAAGCGCTCACCCTCGGTGTTGAGCAAGTAGCCTCCCTCCCCCCGCACCCCCTCGGTGATAAGTATGTTGGTGCCATAGAGGGTCGTGGGATGGAACTGGACGAACTCCATATCCTCCAGCGGCACGCCAGCTCGAAACACAGCCGCCGTGGCGCTGCCGGCGTTGATGTAGGAGTTGGTAGACTTGGCATAAATCCGTCCATGGCCACCCCCGGCGACGATGACGGCGTCGGCGCGCAAGGCCCGTAGATCGCCGCTCGGGACGTGGAGCGCGACGGCGCCCATCACGCGCCCGGTTACCGCCAGGCGCGTGAGCAGCCACTCGTTGTAGAAGCTGATATCACGCTTGAGACACTGCTGGTAGAGCGTGTGGAGCATCTGATGACCGGTGCGGTCGGCGGCGTAACAGGTGCGCGGGAAGCCGGCCCCGCCGAAGGGCCGCTGGGCGATGCGACCGTCGGGAAAGCGGCTGAAGGTGGTGCCCCAGTGCTCCATCTCCAGCACGCGCTCTGGCGCTTCGCGGGCCAGAATCTCCGCGCGGGGCTGATCAGCCAGGTAGTCGGCGCCCTTGATGGTGTCGAAGGCGTGGCGCTGCCACGTGTCGTCATGACCCTCGGGATGATTGCCCAGGGCGGCGTTGACCCCGCCCTGGGCGGCCCCGGAGTGTGAGCGGATGGGGTAGACCTTGGAGAGCACGGCCACGTCGGCGCCCGCCTCATGTGCGGCCACCGCGGCACGCAGCCCGGCCAGCCCACCGCCGACAATCAGAACATCATGGTGCAGAAACTCAGACATCTCGTAGGCCTCCTAACACTACAACCGCACTTGCCAAAGGAGCAGACTTACGAAGTCTTAGAGTCCATGCCCAACGCAGTATAGGGGCGCTCACAGAACGATTCCTGACCTGTCTAGCATGATCGTGCAGACTCCGAAAGTCTCTTGGCGGGAAATGAGGTTGTAGTACTAACCTTGCCGAAAGCTACGGCTGTACGTATTACAGCTATGGTCAATTGTCGCCAGAAATCGAGTCGCTCAGCGCATATCTAACTCACTCGGTGACTGACGTAAGCGGCCCGGGGACGCGCGAGGCGACACCCGGGGTAGCTGCCCTTTTTTGGGCTTTTGGGAAGCCTATCCGACCACACGCCGGGCAGCGGTCCAAATGCCCCAGCTTTCCCAGATACTCCCGCACCGTCATCACCAGCGTGGCGTGGCTCCACGTCAACGGACTGACCGAGAGCGGCTCATTGGTATAGGGATGCACCTGCTCCGCCATCACGCCGCTGCGCAGATCGTGATCGGTCACCCAACCCAGGATGTCCAGCGCCGGCTTTAGATCCTCAACAGTGCGCGCTTTGGCGATGTACCATTGAGCCAGCCACAGCGTGCAGATGAACCATGGGTTGCCGGGCACGTTCTCGATGTCGTCGCTCACCTGATGGTAGTAGTCATCCTCGTAGCGGGCCACGCCCCCCACGTCGGTCTTGACCCAGAGCCGATCGCGCACCGTCTCCATCGTGGCCACGATCTCCGGGGCATCGGGGGCGAACATACCGAAGTGCCAGAGCCCAATCAATGAGGCGTCGACGGTCCTGTCGTGCTCCCAGACGCCGTTCTCCGTGAGGTTGATCGTGCGTGCGAAGCACCCCAGGTCAGGCGACTTGAAGTGTTCCCTCACACCAGCCTTGATCTCGTCGGCAACGCCGCGATACTTGCCCGCCAGATCAATCTCACCAAAGGCCTCGGCGAAGTTGGCCGCGGCCTGCAGCCCGGCCCAGGTCGCGCCGACGGTCCAGGCGTGGACGCCGCGCCGCTCCTCCCAGAGGTCCCAAGAAGGACGTGGCAGCCCACTCTCCTCATAACGATAGCGGCACATCCAATCCGCCGCGCGGATGATTAACCCACGGTAGTGCGGCTTGATGAACTCCACGTCCCGGAAGCGGTCGAAGTGACGCCACAGCGCCCACAGCACCAGCGCCGTCTCGTCCTCCTGCACCGGCAACCGCTTCTCGCCCTCGTAGTACCAGCCGTGCCACGACGAGGCGAGGGACCCATCGGGGTTGTACTTATGGAGCAGATACCCCTCCTCGGTGATGACGCGATGGCAGAAGCTGAAGAAGCGCCGCGTCACCTCCGAATAGCCGGCCTCGACCAGCGCCGCGGTCACCAACGCCCCGTCTCGCGGCCACATGTAGGCATAGGTGTCGCGACCGTAGTGAGCAATATCGAAGTCGTTGGCCGCGATGATGGCCCCTTCGTTGTCAATCTGCGTGCGCAGCACCATCAGGCTGTGCTTGTAGAGGTGACGGACGTCATAGGGCAGATCGGCGAACGGCTCGACCGAGCTTAGCTGCTCCTTTTCGACCCACAGCGACCAGTAATCCCGTGTGCGCTTCAGGAACGTATCCGGCCCTTTCTGTCGCACAGCGCGATTGATACGTGTAACATCCTGGAAGCAGTCCCCCACGGCGATCCAGTACCAGCCCGTCGCCTTGCCCTGGGCAGGCACGGTGATATGGAGACCAACCGCCGAATCGACGCTGCCCTGGGCCACGGCGTTTCCGGACAAGGAGCCATCCTCCGCGTCTCGCCAGGTCCCTTCCTTACCTTGTACCTCCTTCAGCCCCACGGCCCACTGATCCACACCCTCCGGACGTCCTGCCACCATCACGTTGATCAGGAACCAGCGCCGGCCCTTGTAGTGGAAGATCGCCCGCCGCTCCGGTTCGTAGTAGGCTGAATCGCCCACCTCTTGGCCGCTGATATGGAAATCCTGGGCGAAGAAGAGTCGCACCGCCCGCTCGCGATCAGCCTGATTGTGGACCTCGATCTGGCGCAGGTAGAGGTTCTCGTGGAAATCGACCGCATCCCGGCAGACCAGCCGCAGCGCCAGACCGGGGTGGTGAAGCGTGACGTGCGTGACCAGGGTATCCTCGACGTAGTCGAGCTGGCGCTCCCAAGGCGACAACTGTCGACCTGCCGAGTTCATCGACTCGCCGTCGTCGCTCACCCAGCTGAACTGACCATCGACCCACACGCCGAAGCGGAAGGGGTGACCCTCCGTGTGGTTCTCCTGGCCCACGTGCGGCCAGTATAGATCGCGCAATTGGTAGCGATGATCGAAATTGACCAGCAAAGAGCCGTTGCCTACCGGAATGTCGCGAGGCATCGTCACTCTCCTTTTTGAAACTAGCCCAGCAAGCCCGTCTCAAACATCCAATAGTAGATCAGATAGACGCCGGCTCCAACCAGAAACAAAGCGCTCACACGGTGGACGTGAGGCATGAGTCGGCGCAGCCAGCGCTCTACGGCCTGTCGGAACAGGCTCGTGCCGACGGCCACGACCGCCATCACGCACGACATCCCCAACGCGTACCCCATAAACTGCGCCAAGGGCCCCGTCCAACCGCCCAGTCCGCCTCCGGCCGTCAGCGCGCTGCCGACGACGACCAGGAAGACCGGCAGCGTGCAGCTCAGGGAACTGATAGCGTAGGCGATACCAAACAGAAACATATTGGAGAGCGATCGCTCCGGCGTCACCGAGACCCGGCTGGCAGCTAGAATGCCCAGACCCCTATGCGACATCAGCAGCCAGACCCCTAGGCCCACCATGGCCAGGCCAATCATCAGGCCGGCATAGGGGAAGAGATCAGTCAGCCAACGCCCACCGACGCTGACCACGACGCCGACCAGGCCGAAAATCACGGCGAAGCCGGCCGCCGTCGCTATGGCGAGACGCAGGGCCTTCAAGATCTCCCCCCCGCTGGGGGGGACTAAGGGGGGTGATGCCTGGGCGGTCCCGCCCGTCGACCCGTCGTCGGCGCCCAGCTGGAAGAAGACGTACGAAGGCAGCATAAGAGCCCCGCAGGGATTGACGCTGGCGACCATCCCCGCTGCGAAAGCGTACCCCACCGGGAGCACGTTCGCCAGGTTGGACACCGCCTCCTCCAGGCTGCCGCGCAGGCCAATGACCAGCATCAGGAGAGCGCTGACGAGAAATGCCGGAACGACTAGCGAGACCACCACGGTCCGTCTATCAGCTCCCTTGGGACGGCCTTCATCCCCAGGATGACGCTTATCCCCCTGCCTGTTACTATGTCTCATTCAACATCC
>CAYQZG010000047.1:24784-27754 GCA_964421785.1 uncultured Anaerolineales bacterium
TCGTCCATCGTCCGCCGTCCAAGCGAAGCGACACCCGCCCTTTTCAGACCGGTCAGGACTAGAGAACCACCCATCTCACGTGCCTATGCCAATTATACCTAAGACGGGCCCGCTTGGAAAACCGACCGTGGACCTGAGCTCTACGACTCAACGCTGTAGAGGCGCGTCTCCGGTTTGAACGCAGCCCACGAGAACCAGAAGTAGTTGACACCGACGACCGGCTCCAGCTGCCGCCCCTCCAACGAACCACCTACGCCGCTCCCCAGCACGTCCCATTCGGTGCCCGTCTGCTCATCCACGATCCGATCGCCCTCCACGACGAACGAGACTGTTCTGCCATCCAGCTCCCGAGCATACGTGGCCGCTGCGCCAACGTCAGCTCCTCCCGCTACCGAGCCAGCGTCCAGCGCCGACGCCGTGCCAGAATCCCATAGCACGACGATGGGAACGCCGCCGACCGTATCGTTCACCACCCGCACCTCCTGTAGCAAATCGAATGGATAGGCCACGGCCTCGTCGCCCAGTTCAACCGCCAAGACCCGCGCCATGGCGGGAAGTGCCTCCGGCGTCTCGGGCCCGTCATATAGGAAGGGCGAGCGACTGACGTCGTCGTAACCCGTATACGGATTCCTCCCGTAGTCACGGCTGTGACCGGTCTCCCGCGAGAGGACGTCTCCGTCCGGATGCGCCTCCTTGAAGTCACCCCAGGAGATCATTGCGGCGGGCACAAACGTCAGCTGCCGACCGGTGAACTTGCCTACGATACCTTCACCGGTGGCCTGCTGCCACCAGGTCTCCGTCTGTCGGTCATACATGATCAGGTTGCTGAAGCGAAGCCGTCCGGTGGTGCCAAAGTCCAATACCTGTCCATCGAACCGCCGCTCGAAGACAATGCCCGTGTTGCAAAGCGGACAGAAGGTCACGGCTACCGGCGTATCTCCGACCACGTCGTTGACGATCTCGTGCCACATCAAGATCTGAATCGGATACGCCTTTGCTACATCGTCAACCTCAACCAAGAGCACGGGCTCCTGTGGCTCAAGCCACTCGTCAGCCTCCTCAACGCTTACGAAGCGCGGTTCGTCAATCGCGGGGATTCCATCCTTCGGCGGGCCGCCCGAGAGAACCTCGTCGTAAGGCACGCTATGCTTCGTGAAATCAGTCTCGAACTGGGACTCCGCCCCGGCCGGTGGATTGTCCACTGTCTCAGGCGTCGGCGTCCGGGTCGGAGCGGGCGAGCCCGTTGGTTCACCCTCGATCGGCGGGCCTCCGGCTGCCACGCAAGCAGTCAAGACAAGCGTTAAGATGCCAAACCAGACCATGTGTCGCACTATTGCCTCCCATCTATAGTGACCAATACCCTCACTGATTTATAGACGGGAGGAGAGGCCAGGATCTTACGTCCCGAGCAACGCGTCACGTGAACCGCCTTGGATCACTCGTTCACATTTGGAGGACCAGAGGCACCAGGATCCCCGAGAGCATGTCTCACTCCGACAAGAGCTTCCGGGAGAAGACGATCACGGAGATCTGGACATACGCGATTACCCGGAGGCAAGGCTTGGGACTATCGCATCATCGGATTCAGCAGCTCGATCAGAGCAGGGGAACGGTGCATCGGGGAAAGACCCCATCGGACCGCCAGCATCTTGCTGGCTCCTCTGCTCCACTCACGTGAAGGAAGCGAAGCGGCGGGATAGAAACCATCCCTAGCGCGACAACGCGACTTCTGTCCTGTCAGACGTCCGAAGTCTTCTTTGTGCAGCCTTCGGACGTCTGTGACCAGGGGACCTCACGTTGTAGTACTAGGAAGAGACTCATGCTTGCGTCTAGTGGAGGTGACGAAGGGCCGTCAACAACGCCTCAAACTCTTCGCGGCAATCGCGGCAGCGCTCGAGATGATCCTGGACCAGGGGCATCGCCTCAGCGGGATCCTTTCCTGCCAGTCTCATCTCGACGAAGCGATCCATCCGCGCGAGGCACTCATCGCACCCGATCTCATCGGGCCGTGTGGTAAGAATATTGTGCACCATTCGCTTCAAGAAAGGTAAGCGAAGGGAGCGCTGCGGCTGAGGCGGCGTCCGCCTGATCTCTCTCGACTCGATACCCATCATCCTTCCTCTCCACTCCAGACGTGGTGAGACGCGCTCTCCTTACCTCGACTCCCGTTCGAAAGCCGCCAACACTTCCTCAAGAGAGATGCCCTCCGCCATCATACGCCGCCTGAGACGCTGACGAGCATCGTGCATCAGCTTATAGAGCGCGTTGCGATTGGTGCCCATACGGCGAGCCACTTCATCCGTGGACATTCCGGCGAACACGACCGCCAGCATGGCCCGTCGCTGGCGCTCGGTCAGCTCCTCGGAGATAAGGCGCTTGACCATCCCCAACAGCGTTTGCTGCGTCAACTGCTGCTCCGGAGAGGGCTCAGGGTCGGTGAGGATGGAGGGTGTGAAGTCGCCCTCGTATCGATCGATCAGATCGTCGAGAGAGACGTTCTCCCAGCGCTTACGACGCAGCTCACTGAACGCTTCGTGAACAGCGATCTTCTGAGCCCAGGTTGTGAAGCGGCTCTCCCCACGAAACGAATCGAGGTTATCCAGAATCTTGAGCAAGGCATCCTGAACGAAACCCTCAATGTGCGCCTCCGTCACGTCGGGCCGGTCCGCCATGGCGTAGCCCATGCCCCGCACCAGTCGCACGCGCAGATCGGCCAGCGCCTCCGCCCGCTCGGGGCCGGGCTCGCCCAACGCAGCGAGCCATTCTTCGTTAGTGCGTTCTCTCATGCCGCTACCGTTCGTGCGTTATCGTCGTGAGGACTTCAGTCCCTCTCCACGCCGACCATTACATCATCGCGTGGGAGCCCCAGCATCCCGCCGACCACGGAGCGCCAGCATCCCGCCGACTACGGAGCCCCAGCATCCTGCTGGCCACGGAGCGCCAGCATCCTGCTGGCCACGGAGCGCCAGC
>CAYQZG010000048.1:0-9020 GCA_964421785.1 uncultured Anaerolineales bacterium
TTGCTCCCCTCCAGCGGCCTGCCGTCGGGACGACGGCGCTCCAACCGCATGGCGGGGCTGAGCCTGCTCCAATGCCTGTTGCTCCAGTCGATCCAAAAGATCGAGTGCGTCGCTGTATTGCCTCACTGCCTCCGAGTTGGCGTAGATCTCCTGAGCGTGCTCGGCAGCTCGCATGGTGTAGTGTAACTGTCTCTCGATGTCGCCGGCTTCGTGGTAGTGATGTGCCAGAAGGCAGTTGTACTTCGCTGGGATCTGGCCGTCGAAGCGCTTCTCAATGGTGGCAGCGACTTGGCGGTGATAGGCGCTTCGCTGCGCTCGAAGCAGCCCATCGTACGCGGCGTCGCGAATCAGCGTTGATCTGAAAGCGTATTCCATCCCCAGGCGGGGCACCTCTCCCCGCTCCTCGATGAACTGGGCCCGCTGGAGCGCGGTCAGGTGCGAACGAAGGGCGTCCGCAGCTTCCCCCTCCTCCCAGAATGCCCGCAGCACGCTCGACCAGAACGTAGAGCCGATCACGGATGCCGCCTGAAGCACCTCCCGCTCCTGCGAGCTGAGGCGGTCAATCCGGGCCATCATGACGCCCTGTAAGCTGTCGGGCAGATCGAGCGACGTCACGGTGCGCGTCATCGACCAGGTCCCAGACTCCGGGTCGCGCACCAGGGCCCCCTCAGCGATCAGGCCGCGGATCAGCTCCTGGATGTAGTAGGGGTTCCCTTCGGCCTTGCTAACGATGAGATCGCGAGTCTCCGCCGGCAGCGTCTCTGAGCCCACGAGGTGATCGATGAACTGGCTGCTCTGCTCCGCTGTGAGCGGCTGGATGTGCAGATTGGTGAGCCGGTGGGGGTAGTTCGTCTCGACGTGGTAGCGCAGGTCCCAAACCGGGGCCGAGCGGTCGGGGTAGAAGACGATCAACCAGAGCACCGGCCTGTTGTCACACAAGGGCAGGCAGTATTCCAGGAGATCCAGTGAGGTGCTGTCGGCCCAGTGGACATCGGAGAGCGCAACGACGACCGGGCGCTCGTCTTCTCCTGGCTCGCTCGGCCTGTGCTGCAGACGCGTCATCGCCTCGATCAGATGACGGACTGCGCGGAAGGATTGCTGGCGCCTCTCCTCTGCCTCCAAGTGCTTGATCTGTTCAGAGAAAGCCGCTTCGACGGGCAGGGAGAGGAAATCTGCCAGGTAGGGGTAGTAGTCGCCCATCCGATCGCCCCACAGCATCTCCGACTGGCATCGCAGGCGGCCTCGCACCTTCTCCTGCCCCTCGCCAGGGAGGACACCTGAAACGTAATGCGTGAAACGTGATGCGTGAATAGCTCGCACCTTCTCCTGCCCCTCACCAGGGAGGACACCCAACCAGCGGTGGAGCAAGTCCTGCCACATGGCGAAAGGCCATGACTGATCGTAGGATCGGCAGCGCCCCTGGAGCCAGATCAGGGACGAAGACGCGTCCATCTTGGGCGAGCGATTGTTGATGTCGGGATCACCGCCGTCGGGTGCGATCTCCTTGACCTCGGCCAGCAGGGCGCCCTGGCGCGCGAGGTAATGCCGCAACTCGGTGACGATGAAGGACTTGCCGATACCTTTCTCTCCGCTGATCAGCACAATGCTGCCTCTCCTGTCGTAGAGGTCCTCCACTTGTGCCTTCAAGGTACGGAATTCCTCCTCTCGGTCGATAAGCGGCACCGAGAGGCCGATGTCTGGCGGCAGCTGCGCCTCTTCGACGGCGGGTCTCGCGGCGAGCGGGCGATAGACGGGGATGGGACGGCTCACGCCCTTGACGCTGATCTCGCCCAGTGGCCTCCAGTCGAACCGGGAGGAAACCAGCCGATACGTGTTCTGACTGACCAGGACAGTGTCCGGTTCGGCGGCGCTCTCCATTCGCGCGGCGATGGCGATGGCCTCGCCCATGGCGGTGTCCTCGCTGTGGTGGCGACGATCTCCCACGCTGGTGACCACCACGTCGCCGGTGTTGACGCCGACGCGCAGACGAAGATCGACCTGCTGCCCCTCGGCCAGCTCGGCGGCGTAGTCTTTCAGCGCCTTCTGCATCGACAGCGCGGCCATCACCGCGCGTTCCGGGTCGTCCTCGTGGGCAGCCGTCGCCCCAAAGAACGCCACCAGCCCATCCCCTCGGAACTGATCGATCACCCCGCCGAAGCGGTAGATCTCCGACTCCAGGATCTGGAAAACGCGATTCATCATCTCCACCCAGGCCTCGGTGCCGACCTGCTCCAGAAGCTCGGTTGATCCTTGCACGTCGGCCAGGATGATGGTGGCCACGCGCCGTTCACCCGCCAAGACGGTCGCACCCGCGGGCTCTGCGCCCACAGGCTCGGCGGTCATGCGGCGGGGCAAGGGTCCCACCGGCTCAGGAGGCGTGTCGTCCGGTCCCTCAGTGTAGCTCGGGCCGGGCGCGGGGGTCGCAGACCCCCTCTGAGCAGGAGGGGCGGCAGGGAGCTTGGGCTCGGGAGCAGCCTCGATGGCAGGTTCGGGCTCACCCAAGAGCGAAGCCCCACACCGACCACAGAAACGGTAGTCGGGCGGGTTCTCAAATCCACAGCGTGCACAGCGCCGCGGCAGGCGCGCTCCACACATGCCACAGTATGTCATGGTGGCAGGGCTCTCGTAGCCGCAGTTGGGACACGTTAGGGTGTCGACCTTGTCCGTCACCTCGCACGCAGCCTCGAAATCGGTCTAGTTAGTGGTTCGTCATAGCCAATCCGATGGGTGAGAACAGCCCACACGTGAAGCGAAATCACTCATCATAGTACGCATGACAGAGCACTATGCTATCAAGTGTGGCGCCGAAAGAGCTGATCCCTTCTTCTGGTAAGCGACTTCACTCTCTTATGCTGGGCGGTTGACCCGAATCAGGCTTCCATCCAGTGAGTCCCGCGATTCCACAGCCTCATGAATGCGCATAGCCTGACCAGCGAAATCGAGGTCAACTGTGCAAGCAATGATTCCCGCATGCTCTGACGATCTGCCGTGCAACCGGATGAAGTGCTTGCGATTGAGCGTCAACACAGCTCGATTGTCTGCACTGGCAAATCTGAGTACCGCTTCGTCGGGAAGGCGTTGGTTTGCCATTCCTGCTTCTTGTATCGTCAGCACGTCATGGCCGATTCGGCGCAGCTCTTCGACAACTGGTAGAGGGAAGTTCTCATCCGCAAACAGCTGCGTCATAGCCTATGCTGCCTCGTTCTCGGCTATTTGCTGCTCGATCTCGCTACGGTGCAGGCGATAGTACGCCCAGACGTTGACCAGATCCTCGGCGCGCAGGGCTGGATACATCTTGAGCAAGTCCGCTTCGCTTGCACCTAGTTTCCTCGATTGTACGAGAACCCACACAGGAATACGGGTGCGCACAACGCATGGCTCGCCGCCGGCAACATCGGGGTTGGTTTCGATGCCGGGAAACGCTCCACCAAAGTCACGCGCTACCCATTGAAGCACCTGGGCTTTCTCCGCCGGTGTCATCGCCGAGACCAGTTCTTCGGCCTTCTTGAGTATTGTCATCTCTCGCTCTCCCTTCCACCCGCTATTGTACACTGACGACTGGAACGCGTCAAAGCTTCACCCCATCCGGGTTTTCGAAGGTCCAGGGACTCTGAGAGGCTGTTGGAGGCGATCTGGAGCGTTGAGCGAGTCCGTCAACCCCCAGCGGCAGGTATGGAAACCTGCCCTACGTGTCACGGATTCATCTCACCCGCCTATTCACCGAAGTCGAAGTGGACTCTGGTCCCGTCCCACGTCAAGCGCAGGGAGGCCACCGCGTAGGCGGTGTGGATGTCCCGGTGGAGAGGGATGTTCTCGAGATAGGTCTGGCGGTAGTGGCTGTCGGGCGGGATCAGTGCGTGCTTGCGCATCATCTCATTGTAGGCACGCTTGAGAAAGGTCTGCGCCTGCTCGGTCTGCCCGTTGCTGGAGAGAGCCAGGCTGTGTCGGAAGAGGACCTCCTCGCTGGCGCACTCCACGACCTGCACGAAGCCGAAGCTCTCATAGATGTCCAGCGCCGCTTGGGAGGCCTTGAGCGCCGCCTGGCGATGCGTCTCCCTTTCGGCTTCATCCGGAAGCACTGCGGTCAGGCCCAGGTGGGCAGCGGCCTCTTCGCAGAACGCACCGGCGGCGTACTGTCGCGAGACCAGCTTCTCGTCCACCATGTGCCGCACATCGGCGCTGATGTCAATCGCCCTGCGCAGATGCTCAGCGTCGCCCAGGGCGTTCCAGACGATCGCCTGAACCAGCTCGAAACCAGCTCGGCCTAGCTCCCGCACCTCTCGCTCGGCGATGGGTCGCGCTTGCTCCAGCCTGTCCAGCGCCCTTTCGGCCTCTCCAAGCGCGGCCTCCATCTGGACGATGCGCAGCAGCGGGTAGAGGCTGCCTGTGGTGCCGCGGAAGATGTCCAGCGCCTCCTCCTCCGACGCCAGACCAGCCTCGTAATCACCCAGCCAGAGCCCCTCTATCTGACCGCACATCATGAGAGCGTGTGCTTCCGCGTAGTTGTCACCGATCTCGCGGCTCAGCTGCAGGCGCTTCTGCTCGTACTCGGTCAGCATGCGGTAGTAATCGCCAGAGCGCTCCAGCGGCATACGCATCGCGTTTAGCAGGGCTATCTCGGCTGTCTTGTCGTCCGCCCCCTGGAGGATGGGCAGGGCCATCTCGAAGTACGACATGCTGCGCTCGAAGTTGTCCGTGCCGTAGGCCCATCCTAGCCCCAGCAGGATCTCCGCCTCTGCGCGCTGATCGCCCAACTCTCGAGCCAGTTCGAGCGCCCGATGCCCGCTCCTCTTCCACTCAGGGTCGTTGCGCAGGTTCTGCAGGTTGGCGAGCGCCATCAGGGAGCGCATCTCACGGTGGCGATCACCCAACTCTCGGGACAGCGCCAGCGCCTCGTGCGCCATGCCGATCCCGGCATCACGCTCGTCCGGCCCCTGGATACTTCCCACGCCCGGCTGCTCCAGCAGCGCGTCGATCAGCAGCTCCAGATGGGCATGCCTTCTATCCCCGTTTTCCAACTGACGCGCCAGGTCCAGCATCGCCCGCGCATCGGCCCGACCTGAGGCCAGTTCCCCGAGCAGGTAGTACACCGCCCGACGCCGGTTTAGCACCGCAAACCGCCGACGTTGGAGGCCATAGCGCGTCTCGACGTCCTCCTCAGGAGCCTGGGCCATCAGCTGATCCAGCAGCTCCAGCGCGTGGTTGTAGTGCCCCAGGGCCTCCGCGTTGGCGTAGAGGGTCTCTGCCTGCTCGGCAGCCTTCAGGGTGTAGGAGAGCGCACCCTCCAGCCGACCGGCCTGCCGATAGTGGTAGGCGACCATGCCGTAGCGCCGCGCCTGGGGATAGTGACTCGGACCGCCAGCATCTTGCTGGCTCCTCTGCTCCCCCTCCTCGGATACCAGCGTCGCCTCCAGATAGTTCGCCACGGCCAGATGGTGGGCCTGCCGCCGGGCGCGGAGCAAGCTCTCGTAGGCCACGTCCCGCACCAGGGAGGAGTTGAAGGCGTATTCCCGACCCAGGTCGGGGACGCGTCGCCGTTCGTGCACCAACTGCCATCGCTGCAGCGACGTGAGATGCACCTCCAGTTGTTTGACGTCCGGCAGGATGGACGGCAGCACGTTGTGCCAGAAGACGTTGCCGACCACCGACGCGGCCTGGAGCACCTGCTGCTCCTCGGACGAGAGTCGATCGATACGCGCCAGCAGGAGGCTCTGGAGGCTGTCGGGCACGTCGAGGGTGGTGACAGGACGTGTGCAGCGCCACTCGCGGGTCTCCGGATCCTGTATCAGCACGTCTTGGGCCACCAGGGCGTTCACCAACTCGTTGATGGTGTAGGGGTTGCCCTCCGCCTTTTCGACAACGACGTCCAGCGTCTCCTCTGGCAGGGTGCCGGCGCCGATCAGGCGCGTGATGAACTCGACGCTCTGCTCCTCGGTCAGGGCCGGCAACGAGAGGTCTGTCAGCCGGTGAGGGTACTCGGTCTCCAGGTAGTGCCGGAAGTCCCAGACAGGGGACGTGCGATCGGGCCGGAAGACGAGCAGCCATAGAAGCGGCTGCTGATCAGAGAGCGGCAGGCAGTGCTTGAGCAGCTCGAGCGAGCTCGCGTCGGCCCAGTGCATATCGGCGAACGTCAGCACCAGCGGCCCACGCCTGGCGAGCTCCTCCACCCAGCTGCGGATGGCCGAGAAGAACTGTCGCTGCAGTCGCTCAGCATCCACATGTTGGATTTGCCTCACGAACTCCTGCTCCAAAGGGAGCGACAGGAAGGTGGCCAGGTAGGGGTAGTAGTCCGCCCACCGCGAGGCAGGCTCGCTCCAAAGCTGCTCTGATCGCTCACGGAGGCGGTTGGCGATCTCCTTCTCCCCCAGGCTAGCCCTGCCCCCAAGGAGAGAGGGGGCGTCGGGCGATCTGTAGGTCCCCAGCGGGCCTTCGTGCCGCATCCCCAGCCAATCCTGCAGCATATCGAGCCACACGGAGTAGGGCCACGATTGGTCGTAGGAGCGACAGCGTCCCCGCAGCCACGTCACCTGCGGCGGACAGCACGGGTCCGTTTCCTCAGCGACCTGGCGCGGATCGATGTCTCTGCTATGGGCCTCGGCGAGCAGCATGCCTTCCCGCTCAAAATACTGGCGGACGTGTGCGACCAGGAAGGTCTTCCCCATGCCTTTCTCGCCGGTCACTGTCACAATCCTACCGCGACCATCGTACAGGTCCTTGATGGTGCGCTTGAGCGTCTGGAACTCGCGCTCTCGCCCAATCAGAGGGATCGCGCTGCTGTAGATCTGCCTCTGGTGGCGGGATCCTTTGGCGTCAGGGCAGAGGGCCAGAGGGCGGTAGACGGAGATGGGCTTTCTGACACCCTGCACCGCGGTCTGTCCCAGCGACTGCCACCTGAACTGGCTCTCCACCAACCGATAGGTGTTCTCGCTCACCAGGACGGTGCCTGGCTCAGCCGCGGCCTCCATGCGGGCGGCGACGGTGATGGCCTCTCCCATCGCTGTGTCCTCGCGATACCGATGTCCGCCAACGCTGGTCACGATCAGCTCACCGGTGTTCACGCCGACCCGCACGCGTAGATCGAAGGGCGCGTCGTCGGCCGGAGGGCCGTCTGCACGCTCATCGTCAGGCACGTGGGGGAGTGACGTGTCGCCCTTCGTCAGCTCGGCCGCATGGCTCTCCACGGCTCGCTGCATGCCCAGCGCGGCGAGGATCGCCCGCTCCGGGTCGTCCTCGTGGGCCGCCGTCGCGCCAAAGAAAGCCACCAGCCCATCTCCTCGAAACTGGTCGACCTCACCGCCGAAGTGATAGACCTCCGCCTCCAGCAGTTGCAGCACCTGGTCCATCGTCTCCACCCAGGACTCAGTGCCCACCTTCTCCAGCAGATCCGTCGAGTGCCACACGTCCGCCACCACGACCGTCGCGATGCGACGTTGCTTCCCGAAAGCCTCCGTTTGGCTTTCGGGAAGCTCACGCAGCCGCGTGCCGCACATGCCGCAGAAGTCGAACTCGGGAGGATTGGCGAAGCCACAGGCTGGGCACGTCTGCCCCAGTCGCGTTCCGCACTTCCCACAGAATCGCATCCCTGAGGGGTTCTCAAACCCGCAGTTCCGACATGTCGTCATCAGCAGATGAGAGTTATGCAATGGCGGGTCCCTCCGCCCGTTCACTCGATGGTCCCGAGGTACGGCTTCTGGAGCGCGAGCATGGTATCCAGCATCTCCTCGGCCGCTCGAACGCTGTCAACAACCGGGTCCACCAGCAACGCCTGCAGCACGACCTCCTTTGACCCGGTCAGCACCGCCTCGGTCGTCATGTCATTGACGGCGACCTGATTCATGAGCAGCCCCGCGAAAGCCTTGGGATAGGGATCGAGCTTCACACCTTGGACGCCGGACGTCCCGATGATGGCCGGCACCTCCACGATCTGGTTACTGGGGAGAGCCTCGATAAGACCATCGTTGGGGAGGTTGACAGCCAGCTCCTCGTGTTGCGAATCGGTAAGGATGCCCTCGATGATAGGCACAACCCGCCAGTACTCCTTCTCCGTCGTGCCACGGGCAATCCTCGTCAGAGGAGGATCCTGCGGTGCCGAGGTCGACTTCTTGTACTTGTCATAGAACGCCAGGATGCCATGATGGTCTGCCACGTCGTAGGCCCAGTGAATGTACTCACCAAGATGGCTGTCCGTTGTCGTGGGCAAGTACCCGAACCGGTCCAGTATCTCCAAGAACAAGCCACGCTCCCCGATGTTTCCGAAGTACGCCGGTGCCTTCTCGAAGTAGGCAGGCCCTTTCTCACGAATGTCCGGATAGGCATCCTTACCGGAGTCCCTGTAGGTCGCTTCGACCAGGATGCTGAAGTGATTGAATCCCCCCGCCTTGATCGATAGATTGGAGAAAGGGGTCTCCAGGAGGCGCGGCAGATGCTCAACGAGGGAGGCCACCTCGTGGCACAAGCCCAAGACCTTCAGCTCGGGGAACTTGGTGTGCACAGCATGCGTGATTCGGATCATGGGGTTGCTCAGGTTGATCACATAGGCATCTGGACAGATTGACTGTATGTCGTCGCAGATATCGAGGATAGGCGGTATGATCCGCAGGGCGTGGAAGAGCCCGCCAGGCCCACCGTTCTCTCCGTAAACCTGTCGGATGCCGTATTGCAGGGGGATCTTCCAATCCTGCTCCCACAACGCATAGCGATCACCCACTTCGATGGAGATGATGCAGAAGTCCGCCCCCTGCAGCGCCTCCGTGCGTGAAGTCGTGGCAGAGAGCGTGTAAGGTAGCTCCATCTCCTGAAGGTACTGGCGAGCGATGGCCTCCACGGCCTCCAGGGCCTGGGCACTGATGTCGTGCAGGACGACGGTACTGCCCTCCAGCGCCTTGCACTTGAAGATGTCACCAAGCGCTCCGAGCCCGAACATGGCGCTACCAGCGCCAATCAAGACGATTCTTGCACTCATTCCTGTGTGTCCTCCACAATAAGAAAGGTAAGCGGCCCGGGGACGCGCCGCGGAGCTT
>CAYQZG010000048.1:9120-26632 GCA_964421785.1 uncultured Anaerolineales bacterium
GCCGCGGAGCTTAGGGCGGAACCGCCGAGGCGGCATCACTCGTCTCATTTGCAGCTCGACTTGAATGCGAGGGCGCAAGGCATGATGCCCGAATATCACCCTTGCAGAGAAAAAGGGCGCACCTGATGATCCGTTGATGGTTCTTGGCGCGCCCTGTGCAGGGTCGATGAGAGAGATTGCCTATTGGGAGACCAGCAGACCGCCCGGAGGCCCGTCCCCGGGTTAACCGACGTCCGCGAGGACCCGCACTAGAGGGATCCCTTGATGGCCCCCTACAGGGTGTCTAACGCAATCCGGAAGCGCTTGGCAACCTCCTGCAAGACCTTGACCGCCGAGTCCGCATCCTCCTTAAGCGAGCTCAGGAAATCCCAGCGGGTGAGCACCAGGCACGCCGTCGGCTCAACCGCCACGACAGAGGCAGTGCGTGGCCCATCATCCAACAGGGCCAGCTCCCCGAAGAAATCGTTGGGACCAAAGCTGTTGACGGTCGTCTTCGTGCCCTCCGGACCCTCACGGATGGCCTCTGCCTCTCCGGAGGTGATGATGAAAAGCCCTTCACCGCCCTTGCCCTGGGTCACAATCGCCTCATCGGCCTCGTACTCACGCTCCACGAATCGCTTGGCCAGGCTCTTCAACTGCCGCCTGTTCAACGATCGAAACAGTGGGGCTCTGTTCAATGCCTCGAGCACCCTTTCTTCTTTTGCCATACCTTCCTCCTTCGTCCATCATCCATCGTCGACCGTTCCGGCCGGGCATCTAGATACCTCTGAGATTGAGCTCCTCGGCGCGGTGACAGAGCACAAAGTGATCTGGCTCCAGCTCTCGGAACTCCGGAGGCTCCTGCGAGCAGATATCGATGGCGTAGCGACACCGCGGATGGAAGTAACAACCGCTGGGTGGATTCGACGGATCGGCCACGTTCCCCTTCATCACGATGCGCTCCGAATGATACTTGGGATCCGGCTTCGGCACCGACGACATCAGCGCCTCGGTATAGGGATGCAGCGGGTTGTTGTACAGCTCCTCAGATTGGGCCATCTCCGCGATCTTGCCCACGTACATCACCGCCACGCGGTGTGAGATATGCTGCACCACGCTCAGGTCGTGGGCGATGAAGATGTAGGCAAGGTTGAAATCCTGCTGCAA
The DNA here is from genome assembly GCA_964421785.1 of uncultured Anaerolineales bacterium. Classification (GTDB taxonomy): domain Bacteria; phylum Chloroflexota; class Anaerolineae; order B4-G1; family B4-G1; genus SKLM01. The sequence continues at coordinate 10,267 of CAYQZG010000048.1, forward strand.
GTCCTCCAGCAGGTTCAGCGTCTGCGCCTGGATGGAGACATCCAGAGCCGATACCGGCTCGTCGCAGATGATGACCCGAGGATTGAGCGAAAGCGAGCGGGCCAACCCAATGCGCTGCCGCTGCCCGCCCGAGAACTCGTGGGGATAGCGGCGGATGTGCTCCTTGCGCAGCCCCACGCGCTCCAGAAGGTTGATCACCCGGTCCTCCATCTCCGCACCCTTGTCCATGCCGTGGATGATCATCGGCTCGGCCACGATGTCGAAGACCGACATACGGGGGTTGAGGGAGTTGACCGGATCCTGGAATATCATGGCCATGTCCCGGCGGATGATCTTCAGTTGCTCCCTGGTCACATCAAACAGGCTCACCATCTCCTCGGAGCCGTCGGACGTGAACCTGTCCGTCTTAAAGTAGGCCTCGCCCCCCGTCGGCTCGTAGAGCTGGAGCACGGTGCGGCCGGCCGTGGTCTTGCCACACCCACTCTCCCCCACCAGGCCCAGCGTCTCACCCTCGCGGACGTAGAAGGTGACGTCGTCCACAGCCCTGACGTGTCCGGTCACTCTCCTGAAGAAGCCAGACCGAATGGGGAAGTACTTCTTAAGTCCGTGCACATCCAATAGGATGTTGTCATCGCGCTTCATGACTTGCTCAGCCATGTTCCTCACACCTCCTCGTACAGCAGGCATCGGACCCAGTGATTCTCGTCCACCTGTGTGTAGCTCGGCACGATGCGGTCGCACTTCCCCGGCATGAACTCGGGACAGCGCGGGTGGAAGACGCAGCCGGGCGGCAGGTTAAACGGGTCAGGCACCATGCCCTTGATGGAGGACAGTCGCTCCTTCCGCTTGCCTATCTGGGGAATGGACCTGAGCAGAGCCCGGGTATAGGGATGCTGGGGGTTATAGTAGGTGTCGAGCGCGCTGGCCTTCTCCACCTGCTTGCCCATGTACATCACCACGATGTCCTCGGCCATCTCGGCGACCACGCCGAGGTCGTGGGTGATGTACATAATCGCCATGTCGACCTCCTCCTGGAGATCGCGCATCAGGTCCATGATCTGCGCCTCAATGGAGACGTCCAGCGCCGTGGTCGGCTCGTCGGCGATCAGCATGGCCGGTTGGCAGGAGAGGGCGATGGCGATCATCACGCGCTGCCGCTGCCCGCCGCTCAACTGATGCGGGTAGCTGTCGACCCGCTCCTGAGGCTTGGGGATGCCCACCTTGTCCAGCATCTCAGTAGCAATCTCCCGCGCCTCCTCGTCCGTCACATGGCGATACTCCTTGATCGTGTCCGCCATCTGGTCTCCGACCTTCTTGGGGAGCAGGCGGTGCAGGTGCAGCGCCTCTCCGATGTGCGTGCCCGACGTGTAGACCGGCGTCAAGGAGCTCATCGGCTCCTGGAAGATCATCGCGAACTCGCCGCCCCGGATCTGGCGGATGCGCTGGCCATCGGGATCCAGCTCCGTGATGTTGATGGTCTCAACACCTTCGATGCGATCATACTTGTCGTGATAATGATAGAGAATGGTGCCATCCGTGATCTTGCCGGGCCTGGGGACCATCTGCATGATCGACTTGGCGGTCACGGACTTGCCGCAACCGCTCTCGCCGATGACGCCCAGCGTCTGACCGCGGTTGATGGCGAAACTGACCCCGTCGACGGCGTGAACCGTGCCGTCGCGGACCTCGAACTGGACGTGTAGGTTATCGACTTCAACTAGAGCTTCAGACATGATTCCCTCCTAGGGGAGCTCAGCGGCCTATCCCCCACCGTAGGGGTCGAGTGCATCCCGCAATCCATCGCCCAGCAGGTTGAAGCCCAGGATGGCCAGCAGGACGAAGGGGATCGGGGTGAGGAGCCAGGGTGCGAAGCGGATGGCCCGCACGCTGCCCACCTCCTGCAGCATCACGCCCCAACTGGTGAGGGGCGGTCGCAGGCCCAGCCCCAGCCAGCTCAGGGCCGTCTCGGCCAGAATCATGCCGGGGATCATCAGCGTGATGATCACGATCACGTGGCTCATGGTGCCCGGCAGCAGATGCCGGAACATCACACGCCGGTCGCTGGCGCCGAAGCTGTCGGCCGCCAGCACGTATTCCCGCTCGCGCAGGGAGAGGATCAACCCCCGCACCTGGCGGGCCAGACCGCCCCACTGCACAAAAGCAAGGATCAGGGTCAGTACGAAGTAGACCGTGATCGGTGACGCCTTCGGAGGAATGGCGGCGGCCAACGCCATGAACAGCGGCTCGCGGGGGAAGGCCGTCACGAACTCCGTCCCACGCTGCACCACGATGTCCACCCACCCGCCGTAGTACCCCGATATCACCCCCAGGCTCACGCCGAGGATCACCGTCAACGCCTGGCCGATCAGGCCGATCAGCAAAGAGAGCCGCCCGCCGTAGAAGATGCGCGAGAAGACGTCGCGGCCCAGCCTGTCGGTGCCGAACAGGAAGATGCTCGCCCCCTCAACGTCGGGATCGACCCCGAAGAGGTGCACATCCCAGGGTATGATCCCAAGCAGCTTGTACGGCGCGGCCTTGACAAAGAGTTTGATGCGGTAGATCCGGTCCTCTTGTACCTCGTACGTGCGCTTGCGCGTCTCTACGTCGATCGTCTCCTCCAGCCCCAGGACCGAGGGCCAGAGGCTGAACCCACCCTGCGGATTCTTGAACACGATGGGCTGCGGCCTTGCCTCCAGGAAGTCGGTCTGTTGCTGCAGCGTGTACGGCGTCAGGAACTCGGCGAAACCGACGCAGAACAGGTAGAAGGCGGCCACGATGATGGCTCCCACGATGGCCATTCGGTTCTTCTTGAACTTCCACCACACCATGCTCCAGTAGGCTCCGCTGACCTTCGTCTCCTCCATCGAGCCAGCTTCGCTGACGCTCTCTTGCTCCAATTCTCTGATTCCCTCTGGATCTCTCATTGACATCTTGCTCCCTCCTCGGATATGGTACATTCCCTAATCCAGGCGGATGCGCGGGTCGGCATCGTCCATCCTCCGTCGTCCATCGTCCGTCGTCCATCGTCCGTCGTCCATCGTCTGTCGTCCATCGTCCGCCCCCTACTCCAGCCGGATGCGCGGGTCGAGCGCGGCAAGGGCGATGTCGGCCAGGATGCTGCCGAACATGATCATGGCGGTGATGAAGACCAACACGGTGCCCGCCATGTACATGTCCTGCTTGGTGAGCGCTCGGATGTACAGCGGGCCCACGGTGGGCAGGTTCAGCACCACCGCCATCAGGATGTTGCCGACGATGATGGTAGGCAGCGCCTCCGTGCCCAGGATCACGACCAGGGGGTTGATGGCCACGCGCACGGCGTGCTTCCAGGTGACGGTGCGATTCTTAAGTCCGCGCGCCCGGGCGGCCTCCACAAAGGGCTGCCCCAGCGTCTCCAGCAGGTTGCCGCGCATGATGCGCACGATGCCGGCCGTGCCGGTGACGGCGCCGATCAGCGTAGGAATCCAGAGGTGCTTCATCAGGTCCCAGACCTTGGCCAGCGTCCAGGGGGCGTCCCTGAACTCGCGGGAGAAGAGCCCGCCGATGTCCGCATCCAGGCCCACCACTGCCACGAAGAGGACCAGCAGTGCCAGCAGGAAGGGTGGCATGCCCAGGCCGATGAAGCTCAGAGTGGTGAAGACATTATCTCCGAGGGAGTACTGATTCGTGGCCGAGTAGACGCCCACCGGGATGGCGATGATCCACGTCACCAGCAGGGTGGTCAGCGCCAGGATGGCCGTCATAGCGAAGCGCTGCCCGATCAGCTCCGCCACCGGGCGCTCGAACTCGAACGACTCGCCGAAGTCACCCTGGACAAAATTCGAGATCCAGATCCAGTAGCGCGTCAGAAGCGGCTTGTCGAGACCGTAGCGCGCCCGGTACTCGTCAATGCGACGCTCCGCGCTCCGGTCGCCCCGTGCTCGTAGCTCCTCCAGCTTCTGCGTCAGGAAGTCACCCGGGGGCAGCTCGATGATCAGGAAGCTCACGAATGAGACGAGGACAAGCATAATAAAGGCATAGACCAGTCGCCGCGCAATATAGGTAAGCATGCTACCTCCTTCTTTCGTAGTAAGGACGTCAACCCTTCTCCTTACGTCTGTGGATCATCGAGCGTCGGCCCGAAGACTCACCGTAGTAAGGGCGGCGTTACCGCCGAAGTCAGTCCTTCCCATACTAGGGATGTGGCGAGCGGTTCGTCCCGCTCGCCACACACAGAGTCAAGCCTGTGAGATCAGTATCGCGCCTGTGGCTGGTCTCTCGACCAGCCACAACGGAGCGCTGTCCAGCTACTGCTCCATCCAGTACTGCTCAGGGTGCTGGTTGCCCGGGCTGCCCGGGGCCCACGGCCCCAGGATGCCGTAGTTCGACACGTTGTGGAAATTGTCGGCCACCACCACGGGCATAGGCTGATCCCCGGAGGCGCCGATGGCGAACGGGCCATCCTCGATGTGCACCTGGACGGCCTCCCAGATGATCTCGTGCCGCTTCTGCTCATCCGGCTCCTGGAGCCCCTCGCGGTAGAGCGCCTGCAGCTTCTCCGCCGGGCTTCCCGGTTCAGGCTCCCAACCCTCCGCCCCGCCGGTCCCGTACCACAGGCCCTGCATGGGGAAGGAGCGCGAGCCCTCGCCACCGCCGCGCAGCGGGAAGACCCAGTCCGGGTAGGTCCATAGGTCGATCTCGGAGATGTGCGTGGTGCGCAGGATCCAGCCCACGCCGTAGTTGCCACGCGTGTCGGCCTCGGCCGTGCCGATCACGTTGTTGACGATGACCCGGACGCCGAGATCCTCGAGGTTCTGCTTGTAGATCTCGATCGACTCGGTGGTCACATTCTCGCCGCCCCAGTCGTTCAGGTCGAAGACGAAGTCGAAGGGCTTGCCGCTGGGCAGGTCGCGCCATCCATCGTCGTCCTGGTCAACGAAGCCCAGCTCGTCGAAGTAGGCTGCAGCCTGCTCCGGATCGTACTGCGCGGACTCGTTGGCCCACTCCTCGAAGACCTCCTTGCCCCTCTCGCTCTGGAAGTGCCAGGACTGCGGGCTGATGGTGAAGTTCTTGGGGTTGCCGATGCCCTCCCAGACCACGTCGACCAGTCGCTCGCGATCCAGCGCCATGGATAGCGCCTTGCGGAACTTGGGCTCACGGATCAGCGCGCGGGTCTCCTTCGACTGCTCCGTCTCCGCCTCGGGGTCGTACTCCTGGTTCTCGTGGTAGTCCATGTTGACCAGGAAGCCCGGCCACGCGCCGGCGCCGTTCATCCAGCCCTCCTGGATGTGGTAGTTGTTGGCGTCGGCCTGCTCCAGCAGGAAGGGGATGTCGCGGGGGTCGTCGGTGCCGCGGAAGGTGGCCTCGTACTTGCCCTGCGAGATCTGCAGCGTGCGGACCTCCTCATCCTCCACCAGCTCGATCTCGACGTGGTCGATGTACGGCAGCTGGTTCCCCTCCGTGTCGACCTTCCAGTAGTAGGGGTTGCGGTCGAACTTCCAGGTCTCCCCCGCGGTGAAGTCCGAGAGGCACCAGGCCATCAGGCAGGGGTAGCCAGGCGTCTCGTACCAGCGGTCGTTCATGTCCAGATCCTCGTAGGTGGCCTCGTCGGTGTACTCGGGGTGCCACTGGGTGAGGAAGTGCTTGGGCTTCATCAGCGGTTCCCACTCCCAGAAGCCCTGGGCCAGGATGTAGGGCATGATGTACTGCGGCGTGTCGAAGTGGAGCACCCAGGTGTAGTCGTCGGGGAACTCCATCTCGATGGGATCGCCCTCCTCGGTGAAGCCCCACCACGGCACCTGCACCACCTTGTAGTCCGGGTTCTTGGCCATATCCTCCCACCAGAACTTCATGTCCTCCATGGTGAAGGGCTCGCCATCGGACCACTTGATACCCTTGCGGAACTTCATGGTGATCGTCTTGCCGCCGTCGGACCACTCGGGCATCTCCACCAACAGGCCCGCCTCGTAGCCCGTGTAGTCCGGATTCCAGCGGACGGGCGGGTCGTACATGATCATCTTGATGTTGCCCGCGCCGCCCCACCAGGTGACGGTGTGCCAGGTGCCGCCGTACTCGCCAATGCTGTCCGTCACCTCGACCACCTTCACGTCCTCCGGCAACCGCTCGTCAACGGAGGGCAGGTCCATTCCGTCCAGCATGGGGGCCTGGCTGTACTCGGAGGCCGGCTCGGCCTCCTCGGCCTCATCTTCCTCTTCTGCTGGCGGCTCGGTTGGCTCCTCGACGACCTCTTCCTCCTCTGCCGGCGGTTCCGTCGGCGCCTCGGTCGGCTGTCCACCGCAGGCCACCATCAGCAGGGAGAGCACGGTCAACATACTCAACAGGATGATTAGTGTCTTCTTCATCTGTCTCCTATCTCCTCTTTGATCTATGATCCATCGTCGGCTTCTTGCGAAGCGCACATAGGTCGGGCAAGGCGGGGCATCCTCCATCGTCCATCGTCCCTAGCTCGAAGAGCCGTCCATCGTCCGCCTTCCGCCCGCTCGACTAGCCGTGATTCTGTCGAACTGGTTCTCCGTTGGTCATCACCTCCTTTCAGGGCTACTCCCTAGGCCAATTGGGCCCGCTCTCCGTAGGTCGTTCCGGCCCGCGAGCCTATAGCAACGCCAACAGCTCTGATGTCCGCTCCAGCGTCTCCATCAGCGGCGCGCCCTCCCATAACACCTGCAGAAACAGGTTCTGCAGGAAACGGGAAACCTGAGGGTAATCCCCCAGCAGCGGACGAGGACGCGCCGTCGACAACAACGGGGCGATCAGTGCATACCAAGGATGATGAGCGTCCCCTGCCAAGCGTCGGTTGAGGGAGCGATAGGGGGTCAGTTGAAGGTTTTCCTTGGCGAAGGCGCTCAGCGTCTCCGGTGCGGTCGCCAGCTTCAGGAGCTCCAGGCTGATGTCGGGCTGCGACGACTGCCGGAGCACGGTCCAGCTCATGCCCCCCAATGAACCCACAGGGGGTACGCTGGCGCTAGGGCGTGGCGCACTGACGAAGCCGAGATGGGCCGTGAGCTCCTCCTCCGTCTCCCAGACGCTGTTCTCTCGAATGAACGGCATCTCGTAGGTGGAGCCGAGCAGCATGGGCACCTTCTCCTCGGCCAGCATGCGGGGAAAGGCCCACCAGCCTGTGTTATCCATGTTGGGTGGCAGACATCCCCGTCGTCCCAATGTGATCTCCTGGAGAAAACTCAGCGCGCGCCGAACCTCCGAACTGGTCAGGTTCATGACGCGCTTGCCGTTCAGCGTCGCTCCTGCGCTCCACAGGAACGATATCAAAAGGTTAACCGTGGCTTCCCCGACAGTTGGACTGACCGGAAAGGCCACGGCGTAATCACATCCCAGCCGGGATCGTGTCTTTGGGCAGGCGAAGTGGTCTATGAGCCCAAGCCAGTCCCGCCACGTCTCCGGTGGGCTCAGCCCTTCCGCCTCAAACCAGTCTCGCCGGTACCAGAGCCCTGTCACGTCGCTCTGGTAGGGAAGGCCGTAGAGCTGCCCGTCGACGACGTTGTACTCCCTCACAGGCTCCTCGAGATCCTGGAAGGCTGCCCGCAGCCAGGTGGATCCTTCCGTGTCGAAGGGCCTCAGGTAACCGGAGCGGGCGTAGTGGAGGATCCAGACGCAGTCCATAGAGGCCATGTCCGGGGCCTCACCCTGGGCGACCAGCCACTGCAGGTGGTCGTGAAACCTATCGCGTGGGCAGGCGGTGAAATCTAGCGCCATCTCGCCCTCGGGGTGAAGGCGATTCCACTGCTTGACGGCCTGTTCCAGCGAGGAGATCCAAGGGTCGTCGTAGTGGAGCAGGACGCGGACGATAAGCTTCTCGGAGGACAGGGTAGATACCTCGTCCGCCACGAAGGTCCCCTGCCCGGCGCGGCGGTAGACGTAGCCCTCCTGGGCCAGCTCTGTGAGGGCCTGACGGGCGGGGGCGCGGCTGATCCCGTATCGCTCGCACAGCTCCCTTTCCGTGGGCAGACGGTCGCCGGGACACAGCAAGCCAGCTTCGATCTGCTGCTTGAACTGGAGCTTCAACTGGCGGTAGATAGGAATAGGCGAGTCTCGATCGACCATGACAAGAAAAAGAAGCGAAGCGGCACCATACTAAGGAAGGGGATGCGACTCCATTCGCCGATCCCTTGCCCCGTCTCCGTGCAAGCAGCCCCAGCCTACGACGTCAGAGGTTTTTTTCTATCGAGATTTGGTATATTTTTATGCCATATCCACTTAGAATTATATATGATAACGCACCCAGTGTCAAGGATCTTTAAGGTTTCGTTAACGGAAAGTGCCGCCCCGCTTACGGAAACCTCCCCCATCTGGGCGCGAGAGGGGATACAGGGCGGCTTTCCATAGCCGCCGAGGACTAGTGCTCTTTCACACGACAGACCTTGGCTTTTCCCTAGCTCCTAGCCCCCGTCTCGGGGGCGGTTGGCCCAAAACAACGCTTGGTAGCTCGCGCTAGCCGCCCCGAGACGGGGCTCAGAGCAGCTCTGAGATCTTGAGAAGTCCAGGTCAGATGTATGAAATGGCACTAGGTGCCTGGGCGACCTCGCCCGTCAACCCGTGGCAATCAGCTGAGGTCGAAGCGGTACAGCTTCCCGCGGTAGCGGAGGCGAAACGTAACCCGCTCCCAGTGAGCAGGTAGATGTGGACGCGCTACCGGCCCCTGCTCTGTGAGGCGTATGCCCGCGAAGCCGAACACGACCGCCTGCCAGATACCACCGGCTGCCGCAGCGTGGATGCCATGGGCCGCGTTCCCACGCGCGTCCTCCAGGTCGGTGCGGATGGCGCGGACGAAGTGCTCGTATGCCTCGTCCGGGTCGCCCTGGCGAGCCGCCAAAGCAGCTTGAATGGCCGGCCCCAGCGAGGAGCCGTAGGTGTGATCGGTGCGCGGCGTGTAGTAGTCCCAATTGACCTCAATGACCTCCGGCTCATAGGCCGACTCGAGCAGGTAGAGCAGCATCAGCACGTCGGGCTGCTTGACGATCTGGTAGTCCTGTGTCTCCTCAATGCCCAGCAGGCTCTGCATCGACGTGGTGCGTGGCTCGTACGCCTCAAGATCCACCGGCGTCAGATCGAAGAAGCCGTCGAATTGCTCGATCAAGCCGCCAACATTCTGAGGTATATACATCCGGTCGATGATCTCTCGCCACCGCTCCAGTTGCTGCCCCGATAGGTCCAGTTCCTCAATCAGTTCCTCTGCCTTCTCCAGATCCTCGATCCTCAGCCAATCGAGCACCTGCAGCGCCGTCTCTAGATTCCAGACCGCCACGCGGTTGGTGAAGGCGTTGTTGTCGACGTGTTCGTGGTACTCGTCCGGCCCAATGACGTCGTGGATCTCATAGATGCCGCGCGTCTCATGCCACGCCACAAGAGAGGCCCAGAAGCGGGCCGTATCCAGCACGATCTCCGCGCCGTAGTCGTGCATGAAGGCATCGTCGCCGGTGACCCGCCAGTACTGATGCACCGCGTAGGCCACGTCAGCCGCCACGTGGTGCTCGATGTCCCCGGTCCAGATGCGCACCAACTCCCCACGCTTCGGATCGGGGACCCAGCGCGGCGTGGTCTCGTCGCCGGTGACAGCGCTCTCCCAGGCATAGCGTGCGCCATTGCAGCCCATATCCTCTGCGACGCGCCGCGCGCCTGGCAGCGTGTGGTAGCGATAGAGCAGCATGTTGCGCGCCAGATCCGGCTGGGTGTAGGTGAAGAAGGGCAGCATGAAGATCTCCGTGTCCCAGAAGACGTGCCCATGGTACCCGGGGCCACTCAACGACTTTGCACCTATGCTGACGTGCTCGTCGTGGCGCGGCGCAGCGATCAGGAGCTGGAACAGGTTGTAACGGACGGCCCGATCCGCCTCATCGTCACCCTCGATGGTGATGTCGCAGGCATCCCAGGTCTCGGCCCAGGCAGCATCGCTGGAGGCCCGAAGCGCCTCGTAGCCCTGCGCGGCGGCCTTGCCAAGCCCGTCCCGGGCCGCTTCCCGGGGGTCGTCGGTGTCGCGCGAGGTGAACAGCGTGACCAACTTGTCGGCGGTGAGCGTCTCCCCCGGCGCGATCGCACCACGCGCCACCACGGTCGGCACCCACTCGCAGTCATGCACGCCGGTCTCCATGTCCGACCCGACCACCTGGAGTTGGCAGGCCTCGCAGAGCGTGATCCCTGTCTGTTTGGGGATGCCTTCCATCCCCGTGCGCACGGCGAGGTAGATGCCTCTCTCTCCGAGAGGCCCCTGGTCGGCCAATGCCCAGTGCAGATAGCCCTGGTTGTCCATGAAACCAGGCAGCGCGGCGCGCAGCTCAAGCGAGCCGGCGAAGTCGACCGAGGTGACGCGAACGCGCAGGCCCAGCACGTGCTCATCGGCCAGGCTGGCGAAACGCTCGAACCTCAGGTCGAGCGTATGACCTCCTGGGCTGCGCCAGCGCACCCTTCGCGAGAGCACACCCGTCGCAAGATCCAGGTCGCGGCGATAGCCCAGCACCTCGCCGCGGTCCATGCGGAAACGCTCTCCACCGACAAGCAAGTGAAGATGAAGCCAGTTGGGCGCGTTCACCAGCTCCGTATTGACGATGGGCACGTCGTCGAAGACGCCGTGGACCAGGGTGAAGGGCCAGTCCCCAGGGTAGCCCTCCTCGAACGTGCCGCGTGTGCCGAGATAGCCGTTGCCGATGGTGAACACCGTCTCCTTGTGGCGCAAGCGCGATCTCTGTGATGGATCGAACGCCGTCTCCGTGATATGCCAGGGTGACCGTGTCGACCCGTCATCTACTCCCATCTGTGCCTCCACATGCGAATTTGCTTGACTGGGTGCCTGGCGCGGCCCCGGCCGTCGACCCGCACTCATACAAACAGAGCCAGCAGCAGGATGGCGACCTCGACGGCGATGGATATGCCGAACAGGCGCCACGAGCTGCGCTCACCGATATGCCGGTAGTGATACTCACCGGTGCCAAACGCAAAGGCGATCCAGACCATGGCAAACACGAAGATAGACCAGTTGCCCAGCGTGGTGGCGAACCAACGGTTGCTCCAGAACAGAGCGTAGATCCGGAGCGCCATACCGCGAAGGATCACGATCTCATAGAGACCTACCCCGATCGTCCCCAGCCAGAGACAGAACACCAGGAGCTTGGTGACAGGCTTCGCCCCCTCTCCTGGGATCTTGACGGTTTCCCTGCGCATATCGCCCTCCTTGAGGATTCGACATGTACGAAAATCTTCGCAGCAACACCGTGAACAACGGTGCGATGCACTTGCTGTTAGTGCGTTGCACCTTGCGGGAGTCAGATGAGATACGCTAAGACGAGAATAGCGACCTCGACCACGATGGTCCAGCCAAACAGCCGCCACGATCTGCGCTCCCCCACGTGCTGGTAGTGATACTCCGCCCCCCCGATGAACGCGCCGATCCACACCAGGGCCAACAGCAGCACGCCCCAAACGCCCAGTGCGGCGGCAACCCCGGGATCCCTCCCGCCCAAAACCACGTAGATGCGGTACAGGAGCTCCCGCATGACGAACAGCTCGTAGAGACCAACCAGGGCTGTGCCCAGCCAGAGCAGCACGGTCACCCCATAGGTCAGCAGCCGTGACTGGAGCAGCGATCCTTTCTCGCGGTAGTTGGACAGCACAGGGATGGAGAACAGAAAACAGGCGACCACCGGCAAAGGCGTGGGGTTGGATACATCCACCGGCATGCTCCAGAAGCTGATCTTGGCCCAGTGGATGCCCACCACCAGGGTCATCACGGACAGCGCCAGCCCCCCGAGGGCCGCTGCGGCGGACAGCACCTGCGGCGACGCGACGGGCCACCACCTACGTCGACTCGACACGTCAGCAGCGTGGGCGAGATCGCCCGCGACCGACCCAAAGGTCATCCGTGAGGACGGAGTGACCCGGCCCAGATCGGCCGCCAGATCCTGACGAATGCGTCGCTGACATGCTTGGTGGTCATCCAGCCGCGCACGGCACCCCGCACACGACATCAGGTGTTGGTCGATCTCCTCGCGCCGCGCGTCGGTCAGCGTGTGCTGTACGTATCCCATCAACGCCTCTTCGCTTATGTGGTTCTTCATCGCACGTCACCTTCCCTTTCCAAACTCGTCACTTCCCTCGAACTGAGGCGTATCCTCAGGTTCTCATAGGCCAATCGCACCCGCGACTGCGCGGTGGGCAAGGGGCATCCCACGATGTCGGCGATCTCCCGGTAGGTATGGCCGGCCCAATAGCGTAGCATGATCGCCTCGCGCTGCGGTGGGCTCAGGGACTGCACCGCCTCCCAGACGTCGCTGTGCGTCTCGGCTCTAAGGGCCTGCTCCTCCGGTCCAGGCCGCTCGCTGGGTATGTCCCGTCCCCACCCCAGCCACCTCGAAAGCGGGATACGCGGCAGTCGCTTGCGGCGCAGCCGATCCCGGCAGCGGCTGACGGTGATGGTATGCAACCATGTGGAGAAGCTGGCACGGTTCGGGTCGTAGCGGTCGATGTTGACCAGGGCATAGGTGAGCGCGTCCTGAGCCGCTTCCTCCGCCATGAGAAAGGTAAGCGAAGCGGCATCCGTGTCGTTTGACTGTCCCAGCAGCCCATAGGCCAGGCGGAAGGTGACATCGCGGAAGTGGTTGTACAGCGCTTCCGCCGCGCGCTCGTCTCCGTCCTGCCACCGCTCAATCCAGATGTCGATCTGCTGCAAGCTGGGCGACATCATTGGCACGTGCTCCTGTCCTTCAGATTAGCGCATCCCGGCTATGGCAGCCGCGTCACGGGGGATGTGGACCGTCACGCCAGCGTCGCTGCCGAGCCAGACCCGCCCCTGCCTGTCGACCGTGATGGCCCAGATCTGGTCACCAGCCAGGCCATCATCGGCGGTGTGGACGCGCCAGTTCGCGCCGTCAAAGACACCCAAGCCTTCGGGGGTGCCGGCCCAGACACGTCCCGCGCCGTCGATCGCGAGGGCAGTGACCCGACGCCACGCCAGCTTAGCGGGGAGGGTATAGGTGCGCCAACGGTTGCCGTCGTAGCTCCGCACCGCCCCGACCATGCCGGCCCACACCCGCCCTTGCGGCCCCACAGTCAGCGCCCAGGCCGCTTCCCCGGGCGTGTGGTCCGTCCACACACCCTTCCAAAAGCTGAGAACACCGGCCTCCGTGGCCGCCCACAGGCGACCTTCGGGGTCCACGATCAGATCGCGCACAGGGTAACGCGCCGCGTTATGCACAGGTCGGAGATTCGTCCAAGGGCTTCTAGCCTCAGCGTCCCCGCCCATCTCAAAGAGACTCAGCCCAACGTAGCCTCCGTCCGATCCCACCCAGAGGCGTTCGGCGCCCTCAACGGCCAAAGCACTGACGTGGAGGCTGGTTTGAGCCCCTGCAGCCTCGACGGATCTCCACCTGTCGCCGTCGTATTGTACCACACCCTGGCCGTCGATGCCCAGCCAGAGACGGCCCCTGCCGTCAACCACGATGTCGGAAACCCGGCGGTCGAACAGGCCAGCCCGGGTGGTCTCGTCCCGCCAAACACCGCTATCGAGGGCCAGGAGCCCACCGGCGGTGCCCACCCAGATGCGGCCGCCGGAATCCTCCGCGATGGCGTGGACCGGGTCCGCGGCGGAGGCGTCACCGACGGCGTAGCTAATCCAGGTCCCCAGCTCGTTCTGCGCCACGGCGTGGACACTGTACCAAGGCCGGTCCCCGGCGGTCGCTATGACGTGGATGGGCAACGGCAGCTCCTCCATTGGCCGCGTGCCAAACCAGCGGTGCACTGCCCCGTCGATCGGCACGTCGAACTGCGTCTGCTGCCTGAGGTAGTCATCGGAGACGTAGGTCGCCCACGTTGTCCCGTCCAGGGTGCTCATGCCGTGGGTCGTGTGAACCCATAGGCGCCCGTCTGTGTCTTCAACGATGGCGGAGACGTAGTCTCCAGCGTGATCGCCGATCAGAGTAGGCGTGATTCGTCTCGCTGCCACGTCCGGCGAAAACCGGCTCAGACCGCCGCCCCATGTGGCGAACCAGGGCCGTCCCTGGGCATCAATGGCGATGTCCGTCACCCATGGATGCGGGAGGCCATCGACGGGCGTGTAATCGCGCCAGGTACGACCATCGAAGGCGCTCACCCCGTGGCGGGTGCCGACCCACAGACAGCGGGCATCGGCGGACCAAGCGATGGCGTAGGTGTCGTCGTCAATCAGGCCGTCGGCCGTGGTGTAGGTGGTCCACTCGCTACCATCGAAGCGGCTGACGCCGCGCGCCGTGGCGAACCAGACATGCCCGCTGGCGTCGATGGCGATATCGCGCACCCGGTCGTGGGCCAACCCGTTGGCGCTGGTATAGGTGGTCCACGTACCGCGGAGGCGCCCCTGGGGACGGGAGCTAGGAGCATTGTTGGGCTGGAGCCTAGAAGCGTCGTCGCTCACGCTCTCAAACACGCTCACGCCACCCTGGGTCCCAACCCAGACCCGCCCTTCAGCGTCGGCCCCTTCAGGCTGGGAATGGACGGCGACGGCCTGCACTGTGTTGTGCACCAAGCCGTGGTGCGTGGTGAACCTGACGTGGCGGGCGTCCGCACGATCCCAACGCACGAGACCATAGGGCGTCGCCAGCCAGATCGCGTCGGCGGTGACAGCGTGGTGCGCCGGGTCGAAGTCGGGGATATTCGCGCGGTAGGTGAGCGGCAGGTAGGCCTGGCGCTGTTGACCATCGTCGGCCGGTTCGAGCGGATTGGTGTGATGATGAAGCTCCGTCCCATCATCGACGCCCCCCAGGTCCGTGTCGGCAGCGGCGGGCGAGGTGGCGAAATGGCCGTGGACCTCCGCCCCGTCACGGAGGCCGTCCCCATCCGTGTCCCAGTGGAGGGGATGGGCGCCGTGCCGGTACTCCTCCAAATTGTCCAGTCCGTCGGCATCTGAGTCCTTCAGCGCATCTTTGACGGCCGGATTGAGCCGCACCGCCTCCTCCCAGGAATCCGGCAAGCCGTCTTGGTCGCCGTCGGAGAGATCCACCTGGACATGGAAAGCGACACGCGCATGTCGCTCGACGGTCACGCCAGCCCTATGCAGGGATGCCGTCGCGGTGACGACGCCCCGGTATCTACCAGGCTGCGTGATGCGAGCGTACATGCCGCCATACACGCCATCACCGGCCACGCCGTCCCCGTGCAGGCCGTCATCGTGGAGGATGAAGGGATCGGTCTCGCCGTTGGGGCGCTGTATCTTCGCATGGACCCGACCCTGCGTGAGCGATTCCGCGGGCGAAAGGCTGGCCAACACGGCCATGGCATCGCCAAGTCGCGGCGCCGTGGGCGAGAGGATCAGATCCAGGGTCGGGGAAGAAGGTGCAGAGGGCCCTCGCACTTCAACGACCCCTTCGGGAAGTACAAGGCACCGGGAGTCGGGGGGCGCAAGACACCTCTTTACCGTCGTCCTCGCCCCCAGCGCTGTCACCGTGAGATCGTGTCGACCCTGGGGAAGATCGGGAGAGACCTTGACCTCCAGCACGTACCGGACAAGCGAAGCGGCATCGTGCAGCTCGCGGACGGAGCGCAGTGTGCCAGCGGTGTCGCCGATGTCGACACCGAACACATCGCCGGACAGCCCCGTAATGGCACTTCCGTCGCCACGGCGTACGGATACCGGTATGTAGACAAGACGGGCGTCGTCCGGGTGGGCTCGCAGCAGGTAATCGGTCTGGCAACAGGGGTCGACGGCTCGATCATCCTCATCACAGGTGGATTCGACGCGCTCACCACGGGCGCGGGCAACGCCGTGGATCTCCACCTGCGGAGCGAGCGGCGGGAGCCGGAGAATACCGACGCCCCATTGATTGTCCTTGCCTGGAGCGCCTTTGTCCGCCGCGAAGCTCAGCAGCAGCTCTGTGATAGCCTCGACGTCCCGATGCCGGTTCTCCGACACGCCCCACAGTAGCGCGGCCATGCCGGCCACGTGAGGAGCGGCGGCCGACGTCCCGGAGAATCCCCTGCGCCCGTAGGTGGGCGCGGCCACGGAGACGTTGGTGTAGCTCGTGGCGTCGGGTTTGACCCGCCCGTCGGTTGTCGGACCCTGGGAGCTATAAGGCGCCAGCCGATCAGTCGCCACGTCCGCCGCGGCCACCGCGACCACCGACGGCGAGTCCGCGGGCACGCCCAAGCTCCCTTGCGGCACCCGATGCTCGGTCAGCACCGCCCCTTCGCCACGAACGCGCAACCTCAGCTGATGGACAGGTATTGTGGCGCCCGTGGGTAGGTCACTCGCCCTCCTGATACGTACGGAGTAGGTACCGTCCTCGGGCGGGGTGAAGACGAGGCTTTCAACCGGAGCCCGATCGTCCCCTCGGACGTGTGTGCTCTGGGCGACGACGTTCCCTCTCGCGTCATAGAGAAACAGATCATAGGC
>CAYQZG010000049.1:0-15310 GCA_964421785.1 uncultured Anaerolineales bacterium
GGGTAGTTGGCCTCGACCGATTCTCCACACCGTGGACAGGTGCACCCATAACGGTGGGTCTCGACCACGACGGGCTCCACCGGCGGTATCTCCACCACCTGGGTACTTCCAAGGAGATCCTGATCAACATTCGCCAGATCAGCCCCACAATCTGGGCACGTGTCCACTCGACACTCGACAGTCACATCCGGCTCGCTGCGGCGACGGCTGGTGCCCTTGTGTCCCTTCTGCGCACCACGCTTGCGCTGCTTAGACGATCGGCGACGATTCGCCTTACGCCCTGCCGACGGTGGCACCGACGAGTTCTTTGGTGTCTTGGGTGGCCGCTTCAGCTGCTTCTCAAGCTTAGCCACTCGCTTTCGAAGCTGCGCGTTCTCCTCGCGAAGCTTCTCGTTCATTGCGTAAAGCTCAAGCACCAGCTCGATCAGTTCGTCTTTCGAAAGGTTTCTCAGCCCTGCTTTGTTCATACTTCTAGCTTACCAAGCCTATGCTCGCTTGTCTATCCTACCAATTGGGGATTGACACGCCCCACGAGGTGAATAGTTACCTCTATTCTATATCGGAGCCGAAGAAACGTCAAAACCCTTCTTCTCCACCTCTTGTCGAAGAACAACGGATCTCAGGAAAGCAACGGATCTGGCGGCTGGACCAGAGAGAATCCGTTGCTTTCCTGGAATCCATGTTCTGAAGCAATCGTCGTGGGAAGAGACCATCTCGATCCATCGTCCTCACCTGGCGCGTGCGTCCGAGCAGATGGTGGATGGGCTTTCAGGGGGACGCACGACGTCGATCTGCACCTACTCTTCATCAAACTTTCACGCAATCTTCACATACCTCTGGTACATTGCACCCATCACGCTTCACGCATTACGCATCACGCATTACGCTTCATAAGGAGATGAAGGATGAGTAAACATGGCACCTGGATCGTTGTGGTCATTGTCCTGTTCCTGGTGAGCGGAGCCAGCTACGTCGTCTACACACGCCACCACGGCGTCCAGGCCCAGGAGCCGCCGGAGCCGACCATAGAGACGGCGACGGTCACGCAGGGTGACATCACAATCACGGCGAGCGGCAGCGGGGAGCTCATCCCGGCCAGCGAGCTGGAGCTATCCTTCCGCACCGGCGGCGTGCTGGACGAGGTGCCGGTGGAGACGGACGATCGTGTGGGAGAAGGCGATCTGTTGGCTCGGCTGGAGACCGACGATCTGGAGCGCGCTGTCGCCGAGGCGGAGGTGCAACTCCGGATCGCCCAGCTTGAGCTGGCCGACGTCCGGGAGGGCCCCAGCGAGGCCGAGCTGGCCGATGCCGAGGCCCGGGTGCGGGACGCACAGACGCAGCTGAGCCTGGCGTATGACAAGTATCAGGACGCGACCGACGACAGCTCAGATGACGCCGTCGACCCGGCCAAGACGATGTATGACTGGTGGGTGAGCTATTATCAAGCGCAGAAGGCCCAATATGAGGACGGGAAGATAAGCAAAACGGAGCACGACTACGCCATGGCGGCTATGATCGAGGCCGAGGAGGCGTGGGAAAGGGCGAAGAACGAAGCTCAGATCGATGAGGTTCAAGCTTGGAAGAGCGTGGAGCAGGCTCAGAACGCCGTGCTCCAGGCAGAGGAGGATCTGGATCTCCTGCAGAGCGAGCCGCTGACGGACACGCTGACGGAAGCGGAGCTGGTGGTGGATGAGGCGACGCTGACTCTGGAGGAGGCCCAACTGGATCTAGAGGCAGCCGAGCTCTACGCCCCCTTCGATGGCCTGACCGTGATGAGCGTAGATGCCGATGTTGGCGATCGGGTGAGCACCAACACGTCCATCCTCACACTGGCCGACCTGCAGGAGCCGCTGCTGCGCTTCTGGCTGGAGGAGTCGGATTTGAGCCGCGTAGCAGTCGGCAATCAGGTTAACGTCGTGTTTGAGGCCCTGCCCGACACCACCTTCACCGGCAAGGTCGTCCGCGTCGATCCGGTGCTGGTGACGGTGAGCGGCACGCCGGCCGTCCAGGCCGAGGCGAGTCTCCAATTGGATGACCAGGACGTTACGCTGCTGTCGGGGATGACGGCCGACGTCGAGGTGATCTCGGCCGAGGCCCGGGATGCCTTGCTCGTCCCGGTGGAGGCTTTGGAGGAGGCATCGGATGGGGGGTACACGGTCCTCGTCGTCAAGCCCAACGGAGACGTGGAGGAACGCGAGGTCGCGGTGGGCGTCAAGGACGCCGTGAACGCCGAGGTCCTGTCGGGCCTGCAGCTCGGAGAGACGGTGAGGGTCGGAGACTGAGGTTGAGGAGATCACATATGGTACGGAAAAGAGTCGTCTGGATAGGATTGATTATGGTGCTGATCCTGGCCGGCGGGGGGTACGGCTACTATCGATACTTCTACCTCCCCGATCGGGAGCCCGAGGTGGCCCTGATGACGGCCCGGGTGAGTCGTGGCGATCTGATCATCTCCGTGAGCGGGACCGGTGTGCTCTGTCCGGCCGCCGAGAGAGAGCTTGGCTTCCAGACCGAGAGTGGTGACGAGGTGGCAGGCTATCTCGAAGAGGTGCTGGTGGTGGTCGGGGACCGGGTGCAGGAGGGCGACCTGCTGGCGCGTCTGGAGGATGAGGAGCTGCAGACCGCCACCCTGAAGGCCTACATCGATCTGCGCGCCGCGGAGCTCAATCTGGCGGACATCACCGAGGCTGCCACGGAGGCCGAGCTGGCGGACGCCGAAGCAGCGCTGGAGAGCGCCCGTCTGGCCCTCACCACAGCGCAGCTCAGCTATGAGAATGCCCAGAAGTCCTCCATCGACGCCGATGTGCGGGATACGCACATTGCAGTGCAGTACCATGCCGAACAGACCCAGGAGCTGGAGGCCAACGGCGCTGGCGACGACGCGCTGACGGAGGCCTGGAGCGCCCGCCAGGAGGCGGAGATCGCGTTCGACGAAGCCCTGCACGATGCTGAGATGGAGGACCTGGAGGCGTGGAATCAGGTCGATCAGGCCCAGAACAGCGTCCTCCAGGCGGAGGACCGTTTGGCATCGCTCCGAAGCGGCCCCGACGAGGAAGCCTTGCTGCAGGCCGAACTAAGGGTCGATCGCGCTGAGCTGGCGTTGGAGGAGGCCCAGGACGATCTGGAGGCGGCTGAGTTGCGCGCGCCTTTCGATGGCACCGTGGTCGACGTGGGGGCGACACCCGGAGAGCGCGTGGGCAGCACCCCCATCATCACCCTGGCCGACCTGGACGACCCGATGGTGAAGCTCTGGGTGGAGGAGTCGGACGCCGGTGGCGTGGCGGTGGGAAACCGGGTGGAGATCGAGTTCGAGGGGCTCCCCGACGAGACGTTCACCGGCACAGTCACTCGCATCGACCCGGCGCTGGTGACGGTGGATGGCACGCTGGCCGTGCAAGCCTGGGCCAGTCTCGACCGCTCCGCGCAGCAGGTGGCAGGGATGCCGTCCACCCCCCTGCTGGGCGACATGAACGCCGATGTCGAGGTGATCAGCGCCGAGGTCCGGGACGTGGTCCTGGCGCCGGTGCAGGCTCTTCGCGAGCTGGGCGACGGCCAGTACGCGGTCTTCGTGGTCCAGCCGGACGGCCAGCTGGCGATGCACCCCATCGAGGTGGGGTTGAAGGATGTCGTCAACGCCGAGATCGTCTCCGGCCTCAAGGCGGGCGAGGAGATCAGCCTGGGCCAGCGCTCCACAACGCCGGACGTGTCTGAACAGGAAGAGCAGCAGATGCCGGGCCCGCCAGGAGGGATTCCTGGCGGAGGGATATTCGGCGGTGGGGGAGGTAGACCGTGATGTGGGCGGGGGATACTGAAAGGACAGAGGCAGTTCCGAAGCGCGTTATCGAGACCCAGGGTCTGACCAAGGTCTACAGCCAGGGCGATGGGGACGCACGACATCCCGGGAACAAACGACATTCCTATGCTGTCCACGCCCTGCGCGGCGTGAGTATCGCCGTGGAGCGGGGCGAGTTCGTGGCCATTATGGGCCCCTCCGGCTCCGGCAAGTCGACGCTGATGAACATCCTAGGCTGCCTGGACCGTCCAACAGATGGCACCTACCTATTGGAGGGCGAGGACGTGAGCCAGCTGAACAAGGAGAAGTTGGCCGGGATTCGCAATCAGCGCATCGGCTTCGTCTTCCAGTCGTACAACCTACTGCCGCGCCTGACGGCCGTCAAGAACGTGCTGATGCCGCTCATGTACAACGGGCACCAGCATCTGTCGGACGCGGAGATGCGAGGGCGTGCCGTCGCCGCGTTGGAGGCGGTGGGGCTAGGCGACCGCATCGACCACCGACCCAACGAGCTCTCCGGTGGTCAGCAGCAGCGGGTGGCCATCGCCCGGGCGTTGGTCAACGAGCCGTCGCTCGTCCTGGCCGACGAGCCGACGGGCAACCTGGACACGATGTCCGGCCAGGAGATTATGGCGTTGCTGCATGACTTGCATGACCAGGGCTCTACCATCGTGATGGTCACGCACTCACCCACCGACGCCTCGGAGGCGGAGCGCATCATCGCGCTGCGCGACGGGCAAGTGATCCGTCATAGGGCAGATGGCGTTGCCCCCGATCTCGACGTTGAGGCAGCGGCACGGGTGCTGACCCGTAAGGGGAAGGTGCCTCGTTTCCCTTCAGACCAGGAGGACGCATGAGTTTTCGACGGACGTTGCACGTGGCGTGGGAGGGCCTGACGCTGAACAAGGCCCGCTCGTTCCTCACCACCCTGGGCGTCATCATCGGTGTGGCCGCGGTGATCGTGATGATGGCCGTCAGCGCCGGGGCGGAGGCGGAGATCGCGGACCAGATCAACGCCCTGGGGGCCAACCTGATCGTGGTGATGCCCTCGTTCCAGCAGGGCGGCGTGCGAGGTGGTCCGGGAGGAGGCATGATGGGCTTCGAATACCCGGACGAGCTGGAGGCCATCGAACAAGAGGTCGATCACATCAACGGCATCTCGGCCGAGCAGTCGACCACGCAGGAGGTTGAAGGGGAGGAGACGACCTTGTCCGACATCTCCGTCGTGGGTACCACGGCGGGCTTCCCCGCTGTCCGTGAGTATCAGGTGGTGCTGGGACGCTTCCTCACCGATCAGGACAATGATCGAGAGGAAGAGGTGGCGGTGCTGGGCTACAGCGTTGCTGAGGAGCTGTTCGGCGAGCAGAATCCGCTGGGCCAGAAGGTCAAGATCGGTTCCGTGAATTTCCTGGTGACCGGCGTTATGGAGAAGAAGGGCGTCGTCGGCAACACCGACTACGACGCTCGCATCTACATACCCCTGACCGTCGTCTTCGAACGCTTCGAGACGCGGCGATTCGGGGGCGATACCCTGCGCACCCTCCTCGTCTCGGCAGAGAGCAAAGAGACGATGGACCAGGTGATGGCCGACATCACGACGGTGCTGGCCCGCGAGCACGAGGTGCCCGTGACAGAGCCCGACTTCAATCTGATGACCCAGGAGAGCGTGATTGAGACCGCGGCGTCGACGACCGAGGCATTTCGCAGCCTGCTCGGCTGGGTGGCGGGCATCTCGCTGGTGGTGGGCGGCATCGGGATCATGAACATCATGCTGGTCAGCGTCACCGAGCGCACGCAGGAGATCGGCCTGCGGCAGGCGCTGGGCGCCCGACCGCGCGACGTGCGCCTCCAGTTCCTCCTGGAGGCCATCATCCTGAGTCTCATTGGCGGGCTCGTTGGCGTGCTGGCCGGCGTGGGTGGTGCTCGTCTGTTCGGTGAGCTGGGGACGATGCGCACGCAGTTGGTGCCCACGTCGGTCCCGTTGGCCTTCGCGGCCGCGGCGGCGGTGGGCATCTTCTTCGGCTTCTATCCGGCCACGCAGGCGGCGCAGCTCGATCCCATCGACGCGCTACGGCACGAGTGAGCGAGGCCGCGAATCAGCGAGTGAACGATTGGAGGAGAACGTGATGAAACAGTGGATGACGACGTGCCTTTTGGTGCTTCTTGCTGCGGTGGTGGTCGGATGCAGAGGTAATCAGGCAGCGCCCGCCAGTGAGGCCGTCGGCGGGAGCTACGTCAGCGAGGTGCTGGACGCGAGCTATGAGGATGCGCTGGACGTGGGCAATCAGCTGGCCCTGGGCACGCTCCGGCTGGAGGAAACGGAGCACACCGTGACGTCCGAGCAGGCGAAGACCCTGCTCCCGCTCTGGCAGGCGCTCCAGGGCGGTGTGACGGCGGAGGATGAGGTCAGTGCCGTACTGAAGGGGATCGAGGGCGCGATGACCGAGGAGCAGTTGGCGACTATCGCCGATATGGCGCTCACCCAGGAGGATGTGCGGGCCTGGATGGAGGACCAAGGGCTGGGTGCGGGCGGCGGTTTCCCTGGCGCGGCCGGAGACTCTGACGCCCGTGCCACGCGGCAAGCAGGAATGGGTGGTGAAGGGATGCTGTCTGGCGAAAACGCACCACCCGACATGGCCACGCGTATGGCCGAGTTCCAGAGCATGAGCGAGGAGGAACGGGAGGCGATGAGGGCCACGGCCCAGGCCGGGGGTGGCATCGGTGCCGGTCGTGGTGGAGCGGTCCGCGGAACGGGTGCTGATGGGACCATCGGTGGCGTCGGACAGGCTCGTCTCTTGCTCAGGCCGCTGATCGATCTGCTGGCCGAGCGGGCGGGATGAGACGGCAACTTGTTGCAACAAGTTGCCGTTTGCGGTATATTAGTTGCATGGGTTTCCTTTTTTTGGCGTAGCTGGCGCGCCGGTGTTCCAGCGCCTTTGTCTGCGAATTTCACGTGTGTGCCGGTCACCTGGGATACGTTCGAACGGAGATAGCTTGATGGCTCAAACTGTGTTGGTCGTCGACGACGAGCCCGAGATCGTGCGTCTGGTGCGCTCCTACCTGGAGCAGGACGGCTACCGCGTGGTGACCGCCTACAACGGCGAGGAGGCGCTCTATGCGGCTCGCCGTGAGAAGCCGGACCTGGTGGTGCTGGACATCCTGATGCCCAAGATGGATGGCCTGGCGTTCACGCGTCGGGTGCGCCGCGAGCAGGACGTGCCGATCATCATGCTAACCGCCCGGGCCGAGGAGACCGACCGCATCGTGGGGCTGGAGATGGGGGCCGACGACTACGTCACCAAGCCCTTCAGCCCGCGCGAGGTGGTGGCCCGCGTGCGGGCGGTGCTGCGCCGCGCCCAGCCTTCCGACGACAAGGAACCCCCGCCGCTGCTCCGCCTGGGGCCGATCACGTTGGATCGTTCCACCCATATCGTGACCGTCAATGGCGAGCCGGCTGATCTGACGCCCACCGAGTTCGACGTGCTGGAGACGCTGATGTCCACGCCGGGGCGCGTCTACTCCCGGTCCGAGATCTTGGAGGCGGTGCAGGGTGTGGCCTTTGAGGCCTACGAGCGCACGGTAGACGCGCACGTCAAGAACCTGCGCAAGAAGATCGAGCCGGAGCCCGCCAATCCTCATTACGTCCTCACCGTGCGCGGCGTCGGATATCGTCTCAACCCGGAGTTGACGGATGAATAGGCCGTCGCGGAAGGAGCCGCTGCGCTTCTCTCTGTATTGGAAGGGCATGCTGGCCTTCCTGGTGGTCATTCTCGTCGCTGTAGGAACCGTCGCTCTCCTCACCGGGCGCGTCACAGCTAACGCGTTCCGCCAATACGCGTTGACCCGCAGCGGCGTCTGGGAGGGGTTGACATCGCGCCTGGCTGACTACTATCAGGAACGTGGCTCCTGGGACGGCATCCAGGATACGCTTGTCAGGTGGCACGTTCAAGGACCCCGACGGGGCGAGAACGTCGAAGCCCCGGACGACCCCCCGAGGAGCGCTGCGCCTCCCTTCTCTGTGGATAGGATGGTCGGCTTTCGCATCGTCGATGCGAAAGGGCGGGTCGTCGGGGATACCCGCGCTTCACCACGGGGAGCTGTCTCACGACGTGAGCTCGACAATGGCGTGCCCATTGAGGTGCACGGGGAGGTCGTGGGCTACCTGCTGCCGGCGCTGAGAAAGCCGCTGCACGCCCCCTTCTTGTGGAGGGGGCCGCCCGACTGGCCCCTGGACGCCGCTCAGGCCGGTTTTCTGGCTCAAGTCCGCAGGATACTCTGGATCGGGGTTGCGGTCGCCATGGCTGTGGCCTTGATCGTTGGCGGGCTGCTGTTTCGTTCTATCACCTCCCCCCTGCGCGAGCTAACCGCCGCCAGCGAGGCCATCGCCAAGGGGGACCTCTCCGCCCGAGCTGACGTCCACGGGCAGGATGAGGTCGCGCAACTGGCGGATTCCTTCAACGACATGGCCGAGAGTCTGGCTCAGATGGAAAGAGCCCGCCGTCACCAGACCGCCGACATCGCCCACGAGCTGCGCACCCCTCTCACCGTCCTGCAGGGCACGCTGGAGGCGATGCTTGATGGGGTCTATCCCACTGACCAGGATAATCTGGCCGCAGCGCTGAGCCAGACGCGCACCCTCTCTCGACTGGTCGAGGACCTCCGTCTTCTGGCCCTGGCCGACGCCGGAAAGCTCCACCTTGAGAGGGATTGCCTCGATCTTGAGGCGTTCCTCCGGAAGGTCGTGGATGCGTATCGGCCTCAAGCCAAGGAGCAGGGAATCGCCCTGGAGCTGGAGGCACCCTCCACCTTCCAGAAGAAAGGGAAGCGTCATGATGCCTCGCCGACGGTCTACGCCGATCGCGACCGGTTGACTCAGGTCATGGGTAATCTCCTGAGCAACTCCCTCCACTATGTCCCCCAGGACGGCCACGTCAGCGTGGGAGCCCGGGAGGAGAATGGCGAGGTGTTGGTTTCCGTGATCGACGATGGCCCCGGTCTGCCGCCCGAGGACTTGTCCCACCTGTTCGAGCGTTTCTGGCGGGCGGACCGGGCCCGGCGGCGAGCTACTGGAGGAAGTGGCCTGGGGCTCTCCATCGCATCTCACATCGCGGAGGCTCACGGTGGACGTATGTGGGCTGAGGAAACCCCCGGCGGGGGGCTCACGATTCGGTTCTGCCTCCCGACGGCGGACTGCGAAGCCGTGGAGGCGTAGGGACAAGAGCCGTTCAGCTCTCGAGCGTCTCCAATTCCCCCCAACTGCCAGAGGCACGGCCCCCTCGACGCTCGGCCAGGTCGTATGCATTTGACGTTCAGGAGAAATGCTCTATAGTTAAGGGAAGCTGGAGGACGGATCAGGATCCGCGGGCACAAGCGGGGCAAGTAGGAGACCTTTCGTCTTGAATGAACAAATACTCGTCATTGATGCCGACCCAGGGACTCAGCATCGCCTGGCAGAGGCACTGAGCGGCCGCGAGCATCTCCTGGCTTCGAACGGAGAGGAGGGCCTCAGGTTGGTGCATAGCTACGACCCAGGCCTGATCATGCTCGATCACCAGCTCCCAGATCGGGACAGCTTCGAACTGCTGGAGAAGCTCCAGGCGCTCTGTCCCGATGTTCCCGTGATCTTTACCGCCACCGACCGTTCGGCGAGGACGATTCTCCGAGCCTTTAGGCTGGGGGCAAGCGACTTCGTGGCCAAGCCTTTCGACCCCGAGGAGATAATGGCAGCCATTCAGCGTACGCTCCCCGCACTCCGCCCCCCCTCGACCGGCTCAGGACCGATGCATTCGCGACACGATGATCTGACCAGACAGCTGCGAGAAGCCAATCGTCAGCTTCAGGACCAGCTCCAGGAGCTCAACACCGTCTATGCCATCGGCCGCGCAGTCACGTCGCTGCTGGATCTCAACCAGGTGCTGAACCGTGTCGTCGAGGCAGCGGTCTACACAGTGGGGGCCGAGGAAGGTACGCTTATGCTGCTCGACGAGGAGAGCAACGAGCTCTACCTGCGTGCGGCCAAGGACGTGGACGAGAGGACGGCACACAATCTGCGGCTCCGCGTCGATGACAGCGCCGCCGGGCGAGCGATTCAGGAGAATCGTCCCGTGCACTTGACCGGCGACAGACTGAAGCTGGCCACCGGCTATCTGGTCAAGTCACTGCTCTATGTGCCGCTCCGTTCGCCCGAACGTGGAGCGATCGGGGTCTTGGGAGTCGCCAACCGCCGGGCAGACGCGGTGTTCTCCCAACGCGACGTCACCTTGATGTCAGCACTGGCCGACTATGCCGCAATCGCCATTGAGAACGCTTGGCTGTTCAAGCACGCCGAGACTGAACGGGCCAAGCTTGAGGCTGTCCTGCGAGAGGCCGAGGAGGCGATCCTCGTCGTTGATGAGGACCACCGTATCCTGCTTTGCAACGCCGCCGCGTGCGACATATGGCATCTGACCAGGGCAGGCCTCTCCCTGGGCCAGGCTCCGCGACCGGTCGAGGAGGTCATCCCGGACGCAACGATCAAAGACCTGTTTGTTGAGACCCGCGAGACGGGTGAACCCGTTCACCGGGAGGTGACACTCAGCGATGAGCGGACTTATAATGCTCATCTCACACCCGTGAAAGGCGTCGGCCGCGTGCTTATGTTGCAGGATATCACTTACCTGAAGGAGCTGGATCGTCTCAAGTCGGAGTTCGTCGCCACCGTCTCTCACGACCTGCGCACACCGTTGACCAGCATTCAAGGCTACGTCGAGCTGCTGCCCCAAGTTGGCCCGCTTAACGAGAAGCAGGAGCTGTTCATAGAGCGCGTGGAGATCAGCCTGGAGAGCATCACCAATCTCATCAACGATCTCCTCGATATCAGGCGCATCAAGTCCAAGCTCGATCTGGAGATGGAACCCTGCGACCTGAGAGAGATCATTGATGGCATCGTGGGACGGCTGACCCACCAAGCGACGGAGAAGGGACAGACCCTGCGCTGGGAGAGGCCCAAGACATTGCCCCTGATCAGGGGCAATCCTCAGCGCCTATCCCAGGTCGTGGACAATCTCGTCAACAACGCAATCAAGTATACCCAGGAGGGAGGCCACGTCACCGTCACCGCTACCCTTGACAATGGTCACGTCGTCGTCAGCATCTCGGATGACGGCATTGGCATTCCCCCCGAGGAACAGCCTCGCATCTTCGAAAGGTTCTACCGGGTCGAATCAGAGAGCATCATTGGCACTGGTGGCACCGGCTTGGGGCTGGCTATCGTCAAGGCGGTCGTCGAAAAACACAATGGCCGCATCTGGGTGAAAAGCAAACCCGGCGTCGGAAGCACCTTCAGCTTCGTGCTCCCGGCAATAGACGATGAGAGCAGCTAGCGCCTAGTACTACAACCTCCTTTCGCGCCAAGAGACTTCCGAAGTCTGCACGATCATGCTAGACAGGCCAGGAATCGTTCTGTGAGCGCCACTGCACCGCGTTGGGCATGGACTCGAAGACTTTGGGAGTCTGTTCCTTTGGCAAGTGCGGTTGTAGTGCTAGCGAGATCGAGCCGCGACGCAGGGATCGTAGTCCACACCTAGTAACACCTGGAAGTCGACGTCTCTCTGCTCAGTCGGACTGGAGACGACGTCATCTCTCCCTCGTCTGTAGAGCCGCATCAGGTGGTAGAGAGCTCCTGCTGCCCTCGGATCCGACACGGTCGCGTCCGCCTCCCCGGCCGTAAGATCGATGATCTGCGTGCGAGACCATGCAGCTTCCGCTCGTCGAACACGCACGACCTCAAATCCCTCCCACCGCAGTCTCGCCGCAGCAACGTGCCCCCACCCCTCGTGACGACTCCCGTTCACGACCTCAACACGCCAAGCGTGTTGCTGGAGCTGTGCAGGCGGTGGCGCCAATGCCTCGGCGACCAGGGAGGTGAGCGCTTCGTTGTCAGGGATCAGCACGTAGAGCTTCTTCGGCCCCACCCAAGGCGTCAGAACGTTTCTCCCTACAAAGCGGCTCTTCACGTTGATCGTATCCAGCCGCGTGCCGATCGCACCCAAGCGGATCAACCCAGGCAGGTTCAGATCGGTGGAGACGCTCTCCCGCAAAGCGGCCCAGATCGAGGGAATCTTCGGAATGACGCCTATGCTCATCACCTGCTGGTACAAACTGCGCAGCACCTGCTGCTGGCGACGATGGCGGTCGAAGTCACTGGTGCTCCAGCGGGACCGGACGTACCAAAGAGCATGCTTGCCGTCGAGATGATAGATACCCGGCTCCCAATCCACCTCGGTCTGTCCAGAGGGAACCGTGGGATCAGGAAACGTATCGTGAAGAGGGCATTCGACGGCTACGTCGACGCCTCCTAGGGCGTCCACAATCTTGATGAAACTATCGAACCCCACTCGCGCGTAGTAGTCGACGTCTATACCAAAGTTGTGTCTGATCGTCGCCTCCATCAGCGTCGGCCCCCCACGGCTGAAAGCTGTATTGATCTTGCCGAAGCCACGTCCCGGCATCCAGGCATAGAAATCCCGTGGGATAGATAGGAGTGAGACCGAGGGCTGCTCTGGGTGGACGCTGACGACGACGATGGTGTCGGTGAGACCCGCCCTCTCGATACCATCCTGGTCCGAGCCCAGTAGGAGAATGTTGATTACATTCTGCGGCTGATCCAACAAGGGCACCGGTGTGGGGGCCACCATCGTCAATGTCTCAGTGGTCGAGTTCGTGCGTGTCAAGACCACGGGCGTAGGCGTCAGCGTTCCAGGCAAAAACGTCAACGGGGTCGGCACCCCTTTGGGAAGTGCCGTCGGATACGGCGTCGGCGTGTGGGTCGGCGTGGGTGTAGGGCTGGGAGGACGAGGCGTTGAGGTCGGCGTGCGCGTGGGCGTCTCCGTCGGCGTAGAGGTGGCCGTCGGAAGCAATGTCAAGCTAGGTGTGACGCTGGGCGTCGAGGTTTTGGTAGGAACACTTGGAGACGACGTGGCAGGTGCCGTCGTAACGGTCGGCTCAGACAGGTTCTCGGACACCGGGCCTCTCACGTCGTCTTGTGCGAAAAACGAATGGCTCCCTACAACAAACAGAACCAGGAGAACGACCAACGTCACTCCTGCCTTCCATCGATAGTCAGAACGTTTCACAGTAGGTTCACCCTCGCGTCAAAAGCGTCGCCCCTCATATTGTACCGCGAACACCGGTTCCGTCCAGAACTTGCACCCTGAATGAGATACCTCGAGACCAATCAACCGCCCGAACCAGAGGGCTGTGTTGACGTCGGGTTAGGGGTCTCCGTGGCCGTTGGAGGGGGCGTTGGAGTCTGGGTAGGTTTAGGCGTCGACGTGGGGGTGGGCGTTGAACTGGGAGTAACCGGTGTCGACGTCACCGTCGGCGTGGACGTCGCTCCGCTTGCGGGTGTGGGGGTCACGGTGGAGGTGGGAGTCGGGCTGGCGGTGGGCAGCGTCGGTGAGGGCGTGGAGGTCGATGTTGGCACCTGTGTGTCGGTGGGCGACGGCGGCAAGGTTGGGCTTGACGTTGGAGTAGGTGTAGAGGTGGGCGCAACGGTGGTCGGCGTCGGCGTAGGCAGACGGGTCGGCGTTGAGGACGGGGAGAGCGTGGGTGTTGAGGTAGCCGTGGGGATCACAGGTGTCGGGGGCAAGCGCGGCACGTAGAGCGCCTGGCCAGCGTAGATGACATAGCCGCTCAGGCAATTGGCCAGACGCAGAGCCTCGATCTCGACGCCGAAGCGGCGCGAGAGCGTGTAGAGGGTATCGCCCGGTTGTACGATGTACACGACCCAGTTCAAAGGCGGGCCGCAGGGGTACGCCTCTTGCGTAGGTGTGGCGTAGAACGCGGGGGGAACGTAGAGATGTTGGCCTGGAAACAGAGAGTCTGTTTCGAGGCAGTTGCTGCGCATCAAGGCCAGCGCCGTCGTGTCGGATCGTCGAGCGAGGCTGGCCAGCGTGTCCCCTTTCCGGACGGTGTAGATGAACCAGCCGGGGGGCTTCGTGCAGGCGGGCGTCGACGTGGCCTCCCCCGCGTCTCGATCGGGCGTGGGGGTCGGAGAGCGAAGGTCTCCCTCAGTTTCCGCCGTCTCCTCGGCTGGTAGCGCCGTGGGACTACCGTGTCCGGGAGACGTGGTGGGTCCCCCCTGAGGTGTAAAGGTCGGCAAGAAAGGCGTGATCGTTGAATGGCGGGCGACGGCCTGGGTTAGTTTCGAGGGCACACGGGCGGTATCGAGCCGGGCAAGCAGGAAGCTGCCCGGCAACATACCCACGCTGACGAGCGTGACGAGAAGCGCCTTAAGGAGTTGTCGTACGTCAGACGCCTCTCCCTCGCCGAAACGGCGGCGTTCATTCACGGCTTCCCCCCAGCACCTCCGACCATCAACCCTTCCCCCCCCCGTCATCTGGTGGAAGTCGCTACGCTTCCAACGGCAGCATGAAACTGAAGGTGCTGCCTTCGCCCATCTCGCTCTCTACCCAGATGCGGCCATTGTTGGCCTCGACCAGAGCTTTGGCAACGGACAGTCCTACGCCGGTGTCGCCCAAACCCGGAATGAGAGGGTTGTCCGCCCGATAGAAGCGATGGAAGACACGTCGTCGATCCTCTGGAGCGATGCCCCCTCCCGTGTCGGTGACCGAGACAAGCAGGTAGGCAGGCAGTCCCTCAAGATCATCGGGCCGCTCCTCGACACGCACGGCGAGCCGGATCTGGGTGTCGGGTTCTGAGGATAGGGCAGCGTTCGAGAGGAGATTGAGTGTAACTTGTTGCAGGCTATCTCGATCTGCGTGAACGAGGGGCAGCTCAGAAGGGAAATCGAGTTCAATCTGCAGCCTTTTCTCATCGAGCCGGGCGGATAGGACGTCAAGGGTATCCTCAATGATGTCGTCCAACTCGACAGGTTCGGGCAGGAGCGTCATCTGCCCTGCGTCCAAGTCAGTTGCTCTGATGAGATCGTTGAGCAGCCTTTCCATGCGCTCGATGTTGGCCTCAACCCGAAGCAATAACCGTCGCTGAGATTCGCCGAGGATGCCTGCCCGCTCCCTCAGCAGCAAGTCCGTGTAGCCCGTGATCGACGTCATCGGCGTTCGGAGTTCCTGAATGAGCGAGGCAACCATGGAACGCTCAACCGTCGCCCCTTCTACGATGTAGAGTAGAGCTATCAACGTGCCCGGCCAATGCTTACTTGAGGGAAGACGGGTCAATTCAGCACGCACGATCCGCTCTCCGATGTCCAAGCTCACGGTGGTGACATCTCCCGGTTGAGGAGGGTTGTTCAAAAGTCTATCCACCGTCTTCTTCCACCAAGGGTCATCGAACAGATCCTGAAAGTGAGCCTTCATCAAATCAGTGCGAGATTTTCCCAGCAGTCGGTGGGTGTTCCGGCTTGCCAGAATGACAGAGCCCTGTTCATCGCTCACCAAGATGCCGCTTCGCTTACCTTTCTTAGATCGGATGCCGCTTCGCTTACCTTTCTTAGGTTGGGTGCTGCCAATCGGTCCAGTGGCGGATGGGGACGGTGCTGACCTGACCTGATTCAGTTGC
>CAYQZG010000049.1:15410-25957 GCA_964421785.1 uncultured Anaerolineales bacterium
GCCAATCGGTCCAGTGGCGGATGGGGACGGTGCTGACCTGACCTGATTCAGTTGCTGCTCCAGCTCGGCCTTCGCCTGGCTGAGACTCTCTGCCCTCTTCTGCCATTGAGATAACTTGACCTGCATCGCGTCGCGTGCCTCGGCCAGTTCACGTACCTCTTTCTGCCAAACAGCAAGGGCTGCTGATGCCTTCTCCTGCTCCGCAGATTCCTTTTCCCGCAAGCGCAGCTTGGTGGAAAGCTCCTCACTGCGTCGGCGCTGGCGCTCTAGTCTGGACTCCAAATCCTGGGCACGACCGGCTATACGTTGGGCCTCTTCGCGTGCGCGCGCCAGCTGTTCTTCAAGAGCCGATTCGCGCCTGCTGTCGCCGGCGATGGTAGAGGCAAGCACCTGAGCTATTGCCTGCAGGATCCGCTCATCGCGGGTCTCCCACGCTCGCTGGGACTCCGGATTTCCCACCACGATCAGGCCCAGCACCTCTTCGCCGGCGACCAAGGGCTGAATCAAGAGGGGGCCAGACCCATCGAACCCCAGACGTCGGTAGAGACCATTCGCCAGTGAAGGGTTGCGATCTCCGGTCTCTCGCTCCAGACGCCGGCTGTGGGAGGCTGCAGCCAACAGAGGGTGTTTAGACAGGAGCAAGGTTGGCTCCTGCTTCGCCGCCACCACACTGGTAGGAGGGTGAAGAGCGATGACGCGTAACACCTCTATCGGACCGGGGACTAGCAATCCAACGGCTGCCATATCGGCGTCTATGGTGCGAGCAATGGAGGGAGCCGCCATCTCGAGGCTGGATTCGAGATCGCCGTCAGCCTTGATACGCTGGATGGCCTCCAATAGCCCCACGGTGCCACGAGGGGCATCCTCGCCTCTCCTGACGTGGCGCTTGGCGGCCCCCAGCGCCCGACGGTAGATCAGAGCAGCGAGAAGGGGCAGGGCAGCCAGATCCCCCAGCCGAACCCATCCAGCCGTGTTCGCGTCTGGTGTGGGGATGATGAGCTGGAGAGCGTGGCCTACGAGCCAGAGCGCCATGAGGCAGACGACCCAACCCCAATCGGGGCCCCTCCATACGAGGCTCGCGACCAAGGCCATCCCAAGTATCGCGGTGGTCGACAGCTCCCAAACCCTCTCTTGCCAGTAGCCGTTGTAGGCAATACCCTGAGCCTCTGCCTCGGGCCAAACCGAGGCGAAAGCCGCGTAGGTACCCGCGGCTATCACCGCGGCAAGGAGAAGAAGCGGTATGCTCACCTGCTGGCTTTGCTCCAGGATGGGCAGGAAAGCCCAGGCGACCAGGAGGGAGGTGATGAGATGAAGGAAGCGTTCCAATGGAGGGATGACGATGACCGATGAGACTAGGCCAGCGGCATCGAGCACAGCCACAAGCATCAAGACGACCCGCGCCAGGAAGAGCCCGATGCCCATCACCAGCAGTCGGGTCGCGGCCTTATCACGCTGGCGTAGCCAATGACCAAGAGCCATACCCGCGATCAGCTGGATTGCGAACAGGGTCCAAAGGTGGTACACCAGCGCACCGGGATGGACGGTGATCAGTTCTACAAAGTCTCGCACGAGCAAAGCAGTTACCTCATTCCAGACCATCTACCAACAATCCCACAGCTTTTCCACAGCCGGAAGCTCCAATCTTGGTGCCTGCTCCGCTGGGCGCCCCCATATCTGGGGGAAGATGATGCACACACCCTCGTTCAGACTGCGCCCCTGTGGATAACTCCCCATTTTCTGTGGAGAAGTGAGGTCGATTGTGGATAAGTTATGCCTCGTGAGGTGCACCTCCTCCCTATCCGAGGCGTGTCTGGAGATCTATCCCAGTCGTCCACAGGCTTACTCACACCAACCTGTGAGCTAATCGGCCAATTCAACCTACCATATCTATGCGTCTACGCAGGGCGAGCTACCCACATATACCACCTATGTAAGACGAAACGCCCGTTATCCCCAGTATCCAACGCCCTACTACTACGACTAAAGTAAATAGAATAAACAATATGTGAATGGAAAACTGTATAAACGACTATCGTCAATACTACACGTGTATGGTATCTCCTGGACTAAGCACAATGGGCTCGGTGGATGTCTCCTCTTGAACTCTTGCTGCCCATACAGCAGGATCTTGCTGGATTACCTCGAACGTGTTGTAGTGAATGGGGATCACTGCTTTGGGTTCAATCAGTTGGACTGCTCGCAGTGCATCGTCTGGCCCCATGGTGAAGTTATCGCCTATGGGTAGCACCGCCAGATCGATGCCTTCTTCGCCGATGAGACGCATGCTGTAGAAGAGCCCGGTGTCGCCGGCGAAGTAGAGGTGCTTGTCCTCGACCGTCAACAGGAGCCCGGCTGGGTTTCCTCCATAGGACCCATCGGGTAGACTAGACCCGTGATGTGCGATGGTCAGTTTGAGATATCCGAAGGGATGAGGATAGCCGCCTCCGATGTGCTGAGGATGCGTGCGCTTTACGCCTTGCTCTTGTAGCCAGTTGCATATCTCGAAATTGGATATAACCAGGGCATCGGTACGTTGGGCGATGCTGACTGCATCCCCGACGTGATCTCCATGACCATGGGTAATAAGGATGTAGTCTGCATGAACGTCATCAGCCGATAGGGGGGCAAAGACGTTGTCGGTGAGAAATGGGTCGATGAGAATGCGAGCATCGCCGACGGTGAGATGGAAAGCCGAGTGTCCATACCAGGTCAGTTGAACCGTCATGTTTCCTCCTTTAGCTGTGCGACCGGCGCGGCCTCGAAGGTGTCTTCGGGTTTGATGGACGAACAGTTTGTCGGTCATCATCTTCGCGGCAAGGGATACGAGGACCCCCTGTAGCTGTTAGAGAGTATATCCCATGGCTTAAGGGTTGTCAATACTTGGTGCGCGTGAGCCCAGGGCTTATCATGTTCGCGCAGTGCATCAAGACCCCAAGGACGTCTTCACCGGGCACAAAATGGCGCGCTGCGAGCTGTCAACTGAACCCCCAAAGCTCTCGGACGTCAGACCCCTTGCTCTTGCTGCTCGCTGCTCGAAGGGGGTTGACAAGCTGCATGAGGTTGTGGTATAGTAGCGAGCGATAGAGTTACTACATAGATTGCTGTGCTTTCCGATGTTGGGTGATAGAGTGGAGATGGAACCGAAGGAAGAGAAGAAGACGTCAGAACGTGAAGAGTTGAGCGGTGAGGATTACCTGCTTGTTAAGGCCAATGAACAAGATTTCATCACCTACGATGACATATTGGCCGCTTTTCCCGAAGCTGAAGAGAGCTTGGACGAGATCGAGGATATCCTGGTCACATTAATCGAAGCCAATGTCGCGATAGGTGATCTTGAAGAGAAGGACGCGCCGCCCGCTGGCTCCTCTGAAAGGCGACGGCCGGATGGCAGCCGTGGCGCCGACGGTGGGACAGCGCTCGATGCTATTCGAGTGGATGATTCTATTGGCTTGTATCTAAAGGAAATTGGTCAGGTCCCCCTTCTTACCCGTGAGGAGGAGATCTCCCTGGCCAAGCGCATGGAGGCCGGCAAGGAGGCTCGATCAAGACTTGAGATAGATGGGCTGGGTTGGAGGGAGCGAGCCAAATTAGAGGCTGTGGCCCTGGATGGATCGAGGGCTCGCGAGCATTTGGTACGTGCCAATTCGCGACTCGTGGTCAGCGTGGCCAAGAAGTATATGGGGCGTGGCGTTCCTTTCATTGATCTGATTCAAGAGGGAAACATCGGGCTCATCCGTGCCGCCAAGAAGTTTGACTACACCATGGGCAACAAGTTCTCGACCTATGCAACGTGGTGGATCCGCCAGGCGGTCACGCGGGCTATTGCTGACCAGAGCCGTACGATTCGCATACCGGTTCACATGGGAGATCAGATCAACAAGCTGCTTCGGACTACGCACCGTCTCACCCAGGAGCTGGGACGTGAGCCCACGCCCGAGGAGATGGCTGGTGCGTTGGATCTCGCCACGGAGAAGGTGGAGAATATGCTGCAGGTCGCTCGTCGCCCGCTTTCGCTGGAGCTGCCGATCGACGAGGAGGGGGATAGCGAGCTTGGTGATTTCATTGAGAATGATGATGCGGCAGCGCCGGCCGATGTGGTATCTTCCTCGATTCTGAGGGATTTGCTGCAAGATGTCCTCGAGGATCTGCCGCCACGGGAGGTGCGCATTCTACAGATGCGTTACGGATTGGTGGATGGCGAGACGTATACGCTTGAGGAAGTCGGCAAGAAGCTAGGTGTGACGCGGGAGAGAGTTCGTCAGATTGAGGTTCAGGCCCTTAGCCGGCTGCGACATCCGGCTCATGCACGCAAGCTGCGCGATTTTCTGGGCTGATGCTCTGTAGAGACTAGCCGTTTTCACGGAACTGTGAAGCGGGGCCCCGGATCTGGTCCGGAGCCCCGCTTTTTGATGTGGGCCTTGGTTTGTCGCCCAGCCGACCGTGTGCTACAATAGCCAGCCTTGACCCGTATTGGCCAACGAGGGCTCTTTGGACGTGTTCCAGAATGACTTTTCATGCCCGACCGCATAGGTTTGAGACCATCGTGGGCTCAAACTGAGTGTTCGGCTCTAACCGGTGCTTATGCTAGATCGTCTCGTACTCATCGCTGTCTTGCCTCTGTTTGGTGCGGGAGGCGTTTTGGTGTCGTCCTGTCTCTGCTCAAGGCTTGGCATCAAGGAAGCGTATGTGAAGGCTTTTCAGGGCGCTTTGTCGATCGCCATCGTTGTCTTGGTCTCCGTCTTCATATTTGCGATCGGTGATGGTCGGAAGATTGTCCTGTCTTCGCTGTACCCTTCTTTGCTGGCCGAGTCGGCGGTTGAGATGCGTTGGGATACCGCGTTGTGGCCCCTTGGGTTCAGCTTCTCTGTGGTCGCGAGTTTCCTTCTCTTGGAGGCAGTAGGGAAGGATGACTATCCTAGTCATCTTCTGGTCGTGTTGTTCGTACTCCTCGCCGCAGGGATCACCGCTCTCTGGTCCGCCAATCCCCTTACGACCATCGTAGCTTGGGCCTTTTATGATCTGGCCTTTGCGCTGGGGAGCATCGCGGCTGGGGGGAGTAGGGAGGACGCTGTTCGACGTCTGGCTCTTGGCACTGGTGCGGGACTGCTCCTTTGGGTCGGGGTGTTGGTAGCTGAGGGCGGGATAGGCAGCGTGCAATGGGCCCTTATGCCCACCGGTGGGGCGAAGATGACGTATTGGATGCTGGCGGGGTTCTTTCGACTTGGCGTTTATCCTCTTCACATCTCGTTTCCGAGGCACATTCGTTCCGACTCGCCCCTCGTCGGAGCTTTCTTCTTGGGCCCTGTCCTTGGGTGGGGATTGTGGATTCGGCTGGCTTTGGTGGGCGGCTCGTCGCTCCCCGTTGGCACGTGGATGGCTGTCCCGGCGCTGTTGACGCTTGTAGGAGGGGCCCTTCTCGGATGGACGGCGAGCTCCTCTCGCGAATGTGTTCCCTGGATCAGTATGGGCGGGAATGGAGCCGTGTTACTTGCTACTGTCTTGGCGTCTCTGTGGGATGAAGGGCGAGGGATAGCAGGGGCGACCGTGGTGCCGACGATGACCTTGGGTGCTGCAGGCTGGATGCTGGGTACGACGATGCTCTCTTCGGGAGATGGGCTCGATCCAAGACGGTTTTTCCGCGCGAAGAGCCTGCCGCGAAACGTCCTCCTACTTATTGGTGCCTTGTCACTCATGGGTACCCCGGCTACGGTGGGATTTGTGGCCGAATCATCCCTTCTTGGAGAGTTGGTCAAGGCTGGTCGCTGGGCTTGGACCATCAGTTTTTTCATTGGACAGGTGTTCTTGGTTGCGGCAGTGATGCGGTGGCTGTTTGCATCTGATCCTGTTGAGGGGGAAGGCCGTGGTCCCTTGGGGGAGATAGTATATAGCATAGGCCTGGTTGGTCTGGCCGGATCATTGGTTGCGATCGGCATCGCGCCGAAGAACCTTCTGCTTGGGATGAATTCATTCCTCGCTCCCTCGCTGGAATCCTTGCTCGCTGGGCCAGGTCTGGCTGGGTGGCTGCTGTGGGGAGGAGCCCTTCTCCTCGGGAGCATCCTGGCTTGGTTGGACGCGAGCCTTCGTCCCAGGATTTCTTTGTGGCTCACTGTGCTTCATGATGTTCTGCTTCTTGATTGGGGATACGACTTGCTGATGGGGGCGTTCGAGCAGGGCTTTGGGGTCCTTCGTGTCGTGGACGACATCCTGAATGGCAGGGGAGCCTTGCTGTGGGCGTGTATCGTGGTGCTGATGTTGGCCCTGGTGGTGGGGATCTAGCTCATGCCGATACTGAGCGACCTCTTGGCACAGGCTGTATTCTTGGCTGCTACGCCTGCCGTGATCGGTGTTTCCGTCACGGCTACACTGTTGGTTGTCAGTCGAGATTGGCGGTTGAACGTTATCGCTCTCGCTGCACAGTATTTCTTTGTGTCGCTGTTGATGACGCAGATCATTCGCGTGGAGATGGCTGCAGTAAAAGGGCTGATCGGCTGGGTGATCTGCCTGGTGTTCTACTTGACGGAGCAGCAGGCACAGTTGCTGGTGCAGTCGAAAGGTTCACGAGATCCCCTGTCATTGAGGAACTGGTTTACGGCTCGGCTCGAAGGTTGGAGGCGCGAGGGAATATCCGTCCGGGCGGCGTTTCGCTTCATGGCCACGGTCATGGTCGGGGTGACGGTTTATGTTTCGTCATCCGCAATGCCTTTGCCCCAGGTGTCTGGTAGCTTGACGTTGGCTTGCTACGTCCTGGGTGGGCTGGGTATCCTTTTGATTGGGTTGAGCCGGGATCCGCTGCGCGTGGGAGCGGGGTTGCTGGGGTTCTTGTCGGGCTTCGATCTGTTCTACGTTGCCTTGGAGCCCAGCCTGCTGGTGACGGGATTTCTTGGGGCAATCAGCTTCGTCATCGCGCTCGGGGTGGCTTACCTCAAGGCTGCTCAGGCGACGGTCAGCCAGGAGGAGGAAACGCCTTGATAGCTGGCCTCTTCCTGTTCTTGGTCCTGCCGCTGGTGATGGGGGGTGTTGTCTATGTACTGCGCCGATGGGGAGCGTTATCGGCCCTCCTCTCCGTTGGTATGACACTGGCCCTTGGCATAGTTATTCTGGTGCTGCCCCTGGGGCAGACCGTGGAGCTTTGGGGCCGCCAGATCGTGATGGGGGGCAGCCTCTCTTTTCTCGGTCGAGAGCTGATTCTGGAGGAGGCGGATCGGATCGCGATTGCCTTTCTTTATCTCACGGCTTCAGGGATCTTCGTGCTCGCGTGGCAGGTGTCGCCGGGCGTTCTGCTCTTTCCCGTCGGATTTGGCCTGCTCAGTCTGTTGAGCGGGTCGTTGCTGATCCGGCCCCTGATCTACGCCGTTCTGCTGGTGGAGATCGCCATAGCGGTTTCAGTTTTCGCTCTCCAGATTGAAGGAAGGCCTCCTGCGTGGGGGGCGCTTCAGTATCTCTCCTTCTCCTTGTTGGCTATGCCGGGGTTGCTGGTTATCCACTGGCTTATGGATCGGTATGCACTGACGCCTGATAACACAACGTTGCTCCACACAGCTTCGGTCTTGTTGGCGCTGTCTTTTGCATTGCTGATCGGCAGCTTGCCGTTTCATATGTGGATCCCGGCTGTCGCCGGCGACAGCGAACCGCTGGCGAGTGCATTTGTTTTCACCGTTAACCACGCAGCAATCTGGTTCTTGTTGCTCGCTTTCCTGGAGACCTATCCCGATCTAAGCGCCTCTGCTCGTTTCGCCCCGGTTGCTTCAAGCGCTGGACTGGCAATGGTTAGTGTCGGGGGGGTACTGGCTGCATCACAGCGACGGCTTGGACGGCTGATGGGGTACGGTGCTTTGATCGACAGTGGCGTGGGTCTCATTGCACTTGGTATAGGCAGCGAGCAAGGACTAGCCTTGGCCTTGTTATCTCTTTTCGTGCGTCCATTCGGAATGGCCCTCATGGCTACGGGATTGAGAGGCCTGGGGACACGGTGTGGACACGATCTCAGTGTGGAAGCTGTGCGTGGACTGGGGCGGCGGGCTCCCTGGAGCACCTTCGCGTTTCTCATTGGAGGGCTTTCGACGGCGGGACTGCCGGTTAGCGCTGGGTTTGCCGGGCGATGGGCGCTCTATCGTGTCCTTGGTCTTTCGGACTTGGCTTCTGTGGTGACGATGATGATGGGGAGCTTAGGGGTGATGATCGGTGTGTGGCGGGCTCTGTCGGCCCTTCTTGTCCGTGCTCAGCGGTCGAGTGGGGACGCGCAGGACGAGGCATGGGGTGAGGCTGAACGTTGGCCCAAGGCGCTCATTGTGCTTCTGGCTGTCTTGGTTTCCATGGTTGTGGGGCTGAGCCCTCAGCTTGTCTCGCCGACGGCCGCTCGTCTCGCCGCTCTCTACACCTTCCTGTCTCCTTGACCACGAGCGGTTTTGTGTCCGGCTGCAGGAGGGCCCGGACTGGCTCGCTTGGACGTGCCCAACGTTGAGTCTCGTGAAAGAGGCTCGCGAACCTGTCCCCGGGTCACGGGTGGGCACCACTGGGCGGTCACCGCCTAGTCGCCCCGAGACGGGGCTCAGAGCACCTTTTTTGGTGGACCCAACGTTCGACATAGAGAGGCTGGAGAGAAGCGAGATGATCCTACCGTCCGGTTTTCAGTTCAGTCAAGGTAGTCTCCAGGACTACGTCGACTGCCCCAGGCGATTTCAGTTGCGCTACGTGCGCCGTCTCCGCTGGCCGGCCATTGAGACAGAACCCGCTTTGGAGAACGAACGTCATCTGCGGCAAGGAGCTGCGTTCCATCGGCTGATTCGCCAGCACCTGATGGGCATTCCGGTCAAGACACTGTCGAGGACGGTGAACACGCCTGAGCTGCGCCGTTGGTGGCGCAGCTACCTGGAAAGCGGGCTGGTTGGTCTGCCGGTCCGGCGCTACCCAGAGGTTA
This sequence comes from uncultured Anaerolineales bacterium, assembly GCA_964421785.1. GTDB lineage: Bacteria > Chloroflexota > Anaerolineae > B4-G1 > B4-G1 > SKLM01. The sequence continues at coordinate 24,328 of CAYQZG010000049.1, forward strand.
GGCTATCGACAGTGGTTGGGAACTACCGTCTGATGGCACGATACGATCTGATCGCCATAGACCCTGGCGGAGAAGTCTTGATTGTGGATTGGAAGACCAATCGCAAGCATCCCGGAAGATTGTGGCTCTCCGATCGGCTGCAGACGCACGTCTATCCCTTCGTGCTGGTTCAAGCTGGGGATATGCTTGACAGCGAGACGGTCATTCGGCCTGACTGTGTGAGGATGATCTATTGGTTTGCCAATTTCGCAGCAACCCCTGAGCAATTCGTCTACGACGCCAGCCAACATCGAGCGGATGGAGAGTACCTGTTGAACCTCGTCAGGGAGGTTGAGGAGAGAGTGGGAGCGTGTGATGACGGTGATCTGCTTCCTCCCTCGGAGGATCGGAGCTGCTGTCGTATCTGCTGCTATCGCTCTCTGTGTCAGCGCGAGGTTGAGCCGGGGGGGCTGGATGAGGGGTGGGAAGGGATCACGTCGGACGACCCGTTTGACGTCTCACTCGATTTCGAGCAGATCGCCGAGCTCGACATGGGGTGAGGTCTGAGCCCCGTCTCGGTATGTAGCTGAGGTTGGAGGGCTCGCGGTGTCTAGATCCGCGATAAGAGACCGCACGTCGCTGTCCAGACGAGCACTTGTATGAGGATCGAGCTTCCCCACAGCATGTAGCTTGCTACGCGGTTGCGGCGGTAAGCGAGGCTTCCCAGCGATCCGTTGATGAGAAACGCCAATAAACCGATCAGAGGGATGAGAAAGATCTCGACTCGAGGGCCGAGTCGATCGGGAGAGCCCGAGGCCCCAAAATGGAGTGGTATGAGCATGGGAAGCGCAGGAAAGCGAAAGCTGAGCATGCCCAGGAGCGAGACAATCGCCAGCGTTGTAGCGCCGAGCATGGTGAGCCCTAGAGGATCTTTCCAGATAGGCCAGTCGAGGATAGATGGACGCTGGGAGGATTGCTCCATGGCCTGCGTGGGCCCCATCTGCAGTCGCTTATGAAGTGATTCGAGGAAGTCCTCTTGATCGGTCGGGGATATGGCGTAGACGAGCCTCGGTGTGGAGATAAAGATCTGCTGAGGTAGAGGCTGAGTCGCGTAGAAGAGAGTCGGACCGGCGTCCGGTAGTTCCCCGTACCCGACCCAATGACCTGGCCACCTTCCCCCGTAGAAGCGTAGCTTCCCCTCAATGTCGTCGCCGGTGAACACACGCTCGATCTCACTTGTAGGGATCACCTGCTTGGATGTCCCCCAGGCGATGGTCAACGCGTTCCGGTCGAGCATGTAGCTAGCACCGGCCAGGCCGTACACCCAGTAGGCGATTAGGCCAACGAGTGAGAAGCCGAAGATCGCGGATAGCCCGACGATGAAGGTGCCGAAGCTGATTGGTCGCGAGGCAGCTAGGCCGATAAGGGCAGCGTTGACTAACGTGATGACACTCATCAGACCGATGCCGATGCCGAAGCCACGTCCCACGCTGATGTTCCATTTCGTCATATCGTTCCCCTCTTCACAGAGCAAGCATTATACCAGGGTGAGAAGTAGAGACAAATCGTTTTAGGCGAAGCGGCATGTCGCAGCTGATCGCAGGTCCAGCGCTCTCGAGGGGATCTCGGTGCCTGCGCGGCGGCGGCGGAC